>NZ_VFMY01000001.1:2769932-3077702 GCF_006715305.1 Arthrobacter sp. SLBN-100
CAAGCTTCATGGCGGGAGTGATGCGGCGGGCCCCGGCGTCGAGGGCGCCGCGGAATATGCCCGGGAAGGCCAGCACGTTGTTGATCTGGTTGGGGAAGTCGCTGCGGCCGGTGGCCACTACGGCGGCGTACTTCGCTGCGACCTCGGGCAGGACCTCCGGGTCCGGGTTGGAGAGGGCGAAGACGATGGCGTCCTGGTTCATCAGCGCGAGGTGCTCTTCGTCCAGCTTCGAGGAGGAGACGCCGATGAAGACGTCGGCACCGGCGAGGGCTTCCGCCGGGCCTCCTTCCACGCCGCGGGGGTTGCTGCGGCCGGCGATGTCAGCCTTCTTGCTGGCCGGGTCCGCGGCGAGGTCCTTGCGGCCGGCGTTGATGATGCCGCGGGAGTCCAGCAGGACCACGTCGGTGATGCCGGCGGCCAGCAGGATTTCGGCGACGGCGATGCCGGCCGCCCCTGCGCCGGAGACCACCACGCGCAGGCCGTCCAGCTCGCGGCCGGTCACCTTGGCGGCGTTGGTGAGGGCTGCCAGGGTAACGACGGCGGTGCCGTGCTGGTCATCGTGCATCACCGGGCAGTCCAGCGCCTCGATGAGCTTTTCCTCCAGCTCGAAGCAGCGGGGTGCGGAGATGTCCTCGAGGTTGACGGCGCCGAAGCTGGGGCGCAGGCGGACCAGGGTTTCGACGATTTCGTCCACGTCCGTGGTGTCAAGGACCAGCGGAATGGAGTCCAGGTCTCCGAAGGTCTTGAACAGGGCTGACTTGCCCTCCATGACGGGCAGCGAGGCGCTGGCTCCGATGTTGCCCAGGCCCAGCACGGCGGTGCCGTCGCTGACCACAACCACCAGGCGCTCGGCCCACGTGAGGGTGCGGGCCAGTTCTGGCTTGGCGTGGATGGCGCGGCTGACCTCAGCCACTCCGGGAGTGTAGGCGATGGACAGGTCGCGCTTGTTGGACAGCGGGACGGTGCTGGCGATGGAGAGCTTGCCGCCCTGGTGGGCGTCGAAGATCTCGGCTTCGGTCAGCGCGGTGGCGGCGGAGTTGTCGGTAGCTGCAATTGCGTCAATGGACACGTCGTTGTCTCCTGGTGCTCGCCGTGGTCACACGGCACATGGAGCTCAGGCCCAACGGACCTGAGGCATTGGAAGAGGTGCGGCGGATTACCGAGGGGTGGCGGGTCCGTGGGAGCGTCGGGGATGCTCCCTGCTGCTCATTCCCCATGGTAGGCAGCGGAAGGAGGCACCTGGAGACGATTTGACGGCGGCGAGTGATGCTAAAACGCTTTTCCAGCCCCCACTGTGATCCACGCCACGGCAATAAGCCCGATTTAATGGTTAATTGGTCTAGGCCAGTTACGCGCTCTGGTGGAGTGTGTAGCTGCCTCCGGCGACCGGAGCGAGCCGGGCACAGGCCTTTTTGAGGTCTTCCTCGGCCTCGAAGAGGGAGAGCCGGCGGTTCCGGACGGACTGGACCAGACCAGTGACGGTCAACAGGAGCACCCGGGCCGCAACGGCGTCTCCGCAGGCAGTGGAAACCACTTTTTCGCCCAGTGCGTCGATGTCGCGCAGCAGGGTGGTGGTGTCCCGGTCCGGAAGGTACACACCGCGGATCAGGCACTGCTCCACTGCGGGCTGCATCACCCGCATGTGGAAGATCTCCATCACCAGTCCACCCAGGGCGCGGCCCCGGAACCTGGCGGGGGTGGTCCGCCGTGCGACCTGCAGTTCACCGAGCTGGTGCCGGTAGAGCGCGAGCATCAGGTGGGTTGGAGTGGGAAAGTAGCGGTACAGCGTGCCCAGGGGAACATCGGCCTTGGCCGCCACCTCGGTCAGGTCCACGGATTCGAGGCCCTTCCGGGCAAAACCGGCGGCACTGTCCAGGATGCGGGAATAGCGCAGCCGCTGACGCGGGGCTGAGGGCATGGCGGCCATGGGCGGATGATCTGGAAGAGTCTCAGGCATCTGTATTCCGGGTTGAGTTTTGACGGTGCAGCAGCCGGGAGCGTCCCCATCCCGGACCGCCTGCGATCCGGTTCAACTATACGGGAAACCTATGCGGGGTAATTCGTCAGTGGTCTTACTTCCGGCATCCCGGCAGGTCAGCGGACGCCCTTGATCTTCACCACAAAAACAGCCCCGAGCAGGCCGATGACCGCGGCGGTTATGAACAGCGAAATATAGCCGCCCGCATACCTCACAGCCACGAATGCGAGAGTCGGGGCCACCACCTGCGGCAGGGAATTGGCCACGTTGATCACGCCCATGTCCTTCCCGCGGTCCGCCGCCAGGGGCAGGACCTGCGTCAGCAGGGCGAAGTCCACCGCCAGATATGCCCCAAAGCCGATCCCCAGGACGGCGGCCCCCGCCAGGGCTCCAAGCCACACGGGGAAGAACGCCAGGATCAGAGCCGCCAGGGCGATGGTGGCCGAGGAGCCGATCACGAACGGCTTGCGGCGGCCAACCCTGTCGCTCCAGGGGCCGGCCACCACCGCGGTGATCATCACCATGAGCGCGTAGGTGCCGGTGAGGACCAGTACGCCCGCCGGCGGGTCCTCATGCTTCAGGATGTCTCGGAGGAAAAAGAGCAGGTAGACGATGGTCAACTGGTTGCCGACGTTCACCAGGAAGCGGGTAAGCCAGGCCCAGGCAAAATCCGGGTAAAGCCGGGGACTGATCCAAAACCCGCGGAGGAACACCCTTAGCCGGAAGCGCGGCAGGACGCCCTTGTGGAGCACGGGATCGTCCCGGTGGAACAGGTATGGCAGCACCGACAGGAGAAGGGCTGCGGCGCAGAGCCAGTAGCCCACCATGAAGTTGCCGGACACGACGGCGCCGAATACCGCGCCCGTGAGGACGCCAAGCGTCTGGCCCATTGCTGCCAGTCCGCCCACCTTCCCGCGCTGGAGCACCGGCACCCGGTCCGGGACGGCGGCAGTGATTGCGGCGTAGGCGGCATTTGCGCCCAACTGGACCAGGGACCAGAAGAGCACCATCAGAGCTACAGTCGTTGCGCCTGACAGGGCCAGGAGCGCCGCCGTTCCCAGGATGGCACCAGCCAGCACCCAAGGCGACCGGCGACCGAAGCGGGAGGTGGTGCGGTCAGAGAGGGCGCCAAACAATGGATTGGCCACCAGTGACACGGCGGCGCCGCACGCTGTCACAAGGGACAGAATGGCTTCCTTGTTGTCCTCGTCAATGCCGATAGCCTGCTGGCCGATAAAGACGTTGATGGGTCCAAAGAAAGCCGCATTAATGCCAACGTTGACCAGCACCAGGCCGGTGACCCAGCGGGCGGTGACCTTCCGGGTGGGTTCGGCGAGTGCCGCCGTCGTGCCGTCCGCTGCCGCGCCTGGATCCGGCGGTGCGGGTGTGTTGGACAGGCTCATGGCTGGTTCCCCCTGGAACAGTTCGTGATTCTGAAAATCAGACTATCGTGGGCTTCATTGCACCGCTTGTCATACCGCAAACTGCGTTCCAGCGGCGCCCAAAATTCAGGAGAACGCATGACAACAGCTGCAGGAAGCCAATCAGCCCAGGCCGTCAACACCGCAGACCTCTACGATGAGCGCGGCGAAGACCTGGCCTCAGTGTCGCTGCAGTTCCAGTCCCTCGGTGGCCGCTCACACTTCAGCGGCCCGGTCCGGACCATCCGCTGCTTCCAGGACAACGCCCTGGTGAAGTCCACCTTGGCCACGCCAGGTAACGGGAACGTCCTGGTGGTGGACGGCGGCGGCTCGCTGGGCACGGCGTTGATGGGGGACATGATCGCCGAAAGCGCCGTGGCGAACGGCTGGGCCGGCGTCGTCATCAATGGGGCAATCCGGGACCGGGAGGCGATCGCCAAGCTGGACCTCGGGGTAAAGGCCCTGGGCAGCAATCCGCGCAAGAGCGCCAAAGCCGGGGCCGGCGAAGTAGATGTGGACGTGCAGATCGACGCTGTGACCATTCGCCCCGGCTCCATCATCTGGTGCGATCCGGACGGGATCCTGGTGGAGCGCTAAAGGCGGCCAGGCCGCAGGAGAAAACAACTTCCGGTATCAGGGAATAGGTCCCGGCATAAGATAGTTACTGAAAGCAACTATCAGAGCTTATTTCTTCCTTGGAGCATCCATGTCCCAACCCACTGCCGCGCGCGCCGCCGGAGAAACCCTCACGCCGCGCCAGATTGTCACCGTGATGGTCGGCCTGATGCTGGGCATGTTCCTGGCCTCGCTGGACCAGACCATCGTGTCCACGTCCATCTACACCATCGCCAATGACCTGGACGGGCTCTCGCTCCAGGCCTGGGCCACCACCGCGTACCTCATCACGTCCACCGTGAGCACACCCCTGTACGGCAAGTTGAGCGACATCTTCGGCCGCCGCCCGCTGTACCTGGCCGCCATCATCATCTTCCTGGCAGGCTCCCTGTACGCAGGCTCGGTCCACTCCATGACCGAACTCGCCATAGCCCGCGGCGTCCAGGGGCTGGGCGCCGGCGGCCTGCTGGCGCTCGCGCTGACCATCATCGGCGACATCGTGTCCCTGAAGGACCGGGCCAAGTACCAGGGCTACTTCATGTCCGTGTTCGGCATCTCCTCCGTGCTGGGCCCCGTGGTGGGCGGCGCATTCGCCGGTTCGGCCAACATCCTGGGCTTTGACGGCTGGCGCTGGGTGTTCTTTATCAACCTGCCCATCGGCCTGGCAGCACTGGCAGTCGTATTCCTGTTCCTCCACCTCCCGGCCAAGCACGTGAAGCAGAAGATCGACTACTGGGGGGCGGCAGCCATCACCCTGGCTATCGTGCCGCTCCTGCTGGTTGCGGAGCAGGGCCGCACTTGGGGCTGGGCGTCCCTGAACTCCTCCCTCTGCTACGGCCTGGGCCTGGTGGGCATCGCCTGGTTCCTGCTTGCCGAAAAGCGGGCCGGCGACTACGCGCTGATCCCCCTGCGGCTCTTCCGGATCGCCACCTTCGGCCTGTCATCGCTGCTGAACTTCATCATCGGCATCGGCATGTTCGGGGCCATCGCCATGCTCCCGATGTACCTGCAGCTGGTCAAGGGCCTCACTCCCACCGAGGCCGGCCTGATGATGATCACCTTCACCGTCGGTATCCTCACCGGCTCCATCACGGCCGGGCGCACCATCTCATCGTCCGGCACCTACCGGATCTTTCCCATCATGGGCACGGCCATCCTCACCGCCGCCGCCGTAGTGATGGGCCTGTCCCTGGGCGTGGACACGGGTCTGTGGGTTCCCGGCGTGATCGCGGTGTTCTTTGGCATGGGCCTGGGCTTCTGCATGCAGCCGCTCACCCTGGCCATGCAGGTGTCCGTGCCGCGCCGTGACATGGGTGTGGGCACGTCCTCTGCAGCATTCTTCCGCTCCATGGGAGGCGCCGTGGGCACGGCGGTGTTCATCTCCATGCTGTTCAGCCTGGCGGCGAGCCGGATCGCGGACAGCATGAAAACCGCCATGGGAAGCGCCGACTACCAGGCCGTCCTGCGGGACCCCGCGGTGGCAGCTGACCCCGCCAACGCCAAGCTGTACGAGTTCTTCCAGAACGGGGCGTCCAACGATTCCCTCAATGACACCAGCTGGCTCCATACAGCCAACAGCACGCTGACCCGGCCCATCACGGAGGGCTTTGCCTATGCGATCGACGCCGTAATGCTCACGGCAGCCGTCCTCACCGGCATCGCATTCCTCATCAGCTTCGCGCTGCCCAACAAAAAACTGTCGGACCCCAAAGCTGCCCCGCAGGAAACCGCGGCGGTGCACTAAGGCGGGCGGCTCCCAAGCCAAGACGACGACGGCGGCCATCCCGCCGTCGTCGTTCTTAGTTACAGGGTTGCCTTGGTTACAGGTTGCCTTGGTTACAGGTTGCCTTGGTTACAGGGCGAAAAGTCAGCCCTGCAGACCCCGAGTGGAACAGCGGCCGGTGACGTGCCACACTGTTTAGCGCGTGTGCGCCGGCCATCTGGACCGGTACCGCAGCCGACGACGTCCGCACCGCATCCATCAGACCCCCAAACCCAGGGAGAACCATGCCCACTGCACAGGAGCAGACAACCGCCCGGATACCGCAGCGGGTGATCTGGCTGGCCCTCGCGGGGGCAGTGGGCGGATTCCTCTTCGGCTTCGATTCGTCGGTGGTGAACGGCGCGGTGGACGCCATGAAGGACGAGTTCGCACTCTCCGAGGCCGTGACCGGCTTCGCCGTGGCCATCGCCCTGCTGGGCTGTGCCGCCGGCGCCTTCCTCGCCGGAAAGGTGGCCGACCGGCACGGGCGCATCCCCGCCATGAAGCTCGGTGCGCTGCTGTTCCTGGTCAGCGCCCTCGGCACCGGGTTCGCGTTCAGCATCTGGGACCTGATCTTCTGGCGGCTGGTGGGCGGCCTGGGAATCGGCCTTGCCTCCGTTATCGCACCGGCTTACATCTCCGAGATTTCGCCGCGCAAGGTCCGCGGCCGCCTGGCATCGCTGCAGCAGCTGGCCATCACCACCGGTATCTTCGCCGCGCTCCTGTCCGACGCCCTGTTCGCCACCAGCGCCGGCGGTGCGGACCAGGCCTTCTGGCTCGGGATTGAGGCGTGGCGCTGGATGTTCCTCGCCGCTGCCGCGCCGGCCGTGGTGTACGGCTGGGTGGCCTTCACGCTTCCCGAATCCCCGCGCTTCCTGGTGTTCCTCGGCAAGGAGGATGAGGCGCGCAAGGTCTTTGACACCATTGCTCCGGCAGAGGATACGGACCGGCACATCCGCGAAATCCGGGAGGCCATCGAGGAGGACAAGCTCGCCGGACAGAAGGGCTCGCTCCGCGGCAAGGCATTCGGGCTGCAGGCAGTGGTCTGGGTGGGCATTATCCTGTCCGTCCTGCAGCAGTTCGTGGGCATCAACGTGATCTTCTACTACTCCACCACCTTGTGGAAGGCGGTGGGCTTCCAGGAGAAGGACTCGCTCGCCATCTCGGTGGCCACCTCCATCACCAACATTCTGGTCACGCTCGTGGCCATCGCGCTGGTGGACCGGATCGGCCGGCGGCCCATCCTGCTGGCAGGTTCAGTGGGCATGGCAGTTTCCCTGGGTGCCATGGCGCTGGCGTTTTCCTCCGCGGTGGGGACCGGTGAGGAGATTTCCCTGCCGGGCGCCTGGGGTCCCGTGGCCCTGGTGGCCGCGAACGTTTTTGTGGTCAGCTTCGGCGCATCTTGGGGCCCGCTCGTGTGGGTGCTCCTGGGCGAGATCTTCCCGTCCCGGATCCGCGCCCGCGCACTGGGCCTGGCCGCAGCCGCGCAGTGGGTGGCGAACTTTGCCATCACGCTGAGCTTTCCGGTGATGGCCGCCGGGTCGCTGCCGCTGACGTACGCCATGTACGCACTGTTCGCGGCGTTGTCGTTCTTCTTTGTGATGTTCAAGGTGCCGGAAACCAACGGCATGTCGCTGGAGCAGGCGGAGACGCTGTTTGTGGCGAAGAGCCCGAAGAAGGCCTAGCAACGCCCCATCACCTTCCGCAGTATTTCCTCCAACGCCCCATCACTTTTCGGTCTTAAACACCAAACCCTCCATCACGTGCTGTGAAGGAGGGTTTGCTGTTTGGCCCCGGGCATCGGTTACACGACGTGGCGCTCGTGCGCCCCCAGGTACTCTCGGCAGGCAGCGACTGTCCCGCGGCTCACAGTGCCAGCTTCATGCCTTCATGGCTCGCTTCGAAACCGAGGCGCTCATAAAACCGGTGGGCTGCCCGGCGCGTTTTGTGCGTGGTCAACTGCATCAGGGTGCAGCCGCGGCGCTGTGACTCTTCGATGGCCCACTGCACCATGGCGTTGCCGATGCCTTGGCCCCGGAGGCTGTCCGCCACCCGAACCCCCTCGATCTGCGAGCGCCAGGCGCCCTGACGCGAAATGCCTGGCAGGAAGCTGAGCTGGAAAGTGGCAACAACGGAGGCCTCCGCGGCGGCAGCCGTCATCAATTCCCCCACGACGAGCAGGTGGGAAGGGTCGGCGTCGATCGCTCCGAACGCACGTTCGTAGGGTGCCATGTCCTCGGCGCGTTCGCGGCCGGAACCCAGGGAATCGTCGGCGAGCAGCTGCACGATGGTGGGCAGATCCGCGGGTGAGGCGTGGCGCAGGCGGAAGGTCCCTCCGTCGACGTCGGCAGTCAGGAGAAAGGGCACGACTTCTGGGTTCCGTATCACCCCTTCAGCATTCCACGGCCCGCGCCATGCCTTGTGATCCGTCCCTGGCCGTGCTTGGCTGGGGGACCAGCGTCAGGGCGCAGGATTCATTGGGGGGAATGGCCATGGACAGGAATGCAGCAGGTCTGCCGAGGACGACTTTGCGGGCGGGGATCATCGCGGGTGCCATCGGTGCATTCGCGGTGATTCTCGCTCCCCAGATCCTGCAGGCGCTGCAACTCGGCCCCGAGTACTCACAGGCTGTTGGGCTGGCCCTTAGCCTGGTGTTCCAGTTGGTCACACTGTTTTTCCTGCCATTCTCCGCTGCGCTGATAGCCGCATCGCTGGTGATGCGCCACCTGGAGGCGGTCTTGCAGCGGACATCAGCACCTTCCGGCGGGGCGCCTGCCACGGATCAGTAGGGGGGGCAAGCCTGCCACAGCAAAAGTACGACGCCGGCACTCGGGAAAGTGCCGGCGTCGTGATTGCGGACGCGTTGGTAAGAAATCCGCAGGAGGTGATGGGGCGTTGGGATAAAACCCGCCGGTGGTGATGGCGCGTCTCTTGTGGCCTTTATGCGGGAGTGGTGGCCACCTCCGCCTGGCGCTCCTCCACCAGCGTGGAGACGGCATTAAACAGCGGGTGATCCGGCTCCAGGCCGGTGATTCTCGCCGTGGCGTCGGCGGGACTGCTGGATGCCAGGATCCTGGTGAGCTCGGTTGCTTCGGCGTCGGCGGGGTCGTTGAAACGCAGGGCAGCCGCGATGGCCCCCAGCAATGCCTCGGGCACCACTCCCCGTTCGGCGAGTTCGGCAGCCGGGCCGATGAACCGCTCGTGCCGGCTCAGCTTCCGCAGTGGCGCCCGGCCTACCCGGTTCACTGTGTCCGGCAGGTACGGGTTGGAGAACCGGACCAGGATCTTCTGGACGTACGCCTCCTGCTCGTCATTGCTGAAACCGTGCTTGCTGACCAGCAGCTGTTTGGTCTCCTCCAGCACCGCCCGGACGTCCTCGGCAACATCCTGGTCCGCCATCGCATCGGAAATTTTCTCCAGGCCCGCCTCGAACCCGAAGTAGGCGGCCGAGGCGTGGCCGGTGTTCACCGTGAACAGCTTCCGCTCGATGTACGGCGAAAGCTCGTCCACAAACGTGGCGCCGGGGATCACGGGAGCGGAACCGCCAAAGGCAGTCCGGTCGATGACCCATTCGTAGAAGGTCTCCACGGTGACGTCCAGGCCCTGGCCTGCTTCCTGGTTGGGCACGATCCGGTCCACGGCGGTGTTGGCGAACACCGCTTTGCCGTCCAGTGCCCCGGCGGCGGCCCCCGGCTGGGAAGCCACTTCCTTGGCCAGGATGTCCGTGGCGTTGATGGCGTTCTCGCAGGCCATCACCTGCAGCGGCGCCAGCTCGGGCCCCCTTGCAACGATGCCCCTGGCAATGACCGGCGCGACGAACTTGAGGATGTGCGGCCCCACCGCGGTGGTGACGATGTCCGCCGTCGCAATTTCCGCGATGAGTTCAGCTTCCTGGGTGTTGGAGTTCAACGCCCGGAAGTTGTCCACGGTGCGCACGGCAGGGTTTTCGCCCACCTCGTGCACGGCGTAGCTGTCCGCCTTGGCGAGCTGGTTGATGAGCTCCTCGGCGACGTCGGCGAACACCACCTCATAGCCTGCATCGTGCAGGAGCAGGCCTACAAAGCCGCGCCCGATGTTTCCGGCCCCGAAATGTACTGCCTTCACTATGCATTGACCTTTCCGAAGAGCTCCAGGACCTCGTCCTCGGTCGTCGCGGCCTCCAGCCGGGCCACCTGTTCCTTGTTGGTGAAGACCTTTGCGATGGAGGACAGGATGTGCAGGTGTTCATTATTGATGCCCGCGACGCCCACCACGAACTTGACCTGCTTGCCGTTCCAGTCGATGCCTTCCGGGTAGCGGATCACCGACACCGCGGACTTTCGGATGTGGTCCTTGGCCGCGTTGGTTCCGTGCGGGATGGCAAGGAAGCTGCCCATGTAGGTGGACACGGACGCCTCGCGTTCGTGCATGGCCCGGATGTAGTCCTCGTCCACGGCGCCGCGGGCCAGCAGGAGCCGGCCGGCTTCGTCGATGGCGGCGTCCCGGGTGGTGGCCGAACCGCGGAGGACCACACTCTCCCTGGCCAGGATCTCGGCGGTGCCGGCGCCTGGCGCATCGCTTTCAGGGGTTCCGACGGCGGTACCGGCGGCTGCTGTCCCGGCCGCAGTTCCAGCCGTTGCAGGTCCGGAGGCCGACGCTCCGCCGGACGTTCCCGCACCGGCGTCCGGGCCCTCCGTGGCCGTGGCTCCTCCGGTGTTGCTTTCCCTGACCAGCTCGACGATTTCGTCATACCGCGGGCTGCTCATGAAGTTGTCAACGGAGTAGTGGACGGCGCTGGACGTCGCCGGCTTTGCGCGTTCGGTCAGGTCCTGGTGGGTGATCACGACGTCGTAGTCGTCGCGTAGGTTGGCGATGGAGGCATTGGTGACCTTCACGTCCGGGAACCCGGCCGCCTTGATCTTGTTCCGCAGCACCGAGGCGCCCATGGCACTCGAGCCCATGCCCGCGTCACACGCGAACACGACGTTGCGCACGGGACCGGCGAGGACGCCCACTCCACCTGCTCCGGCAGCGGCACCCGCGCCGGTGAGGGTGGAAGCAACCGAGCTCTTCTTGCCCTTCATCTCCTCCATCCTGGATGTGGCGGCGTTGATGTCACCCTCATCGCTGTGGCGGGTGGTCTTCATGATGACCGAGGCCACCAGGAACGAAGCGGCGGTGGCGAGCAGGACCGCGAGGATCACGCCGAGGTAGCTGTCGCGGGAGGTCTGGGCCAACACCGCGAAAATGGAACCGGGGGCGGCGGGTGCCACCAGCCCGGAATTGGTTACCGACAGCGTGGCGATACCCGTCATGCCTCCTGCGATGGCGGCCAGGATCAGGAGCGGGCGCATCAGCACGTAGGGGAAGTAGATCTCGTGAATGCCGCCCAGGAAGTGGATGATCGCCGCACCCGGCGCCGACGCCTTTGCAGCGCCGCGGCCGAAGAACATGTAAGCGAGCAGGATTCCGAGGCCAGGGCCGGGGTTGGCTTCCAGCAGGAACAGAATGGATTTGCCCTGGTCCAGGGACTGCTGGATGCCGAGCGGGGTCAGTACACCGTGGTTGATGGCATTGTTGAGGAAGAGGACCTTGGCCGGTTCAATGAAGATGCTGGTCAGCGGCAGCAGGCCGTTGTTAACCAGGAACTGAACCACGTTGCCGGCGCCGGTGCTGAAGGCCGAAACCAGCGGGGCGACCCCGTAGAAGCCCAGCAGCGCCAGAGCGGCGCCCCAGATGCCCGCCGAGAAGTTGTTCACCAGCATCTCGAAACCGGGGCGGATCTTGCCGTCCCAAAGCGAGTCGATCTTCTTCATGGTCCAGCCGCCGAGGGGGCCCATGATCATGGCGCCGATGAACATCGGAATGCCGGCGCCGATGATGACGCCCATGGTGCCGATGGCACCGACAACCCCGCCCCGGACGTCATACACCATCCTGCCGCCGGTATAGGCGATCAGGAGCGGCAGCAGGTACTTGATCATGGGACCAACGAGGCCCAGATTCGCCACGCCCTCAGCATTGGTGCCGTAACCGCCGAGTTCCGGGACGGGTATCCAGCCCTTTTCAATGAAGAGGGCTGTGATGAGGCCCCACGCGATAAAAGCGCCGATGTTGGGCATGATCATTCCGGACAGGAAGGTCCCGAACTTTTGGACGTGCACACGCGCGCTGGTGCGGGGTTTTGCAACTGTCTCTGTTGCCATGTGATTTCCTAACCGTCATTCCTGCGGCTCCGCAGGATGGTCCGATACTTACGACGACGTACTGCTGGACGTGCTGGCATTTTTCAGCCCGTGGGGCTGGCGGAGATGCGGTGAAGCCATTCGAGGAAGAGTTTGAGTTCCGAGCTGGAGAGCTGGTCCGAGTGCGAGGCCTGAAGTGCGGCGTTCAGGGCGATCGCGGCCACCACCACCGAGGACCTTCCGGTGTCCCCGGGAACGGCGCCGCTGTTGGGCTCGGCTGACACCGCGAAGATCATGGCGTCCCGGGTCATGGTGGACAGTTCGAGGTTCCGTTCGGAGGCGGGCTCCGCAATCAGCATCAGCGTCACTCCCACGTTGGCAGCCAGGATGGACCTGGCAGCTTCCCGGGGCTGGACGTTCAGCTGGCCCGCCGCCGCTGCCTTGTTCAGCATCTCCTCCATCAGCGCCTCGGCGTCTGCAACGATGGCGGGGCGGCTTTCCGGGCGGATATTGCCGAACATCACCAGGTACAGCTCCGGCTGGTTGAGCCCGAACTGCACATGGTTGTCCCACATTCTCCGGATATCCTCGAGCGGCTGCCCGGAGGGGGCGAAGTCCCTTTCGCCCGCAACATACTCTTCAAACCCTGCGGCGACGACGGCGTCGAACAGACCTTCCTTGTCACCGAAGTGGTGGTACAGCGTGGGAGCTGTCACCCCTGCCAGCTGCGTGATCTGGCGGGTGGAAACCGGCGCTCCCGCAGAGTTTGCCAGCAGCTCGGCCGCTGCACGCAGCAGCCGCATCTTGGGGGGAAGCTGGCCATCCAAACTCATAACCGCTACCCTAGCACCTATAGCAATGCTATATGAACTGAATCACATACAATTTTTTCAGGCACGTTTCCCGCCTCCGGATGTAGCAGTCCCCGGCGGACCGGCATGGCGCCGGACAGATCGGCGGGCCTGCAACCGGCAGAGAATGAGGACCTTCAGTGCAGAACTTCCCAGGAGTAGGCGTCAGCCCAGGCCGCGTCATCGGCACCGTCCGGCAGATGCCCAAACCCATCAGTGAACCTCCGGCCGGCGAGCAGCTGGCAGCAGGCACCACAGCCGAGGAAGCCACCGCAGCCCTGAAGGCAGCCGCCCAGGCTGTGCACGACGAGCTGAAGTCGCGTGCCGCCCATGCAACCGGTGACGGCAAGGCAGTCCTGGAGGCCACCGCGCTGATGGCCAAGGACACCATGTTGATCAAGGGAGCAGCCAAGCTTGTTGCCCGCGGAACCTCCAGCGAGCGCGCCATTTGGGAGTCCGGCTCCTCAGTCTCGGAAATGCTGCACAATCTGGGCGGCTACATGGCCGAACGTGCCACCGATGTCCTGGACGTGCGCGCCCGGATCGTCGCCGAACTCCGGGGTGTGCCCGCGCCCGGCATCCCCGCCTCCACCACCCCCTTCGTCCTGTTGGCCGAGGACCTGGCCCCGGCCGACACCGCCACCCTGGACCCGAACAAGGTCCTCGCGCTTGTCACAGCGGGCGGCGGGCCCCAGTCCCACACCGCCATCATCGCCCGTTCCCTGGGGCTTCCGGCCGTCGTTGCAGCGGTAGGGGTGGACGAGCTTCCGGACGGCACCGAAGTGTATGTGGACGGCGCCGCGGGCATCATCACGTCAGAGCCGGACGAAGCCCTGCGCTCCGCAGCTGAGGCCTGGGCGGCAACAGCTTCCCTGCTGGCCGAATTCAGCGGCACCGGCGCGACGGCGGACGGACACCTGGTGCCGCTGCTTGCCAATGTAGGCGGCGGCAAGGATGCCGAGGCGGCAGCCAAGCTGGGCGCCCAGGGCGTGGGGCTGTTCCGCACCGAGTTCTGCTTCCTGGAACGTGACACCGAGCCCAGCGTGGAAGAGCAGGCCGCGGCCTATAAGGGCGTTTTTGATGCCTTCCCCGGCAAGAAGGTGGTGCTGCGTACCCTGGACGCCGGCGCCGACAAGCCGTTGCCCTTCCTGACGGACTCCACTGAGCCCAACCCGGCCCTCGGAGTGCGCGGCTACCGCACGGACTTCACTACCCCCGGCGTACTGGACCGCCAGCTGGAAGCAATTGCGCTGGCCGAGAAGCAGTCCGAAGCGGACGTGTGGGTCATGGCCCCCATGATCTCGACGGCGGAAGAGGCTGCGCGTTTTGCTTCCATGTGCGCGGATGCAGGCATCAAGACTCCCGGCGTGATGGTGGAGGTGCCCTCCGCCGCCCTCACCGCCGAAGCTATCCTGCGCGAAGTGGGCTTCGCCAGCCTTGGCACCAACGACCTCACCCAGTACGCCATGGCCGCCGACCGGCAACTCGGCCCGCTTGCCAACCTCAACACCCCCTGGCAACCGGCTGTCCTGCGCCTGGTGGGCCTGACAGTGGAAGGCTCACGCGCGGAGGGCAACAACAAACCCGTGGGCGTCTGTGGTGAGGCGGCCGCGGACCCGGCCCTCGCCGTCGTCCTTACCGGACTGGGCGTCAGCACGTTGTCCATGACGGCCCGTTCCCTGGCGGCCGTGGCAGCGGTGTTGAAGACGGTAACGCTGGAGGAGGCGCAGCAGCTGGCCAAGCTGGCCCTGTCAGCGCCGAGCGCCACCGAGGCGCGGGCGTGGGTACGCGAGAAGCTGCCTGTGCTGGAGGAGCTGGGCCTGTAGGAGCCTGCTGGATCAGGGCGTGTTTGGCTTCGCTGTCCGGTTCGTTGCCGGGACGGGCGGCGGTGCCTGCCGTGCTCGTTTTGTAATAGATCCCTGGTTTCTGAAGGTGTTGCTCGTCACCTCAGGGGCGTGATTCGCTGGAGGTATGAGCGACAAGCAGCCCGGCAACACCAATGACCTCCCCGCCGATGAGCACTTACGGGGCGATGTGACTCCCGGATCCGGAGGAGATCAGGCCGCATTCCGGGACGGCGGGTTCACGCCCGGCCAAACTAACGCAGGCCAGCAAGTGGCAGGGCTGGCCTCTGCCACCGGCTACGGAAAGGACCTGGACCCGGAGGAACAGCAGGATTCCAACAATCCGGTATGACGCGGAGGTTCTGGCTGCGTTCCATCCAGCACTGCACTGCATGGTCGGTGCGTTCCTATGGAACAGGCACCCCTACCAGGACTTCACGGTAGTGCGCGGGCAAACGCACGATCTCGACTTCCGAGGCGTCCAGAAGGCGTCGGCTCCCGGACGCCGAAGAAGCCCGGCGTACTCCTCGACGCTGAAATCAGCACTTGGCCCCGGCGTCAGGCCGTAACGCCGAACCCGTTCACGGCCCGGACCCAGCCGCTGATCGCCTGCGCGGCGATCGCCGGGGCCGTGTGCTGGAAGACGTGGCCCTGCCCCAGGACCTCGGCCATGGTGCCCTGCGGGGCAACCTCGGCAAGGTTCACGCACCAGGGCCGGCGGGCGATGGGATCCTTGGTGCCGCGGAGCACCAGCACCGGCTGCCTGACGGCGGCCAGCCGTTCCTCCAAGGCGTATTCCATCATCACCGGCAATTCCGTCAGGTACCAGCGCGGGCCGGCCCGGAAGTAGTCACTGAACACGATGGCGTTGGACGTGAGGGACTCGCTGAACATCGCGTCCCGCGTCAGTGCCATCGCCTGCCTGGCCACCGACTTGCGGCTGGCCTCCACCACCGGACCCATGAGCACCGCCCCGGCCACCCGCTCGGGCTCGCGCCGGGCCAGTTCCACCGCGAACTGCGTGCCCATGGAGTGACCCACCGGTACATAGGCGGAAACGCCGGCGTCGGCCAGGACAGCGCTGACAAAGTCGGCAAAATCTTCAACCTGCAACTGGCGGCCGGGCCGTGACGACTTGCCAAAGCCCGGGAGATCGAAGGAGTAGACGTCGGCGCCTTCAGCCAGCTCGCGGTGCAACCGCGCAAGGTAGCGGTGCGAGACGCCTATTCCGTGCAGCAGGACGTAGGTGGGCCGGTCTCCGGTCTCCCCGCCCACCCCGGCAGGCTGGACGGAAGCGTAAAGCTTTCCCTGCAAACCCCCGGATTCAACGTCCCGGCCACCACTCAATGCCATCAGGCGAGCATACAGTCCGAACGGCCATGGCCCGGCACTACCGGGCCCGCCAGGCCGGCAGGCCCGATAGGCTGGGGTCATGGCACTGATCGCTCCCAGAATCGCGGACGCCCTCCCGCCCGGGGAGGCCGGGAAGCTGCAACGGGCCCTCGCCGGCAGCGACGACATCACAGTTTTTGTTGACGGCACAGTCCACCGGCTCCCACCCTTGGCGCGGGACGCCGTCGTTGACCTCCTCCTGCGGTTCAGCCGCGGCGAGGCCGTGACGGTCAGCAGCATCGAGGACATGCTGACCACCTCCAAGGCAGCGGAGCTCGCGGGAATCTCCCACACCTACCTGCGGAACATGACCGACCGCGGTGAGATCCCCGTGGAGTACCGCGGCAGCCACCGGCGCATTCCACGGACCGCCATCATGGCCTGGCTCGAGGAGCAGAAGAAGGACCGGCAGAAGAAGGCGGCCGCCGGCCAGGCAGCCGATGAGGGCGCAGATGAGGTTGCCCCGGATAAGGCTGCGTCGAATGCGGGCAGGGACGAGAGCCGCGAGGCCTGATATCCGCCCTTAGACCCGGGGCCGCGCCGCCCACCGCCTCATCTTGAGGGCGGCGTGGAGTTCCAGGCGGGGCATCCCCTTCAGCGGGTCCACCCCGAGCAACTGGCGGATGCGGCCCAACCGGTTGTAGATGCTGCTCCTATGCAGATGCAGTTTGGCTGCGACGTCCTGGACGGAACCGTCATTGTCGTACAGGAGTTCCAGGACCGGGATGAGTTCGCCGTTGCGGTCGTGGTCCTCCAGCGTACGGAAGTAGACGGATCCCGGGTCAAACCAGGCGCCGGCCCCTCCCCCGGCGGAGGCCAGAAGCTGATAGACGCCCGTGGACCGGCAATCCACGAGCTCCCCGAGTTGCGGATCCACCGCGGCGGCCTGGGCGGCCAGCTTAGACTGCCGGTAGGCCTCGGCGAGCTCGCGGGGCTTGGCAAATCCTTCACTGATGCCCAGGATGATCCGGTGCACCGGGCGGCCGGAGCGTTTGGCCAGTTCGAGCTGATAATGGACCAGGACCTGCGCATGGTTTGCCCTGCCGGACGACTCACGGAAGAGCACCACCGAGTGGGTTTCCGTCCCGGCGCTGAAAAGGGCCGCGTCCACACCCACCGTCGCCTGGAGTGCTGCGGAGCGGTGGATCAGGGTTGTGGCGGTCGGATCCGGGCCCCCGGCCCAGCCGTCGGCGTCCAGCACCGTCACCATCTGCCACGGCCCGCGGCCCTGGACTTCCTTCCACCCTGCCACGGCCGCTACCGCATTCGTTTCCCCGGCACAGGCAGCCAGGAATTCCCGTTCGCGCCCGCGCCGGAATTCAGACTCGGCGGTGTTGGAATCGAGCAGCAGGGCGGAGAGCATCTCGACCTCGTTGGTGACGGCCGGCAACTGGGTGAGGATCGCCGTCGGATTTTCCTCCGCCGAGTCCTGCTGCACCCAGAGGTACCCCACCCGGAAGCCGCGAACCATGAGCGGAACGCAGACGCGGCCCAGCATGCCCAGGTCCGGATTGGCGGGAACCACCACCGGCCGCACGGCGGTGGCGATGCCATGCGAAAGCTGCCAGGCGCTGACATCCGCCGGCACTTTCTTGCTGAGGAGGAAGTTCACCCGGACCCGGTCGGCATGGGACTGGTTGGAGCTGTAGGCGAGCAGCACCCCGTCCAGGTCCTCCAACGAAAGGCCGCGGCCCAGCTTCTGCGCCACCTGCTCGACCAGTTGCTCCACGTCCTGCTGCTGCATGGGCCAACACTACTGCTTCCGCACCGGGGAGCACGAACGGACATGAGGCGACACTTGACGCTCCACGGCTCAACAAACGTCGAGTCAACGGCAGCGAAATCCGCGGAAAACCGGGGTTCTACTGCAGCGGTGCCGGATGCTGGATGTCAGCTGGCTCACAACCGGATTTATCGTGGAAAGACGAAATCCTTCCGCACTTTCCGGCTTACCGGCCGAGAACCTGGAGCCCACGATGATCATCGGTGTCCCCAAAGAAATCAAGAACAACGAATTCCGGGTGGCCATCACCGCCGCCGGTGTCCACGAGTTCCGCACCCACGGCCACACCGTGCTGGTGGAACGTGGCGCAGGGCTGGGGTCAGGCATCACCGACGAGGAATACGCCATCGCCGGTGCCGAGATCGTCAACGAGGCCGACGACGTCTGGGCCCGCGCCGACATGGTCATGAAGGTCAAAGAACCCATCAAGGCCGAATACCACCGCTTCCGCAAGGGCCTGATCCTCTTCACCTACCTCCACCTCGCGGCCGAGCCCGAACTCACCCGGGAACTCATCAACTCCGGCGTCACCGCCATCGCCTACGAAACTGTCCAGGAAGGCCGCACCCTCCCGCTGCTGGCCCCGATGTCCGAGGTGGCCGGCCGGCTCTCCGTCCAGGTGGGCGCCTCCTCCCTGATGGCCCCCGCCGGCGGCAAGGGCGTGCTGCTCGGCGGCGTACCCGGCGTCCGGCCTGCCAAAGTGGTGGTCCTGGGCGCGGGCGTGGCCGGAACCAACGCCGCCGCCATGGCCCTGGGCCTCGGCGCGGACGTCACCATCCTGGACATCAACATCAACCGCCTGCGCGAACTGGACGCCCAGTACCAGGGCCGGCTCACCACCGTGGCATCCAACAAGTACGAGATCGAAAAATCAGTAGTGGACGCCGACCTGGTGATCGGCTCCGTCCTGATCCCCGGCGCCAAGGCCCCCAAGCTGGTGACCAACGAGCTCGTGGCCCGGATGAAGCCCGGCTCGGTCCTGGTGGACATCGCCGTGGACCAGGGCGGCTGTTTCGAGGACACCCACCCCACCACCCACCAGGAACCCACCTACAAGGTCCACAACACCATCTTCTACTGCGTGGCCAACATGCCCGGCGCCGTACCGAACACCTCCACCTACGCCCTGACCAACGTGACCCTGCGCTACGCCGTGTCCCTGGCCAACCTGGGCGTCAAGGCCGCCTTCGACCGGGATCCCGCCCTCGCAGCCGGCCTCAACATCGCCGCCGGCCACGTGGCCCACCACTCCGTATCCGAAGCCCACAACCTTCCCCTCGTAGCGGACTGGCACGAACTGGTCTCGGCGTAAGGCTTTGTCCCGCTGCGTGGAACGACACACATCCTCTGCGTGCTGCTCCGCTTGAGCTTGGGCCCACGCCAGCAGGGTTCCCTGGCCGAGCTTGCGAGGTTAGGGTGCTGGTGGGGAGCACGCTGCCGGATGTCTGTCGTCCAGCGTTTTCGGATTTAAGTCCTCGCCGAGGCCAGTTCGCGGGCTTTTTCAATTAATTTGAGGGACTCGACGGCGTCTTCCGGGTTCACTGGGAGGGGCAGGGATGACTTTGCTCCGCCGTCGAGGATTTTGTCTGCCAGGATCCGGTAGAACTCCGGGTAGGCGCCGCGTTCGGTGGGCAGGGCATCCAGGTGGCCGTCACGGCCCAGGAGCCCTGCCCACTCGGGCGACTCCCGGCCATACTCGTCGTCAAGGGGGCTGCCGCCGGCCAGGATGTAGGGCTCCTGCGGATCAACACCGTTCTTGGTGAAGGCCCCTACCGAACCCAGGACGCGGAACCGTGCGCCCTGCTGCGCGCACAGCATGTTCATGGTGAGGTGGCTCAGCACCCCGGAGTCGTGCCGCAGCACCAGGAACGCGTCGTCGTCCGCCCGCTCATCATGCCGCCTGGCCTTCAGTTCCGCATGGACCACGGTGGCCGGGCCTAACAGCAGGAGGGCCTGGTCGATCAGGTGGCTCCCGAGATCGAACAGCACACCGCCGCCGTCCGCCGCAGTGGCCCGCGCCTTCCAGGCCTTCGCTATGGTGGGCGCCCACCGCTCGAACCGCGATTCGAAACGCGCCACCTTCCCCACGGCCTCCGCCGCCAAAAGCTTCCGGAGCGTCAGGAAGTCCCCGTCCCACCGCCTGTTCTGGAAAACCGTCAGCACCCGGCCCAGCTGACGCGCCAGGGCAATGAGGTCCCGCCCCTCCTCGCTGCTCACCGCGAAAGGCTTGTCCACCACAACATCCAGCCCGGCCTCGAGGGCCGCCTTGGCGAGCGGGTAATGCGTGGCTGGCGGGGTTCCCAGCACCACAAGGTCAAGGTCAGCTGCGTGGGTGAGGACCGCCTCGCCGTCGTGCACTGTCCTCACGCGCGGGTAGCGGGAAGTGGCCGCCTTCTGCCGCTCCGCATTGGATGTGGCGATAATGTCCAGTGAGTAGCGTCCGTCAGCACCGATCAAGGGGGCGTGGAAGACGCTGCCCGAAAGTCCATAGCCGACGACGGCAGTGCGGATGGTGCGTTTGGAGTCACTCATAGGGCTACCGTACTCCCGCACGCCCTCGGCCCGCCCCCAGGCTCAGAGGCGAGAGAGCGTTGCCGGAAAACCCCGCGAAAAGTGAGAGAGCGTCTTGGGCAGGCGGCGAAGGCCGGCACCCCCTGGTCTGGAGGTGCCGGCCTGGCCGTGCTGCGATTATTCAGTCAGCGGGTGCTGCTACTTCTTTTCCCAGCCGAGGGTGGTCCAGTCCGGAACCTGGGACAGGCTCCGGAACAACGACGGACCGTAGTTGGCCAGGCCCGTGCGGACGAACGAGATCTGCGGGCCGTTGAAAAGTACTCCCATGGAGTAGTACTTGGCCATGTGCTTTTTCTCGATCTCCATTGCCGCCTTGTTGCGCTCGGCGTTGTCCTCGATGGACGCCACCTTCGCGATGTCGGCGTCCAGTTCGGCGTCGCCGAGTTTGTTGACGTTGATTTCCGAATTGTAGAGCTGCGTTACCCCCTCGGTAGCATCCGCGCTGACGGTGTAGCCCGACAGGCTGACGTCAAACTCACGGCCTCCAACGATCTTGCCGAAGTCAGCCGACCCATGCTGTGCGATTCCCACGTCCATGCCTCCGGCCTTCAACTGGTCCACCAAGGTCTGGGTGGTGGCCAGGGAAGTGGGGTCATCACCGAAGTTGGCGACTTTGAAAGTGACGGGAACGCCATCCTTCTCCATGATGCCTGAAGCGTTGGGCGTGTAGCCCGCGTCGGTAAGGATCTTCTTGGCAGCTTCTGGCCCGGTTTCCTTGACGGGGTAATTGTCTTGGTAGTACTCGGAGAAGGGCAACAACAACATGGAGCCGGAACTGGGCTCTTGCCAGTTGAGGCCGTTGAAGCGGACATTGCGGATGGCTTCGCGATCGACCGCGGCGAACATGGCTTTGCGAACAGCGACGTCGGTGATCTTCTGGGCATTGATGTTCATGCCACCGGCGAAGAGCCGCTGTCCTCGCCTGACCTCGGAATCCTTCGTGCCTTCGAGCTGCTTGTAAAGCGAGATGGTGTTGGCTGACATGGCGTCGATTTCGCCATTCTTGAAGGCGGCAATCTGGGCGCTGTTCTCCAACTGCCGGAAGACGACGTTCTCGAGCACGGGCTTGGCGCCCCACCACTTATCGTTCGGAACCAGGGTCACGGTCTTGGCGGCCGTGTCGTACTCGTCCAGCTTGAACGGGCCGGCCATCCACTCGGGGTGCATGTCGCCATTGAAGCCCTCGTTAAAGATCTCGGGGGTATTGACGGCCGGGTGGATGATGCCTGTAAACAATGAATCCAAGGGATAGACCGGCTGGGAGGTCTTGACGATGACTTCCTTGTCGTTGCTGCCCGCCTCCACTGATTCCACAAAGGCATAGTTGCCGGAGCTGACGATGTCGTAGCCTGCGTCAGGGCTCTTGAGGATGTTCCACGTGTTCTGGAAGGCCTTGACGTCAATGGGCGTGCCGTCGTTGTAGGTGGCCTTCTCATTCACCTTGATCGTGATGGTCTGCTTGCCGTCCTTGACTTCGCTTTTGACTTCCTCGCAGAAATCCTTGTTGGGAACGACCTTTCCGTCGAATTGGACGTCCCAGCAGCCCCACGTTGCAGCCCCGTCAATCGGACGGTGGAGTGCCGTATTGTCCGCGCTGTTGCCGCTGTTGGAGAAACCGTTGAAGACCGGGCCGATGTTGCCTAACGGGAGGGTGACCTTGCCGCCCTGTTCAAGATCGGCTGCCGGCTTTTCGTTGATGCTGATGAGCTTCGACAAGTCGCTGCCTGCCTCCTGCCCCTTGGCCGTTTCCGGCCCGGTGGCTCCGCCACCACTGCCACAGGCCGTCAGGGTCAGAGCGGCAGCAATGGCCGCCGCTCCGCCGATCGTGGTCAGGTTCCTCATGGTGTTCCCTTCGTTGTTGCCGGTGGTGATGCTGGTGATGGGTGGAAAAAATCTACGGTGCATGGTGGTCCGCCGAATCATGGACTACCAGCATGTCCTCGTCCAGTTCCCCGTCCGGGAAGAAGCAGGCAAAGCGCTGGTCCGGGGCCGGCAGTGGGCCGGCCGCCAGGGCCTGGTCCGCCGCGGAGGGTGCCACTGGTTCCAATGGAGGTTCCAGGGTGAGGCACTTTTCCTTCTTTGGAGCCGGCAAGGCGGCGAAGACGGGGCAGCGGGTGGCGAAGTTGCAGCCCTTGGGGGCATCCAGCGGGGAGGGCAGGTCGCCCTGGAGGATAATCCGTTCGCGGGTCCGCTCCATCCGCGGGTCCGGCACCGGGATTGCCGAGAGCAGGGCGCGGGTATAGGGGTGGCGGGGGTTATCGAACACCCGGTCCACTTCGCCGATCTCCACGATCTTGCCCAGGTACATCACGGCCACGCGGTTGGAGATGTGCCGGACCACTGAAAGGTCATGCGCCACCAGGAGGTAGCTGAGGCCCAGTTCGGCGCGAAGCTTGTCCAGGAGGTTGATCACGCCGGCCTGGACGGAGACATCGAGGGCGGAGACGGGCTCGTCGAGGACCACAAGTTTCGGATTCACTGCCAAGGCCCGGGCTATGCCGATGCGCTGGCGCTGTCCGCCGGAGAACTGGTTGGGGAAGCGGTTGACGTGGTCCGGTTGGAGGCCTACCAGCTTCATCAGTTCCATGATGCGCTTTTTGATGGCCTGCCGGTTCATACCCGCGTTCTGGAGCGGTTCGGCGAGGACTTCGTAGACGGTGAAGCGGGGGTCCAGGGCGCCGGTGGGGTCCTGGAACACCATCTGGAGTTCCCGCCGCATGGCGCTCTTGGTCCGGGCATCGCTAGCCTGCTTGTTGCTGAGCCCGCCGATCACCACCTCGCCGTCCTGGTCCTTGTGGAACTCCATGATCTCCAGCAGGGTAGTGGTCTTGCCTGAGCCTGACTCGCCCACAATGGAGAAGCATTCCCCCTCGCGGATGTCGAAGCTGAGCCCGTCCACGGCTTTCACCGTGCCGATCCGCCGCTTGAGCAGGGCGCCTTTGGTCAACGGGAAGTGTTTCCGCACATCCCTCAACTGCAGGACTGTGGGGCGCTCCCCGCGCGGGATGGAGTCGAATTTGGAGACAGGCACCGGCGGGGCCGAGAAGACGTCGTGAACGTCGACGTCGCCGCCGAGCGAGCCGGACTTGATGCAGGCGGCCCGGTGCAGGTTGCTTCCCGCCACTGGCGCCAGCGCAGGTTCGCCGTCCAGGCAGGCGTCCGAAGCGAGGGGGCAGCGGGGCGCGAATGAGCAGCCGGCGGGTGTGTGGATCAGGTTGGGCGGCATGCCTTCAATGGGCACCAGCGAGGCCTTCCCTGCGACGTCCACCCGCGGCACGGCACCCAGCAGGCCCATGGTGTAGGGCATCCGGGGGTTGTAATAGATATCCTCCACCGCCCCTGTTTCCACTGGCTTGCCTGCGTACATCACCATGATGTCGTCTGCCATGCCCGCCACGACGCCGAGGTCGTGCGTGATCATGACGACGGCGGCGCCCGTCTCCTCCTGGGCGGTATGCAGCACCTCCAGGACCTGGGCCTGGATGGTGACGTCCAGCGCCGTCGTCGGCTCATCCGCGATCAGGACCCGGGGGTTGTTCGCGATGGCGATGGCGATCATCACGCGCTGGCGCATGCCGCCGGAAAATTCGTGGGGAAAGGCTTTGAGCCTGTGCTTGGGGCTGGGGATCCCCACCATGGCCAAAAGCTCGACGGCGCGGGCTTCTTTGGCCTGCTTGCCCATGCCGGGATTGTGGATGGTGAGCGCTTCGATGATCTGGGTGCCCACGGTGTAAACAGGCGTCAGGGAGGACAAGGGGTCCTGGAAGACCATGGAAAGCTCGTTGCCGCGGTAGGTGCACATCGCTTTGTCGCTGAGGCCCAGCAGCTCCTTGCCATGAAGCCGGACCGAGCCCGTGATCTCAGCGGTGGCGGGCAATAGACCCATGATCGCCAGCGATGTGACGGATTTGCCGGAACCGGATTCACCCACGATGCCGAGGGTTTTGCCGGGCAGAAGGTCAAAATCAACGCCCCGGACGGCGTGTACCACCCCGTTTTCAGTGTTGAAGCTGACGTTGAGGTCCCGGACGGACAGGACGGCGTCGGTGGGACCGTGCAACCCCGCGACGTGCAGCTGCTCCACTCCTGACTGGGGCTGTTCCAAGGGCCCGGCGACGATTTCGCTGCTCATCAGGCGTCCCTCTTCACGCGGGTTTTCAGGGCCTTGCGCTTGCTTGCCCGGCCGCTGGAGCTGGAGCTGGGATCAAAGGCGTCGCGCAGTCCGTCGTTCATCATGGCCAGCGAGCCGGTGAGCAGGAACATCACGGTGAGGGGGACCCAGAACATCCAGGGAAAAGTCTGCACCTGTGAGGTGGCTGCGCCGATAAGGACACCCAAGCTCACGTCCGGGACCTTGATGCCGATGCCGATGAAGGAGAAGGCCACCTCGGCCAGGATGGCGCCTGTGACGCCGCGGGTGACGTCCAGGACCAGCAACGAGCCGATGTTGGGGACCAGGTGGCGCCAGACGATCCGGCGCGGCGGGACGCCCATGTACTGTGCGGCCTTGACGTAGTCCCGCTGCATCAGGGACATGGACAAGGACCGGATCAGGCGGGCTGTGCCCATCCAGCTGAAGACCAGCAGCACGATGATCAGCAGCAGCCAAGAGGGCAGGCTCTGCTTGAACGTGGCACCGCCTCCGCTGCTGGTGGCTACGGCCACCACCAGCAGTGCGGGCATCATGATGAGCGCCTCCAGGATGAAGAGCATCACCTTGTCCACCTTGCCGCCGAAGTACGCCATGGTGCACCCGTAGACGGCGGCGATCAGGACGGACACAAGTCCCACCACCAGGCCGATCAGGATGGAGATCCTGGTGCCTTCGACAGTCATGGCGTAGAGGTCGATGCCTGCCTGCGAGGTGCCGAGGTAATGCTCGGCTGACGGCGGCATGCCAATGCTGAAGGGGTCGATGGTCTCCTTGTCCCACTGGGTGAAGTAACCGCCGACGAAGGAAAAGATCGTCAGGGCGAGGAAGATGGCAAGGCCGGCCACCGCCGTTTTATTGCGCAGGAAGCGGCGGAAGATGATGGTGTTTTTGCCAATGATGACGTCGGCATTCTCCAGGTGCGCGTCCTGGGCGACCGCTGCCGGGTCCACGGCGTTGAGGTTGGTCATGGTTACTGCACCCGCACTCTCGGGTCAACAAGGGTGGTGGCGAAGTCCGCCAGGATGGCCCCCAGGGCGAAAATGACGGAGCCGTAGGCCAGCGTGGCCGTGGCGGCATTGACGTCCTGGAGGGAGATGGCGTCGATGCTCCAGGAGCCCACGCCGGGCCAGGCGAAGATCTTCTCCGCAAAGAACCCGCCGGCGAAAATAGCCGGGATGGTGAAGGCGATGCTCTGGGCGACGGGGATGAACGAAACCCGCAGCGCGTGCCGGGAGATGGCCTGGTTGCGGGTAAGGCCTTTGGCGCGGGCCGTCCGGACAAAGTCTGCATTGACGTTGTCCAGGAGGTACTGGCGCTGGGCTATCTGGTAGGAACCCCAGCCCACCAGGGTGATGGCGATGGTGGGAACGGCGTAGTGCGCCAGCATGTCCACGAATTGCGTCCATCCCGGGGCTGTTCCCGGGGTGGAGATGCCGGTGACGAAGAAGATGCGCTCCCCCACGGTTTCATTGATGTTGATGGCACCCAGTTGCACCAGGAAGTAGGCGATGGGTGCGGGCACGATGTACGCGAGGTAGCTGTAGGACGTGATGACACGGTCCTGGAACTTGTACTGGCGCGCGGCGGAGTAGACCCCCAGCGCCACTCCGATGACCAGAGTCAGGATGATGGATGCCAGGAAAAGCCGGGTGGAGATCCACACGCGGTCGCCAAACTCGGCGTTGATGTAGGCACCGTTGGGGCTGCGGCCCCAGTCCCAGCGAGTGACGATGCCCGTGAGCCATTCCACGTAGCGCTCCCACGGGCTGAGGTCCGGGTCCAGGCCCTTGAGGCGCATGGAGTTTGCCACCTGCTCAGGTGTGGGGCGGGGAATGCGTTCCTGTTCCAGCAAGGCCGGTTTCAGGGAACTGACAGCAAGGAAGTATCCCGCCGAGGTGGTCAGGAAGATCATAAATACGTACGTGATGCCGCGCTTTGCGAGGTACCTGAGCATGGAACTAGTTCTGTTTCGCCGCCGGCAGCTGGATGTCGGAGCACCAGGGAGTGCGCAGGTGGATCATGGTATCGGGCAAATCAACAATCACGTGCTGGATCCTTCCGTTTTCCCCGCGTTAGCGGGGGTTGTACCGCCTCGCAGGGTCCTTGCCAGCGGGTAGCTGGCAACCCGCTGAAGACCAGTCCTGTGGACTATGTTGCGGGTCACATTCGAAGAGGAAACTATCACATGCGACCCTTCAAGTTGCGGGCGAATGCGCGCAAAACTACGTCCCCGTATCAGATTGTTATGAATGAATTTTTGAACTTGATGTGACTGGACGAGGGGGCCGAGAAAGGCGTAACCTACGCGCCGCTGACAACCCTTGTGACAAGTTCCTGCCAAGATGCAGCCAGTCGCTCCGCACCCACGCCATGCACCCGGACGAGGTTGAGGAGCCGGTCCGGGGCCAGGGTGGCCGCCAGCGAACGGGCCATCAGCCAGGGGTCCGCTTCGAACCCCTCCTCGCGCAGCAGCACTTCGATGTGGCGGTGCCACAGGGCCGCAGCCGGGGGCTCGAAACGCCCGCTCGACGTGTTTTCCGCTGCGAGTACCAGCTCACCGAACTCCATGATGTAGGCGATGCGTTCCACGCCGAACGCGATAAGGCGCTCCAGCCCCGGCGCTCCAGGGCCGAGCGGCGGCGGCCCGAACATAAAGCGCTCCTGGAATGCTGCCTCGGATTCGCTGAGCAGCGTCAGCATGAGTCCGGCCCGGCTGCCGAAACGGCGGAAGATAGTGCCTTTGCCCACCCCTGCCTGCTGGGCGAGCCGGTCCATCGTGAGCCCTTCCGCCCCGCATTCGGCGATCAGTTCACGCGCCGCCCTGAGCAGCCGCTCCCGGTTCCGGGCGGCATCACTGCGTTCCGCGGCGTCCCTTGAGGGCAGCTGGGGCCGCATTGAGATGGAGCTCACATTCCATATTCTAGACCCGGGGAATAAGAACCGGACCGCAGTCCGTTTAGATGGGTGAAGGCTCAACAAGCCTCTGTTGTTCCCCGGCCGGCGGCCCCCCTTCCCGCCGCCCCTACCCCAGGAGTCCACATGACCAAGAGCACGGTACTCACCCTCGTCGGCAGCCTGCGCGCCGAGTCCACCAACCAGAAGCTGGCGGAAGCCATCCAGCTGAACGCGCCTGAGCAGGTGGAAGTTGTCATCCACGAGAGCCTGGGCAACATCCCTTTCTACAACGAGGACATCGACGTCGAAGGCCAGGTTCCCGCCGCCGCTGCCGCCCTGCGCGCCGCAGCCAGCGAGGCTGACACTGTCCTGCTGGTGACCCCGGAGCACAACGGCACCGTTCCTGCCGCACTGAAGAACGCCATCGACTGGCTGTCCCGCCCCTTCGGTGCCGGCGCCCTCGCCGGCAAGCCCACCGCCGTCGTGGGCACTGCCTTCGGCCAGTACGGCGGAGTCTGGGCGCAGGACGAAGCCCGCAAGGCCGCAGGAATCGCCGGCGCCCAGGTCCTGGAGGACGTCAAGCTTGCTGTTCCGGGCTCCATGGTGCGCTTCGCCGAGCTGCACCCGAAGGACGATGCAGAGGTTGTGGAGCAGATCAAGGGCGTGTTCGATGCCCTTGCAGCCGTCCAGCCTGCAGCCTAAGCCGCCCTCCCAAGTGCCCGGCGCGCATGTTCGCGCCGGGCACTTTTGTGCTTAACCCGGCAGGCCCGCACTCTGGCTGCCGCAGCCGATCATTGCTAGCGTGACGCCATGAACCCCTCGAAGGCCCCGGCCGAGATCCTCGACATCGCCGGCAACGAGGTCCGCATCTCAAGCCCTGACAAAATAGTGTTCCCCGGGCCCGGACTGACGAAGCTGGACCTGGTGAACTATTACCTCTCCGTCGCAGACGGCGCGCTCCGCGGCGCGGGCGGCCGGCCCATGGTGCTCAAGCGTTTCCCCAAGGGCATCGACGCTGAACCGTTCTTCCAGAAGCGCGTACCGGAGAACCATCCTGACTTCATCGGCACCGCTACTCTGCATTACGCCTCCGGCACATCAGCCGAAGAGGCCGTGATCCGCGATGCCGCAGGCTTGGCATGGGTGTTGAATCTTGGCTGCCTTGACCTCAACCCGCACCCCGTTCGGGCAGAGGACCTCGAGCACCCTGATGAGCTGCGCGTGGACCTGGATCCCATGCCGGGGGTCGACTGGCCGCAGATTGTCGACGTCGCGTACGTGGCGCATGAAGTGCTCGACGACGTCGGCCTGGTGGGGTGGCCGAAGACGAGCGGGTCCCGCGGGCTCCACATCCTGGTCCGCATCTCACCGCAATGGTCGTACCGCGATGTGCGGCTCGCAGCCGAAACGCTTGCCCGCGAGGTGGAGAACCGCGCCCCGGGCCTCGCCACAGCACGGTGGTGGAAGGAGGAGCGCGGGGAGAGCGTCTTCGTTGATTTCAACCAGAACGCAAAGGACCGCACGGTGGCGTCCGCCTACTCGGTCCGGCCCCTGCCCGATGCCCGCGTGTCAACGCCGCTGGCGTGGGATGAGGTGCGCTCCGCCCGGCCGGAGCAGTTCACGGTGCGAACGGTGCCCGCACGTTTCGCAGACGTCGGCGATCCCCACACCGGGATAGACGATGCGGCGGGCTCACTGGACCGGCTTCTGGCACTGGCCGCTGAACTTGGCCCTGCCGAAAAAGCACCGCGCAGCGGCGACGGCTCCGGACGCCGGCAGTCGGTGATGCCGCTGATTGAAGTTGCGCGCACCAGGACCAAACCCGAGGCGCTGGCCGCCCTGGACGAGTGGAAGTTACGGCATGCGCACCTCGTTCCGATCCTGCATCCCGCTGACGTACTGGTTGATGGAATGCGTGGGTCCAGCTCGCTCTGGTACCGCGTCCGGGTAAACCTGCAGCACATCCCCGAGGCGGAGCGGCCGCCGCAGGAGGAGCTCATCGCCGACTACGATCCCTGGGCGGGCAAGGAGTGGCCGGACCGCCGGGGATCCTGACATCCCATGGGGAACTGCCGTGACCAAGTCTTGTCCCAACCGGTACCTCGCAGACATTCTTTAGCAAATGCGCCGGCCGTAACGTTAATCCACGGAACGTACCGGGACGGGATTGCGGTGCATGCATGGCAGACAGGCGCAGCGGCGAAAGGCGAGTGCCGGCGGTGCGCGCCGTAATGGCGGCAACTGCCCTCGTGCTTCCACTGTGGCTCACTTCCTGCATCAGTCCGTCCCCTCCACCCCCTGACCCGCCTTCCTCCGCCCCGCTGGTGGGCGCCGGCCCCGAACCCACTGTTGCGGCAGCGCCTGCCGACCCCACTCCGCAGCCACAGGACCCGCCTCCTACGGGGATACCGGCAAGCCCCGACCTACTGGAAACGCAGGCCGGAGGGACCCCTGCCACCTCCACCGGAACTTCACCGGGCGGCACCTCCCTGCCCGGCGGGGGAACGTGGCAAGTACCGGCGTCGGAAGGTCCTGCGCCATCCGCGCCGGATCCCTCAGGCAATGCCGCTGCCGTGGAGGCCGTGACGGCCTACTACGTGCTGCTGGACGACGGCGGCAGCAACGGCGTGCGCTTCGGCTGCAACGACAGCCTGGTGGGGGTGGCGCGAACCAGTCCCGGCGGAAAGGAGCCCCTGGCTGCCGCGGTGGGGGCGCTGCTGGAAGCACCAACCGAAGAAGTGCTGTCCAAGCCGGCACGTGACCTCTACAACGCACTGTCCGGTTCCGACCTGAAATTCCTGTCGGGCAGCTTCGACGGCACCACGGTCACTCTGTACTTGGCCGGAGCACTGCGGCTGGGAGGAGTTTGTGATGCCCCCCGCGTGGAAGCGCAGCTGACCCAAACGGCGGTGGCAGCCGTGGGTGCTGTCCGCGCCGAAGTCTATGTCAACGGGCGCCGCCTCGCAGAGGCCTTGCGCTTGGACTGACCGGCCCTGCCTGCGGTCGCAGGTGGTGAGATCTCCATCCAAGCTTTACTAAACGGATGTTGCCTTGCTGGCAACTCACGCCTGTATCCTGTGGATGTGAGCCACGAGACACTCGACGCCGCAGCGCGGATGCTGCCTGCCGAAGCCATTGATGCCATCGAGCGGGCGGCCACGTCCGCGCACCGCCATGAGGAACTGTTCTCAGAGCGCGCCGCCAACATACGCCAGTCCGCCGTCCGGGACGTCTTTGATATTTCCTTGCGTCCCGGGCTGGTTTCGCTTGCCGGCGGCAGCCCCTATCTGCAGCCCCTTCCCCTCGACCGGCTCGCCGCGACCACGGCTGCCATCATCGCCGAGGACGGCCTCACCGCACTTCAGTACGGCAGCGGGCAAGGCACCCAGGAGCTCCGGACACAGATCTGCGAAGTGATGGCGGCAGAAGGCATCCTCGACGCCCGGCCGGAAAACGTGGTGATCACGGCAGGATCACAATCGGCGCAGGACGTCGCCACCAAGCTCTTCTGCAACCCAGGTGACGTGGTGCTTGTGGAAGACCCCACCTACGTAGGCGCGCTAAATGCCTTCGAGGCGTACCAGGTCCACGTGGAAACAGTGGAGATGGACCAGGACGGCCTGGTTCCGGAACTGCTTGAGGCCAGGATCGCAGCCCTGCAACTGGCGGGCAGGAACATCAAGTTCCTGTACACAATCCCGAACTTCAACAACCCGTCCGGCATCACCCTTGCCAGGAACCGGCGGCAACAAATCGTGGACATATGCAGCAGGGCGAATATTCTGGTCCTCGAGGACAACCCGTACGGGCTCCTGCGCTTCGAGGGCGAGCTGCTCGCACCGCTCCGCGCGGACAACCCGGGAGACGTCATTTACCTGGGGTCCTTCTCCAAGATCTTTGCGCCGGGTCTGCGCATCGGGTGGGCTTTGGTTCCCGAGCATCTCCAGCGTCGGTATTACCTCGCTGCGGAAGCCGTCACGTTGTGCCCGCCCGCCCTCAATCAGATGATCGTCTCCGCCTACCTGCGGGACTACGACTGGAAGGGCCAGATCGAGACCTACCGCGGGCTGTATGCCGAGCGCTGCCATGCCATGCTCGCTGCCCTTGACGCCCACATGCCCGCAGGGATCAGCTGGACCACCCCGGAAGGCGGCTTCTTCGTCTGGGTGACACTTCCGGAAGGTGTGGACACTTACCCGCTGCTGCAAAAGGCGATCGACGCCGGAGTGGTGTTCATCCCCGGCGCCGCCTTCACGCCGTCGGACGAGCCCTCCAACAAACTGCGCCTCGCCTACAGCGCCGTGCCTCCGGAGGCGATCACCGAGGGTGTCCGCCGGCTGGCGCCGGTACTGCGGGAAGCCATCGCCGGGCTGTAGCCTAAGGCTCACGGGACTTAAGCCGCATACCGAGCAAAGGAGCAATACATGAGCGGAATCATCGTTGTAGGGGTCGACGGCAGCGGTACGGCAAAAAAGGCGGCGGAGTCGGCCCGGGACCTCGCTGCAGCGCTGGGCGCATCGCTGCACGTGGTCTCGGCCTTCGACAGCGACCGCACCGAAGTCTTTGGCAGCGGCAGCGACCGGTGGATCGTCTCCGACGCGGATGCGGCAGAACAAGTGGCCCGCACGGTGGCCCAATCCCTGGGCCGGGACATTAAAGTGACCTATTCCGCAGCCCGCGGGCGCCCGGCGGACGCCCTCATCAAGGAGGCCCTGCGGATGGAAGCACGGATCATCGTGGTGGGAAACCGGCGGATGCAGGGCATAGGCCGGGTGCTGGGCAGCGTGGCCAACAGCGTGGCCCACAACGCACCCTGCGACGTTTACATCGCCAACACCTACGACGCGGACTAGCAGTTACCGCGGGCACCTCCCAGGGTGGCGGAAGTCGCCCCGGTGGGTGTCCGTTTTCACGCCCTTTTACGTCATTTTGCAGTGAGCGCAAAGATAAAATTGGATAAGCCCCCAATGGCGCGGACACCCATTTCCACGATGATCAAGGGGCTCCATTGCTCACTCTCCAGCGCCGCCAGCTCGTCGGCCACGACATCCTCCTGGCCCGCCACGGAAACCACATCTGCTCCATGCGCGTCGACCACGGCAACGGCATCGTCGTGGCACTCCTGGACGACGGAACCGTGGACACCGCGCCGAACCTGATTGCTCCTGGCCTCGACATGCCGGCCACCGTGGCCAGTGTTTTACGCGAAGACTGGAAGCTCCTGACCGCGTTGGGCAGCGCAGGGGCAGTATTGGGCGGCTTGATGATCGCCGCAGCGGTTTCCTTGGGAACCGTGGCCGATCCCACCACCCTCGAGATGCTCACGACCTATTCCACCCTCTGACGCTTTCCTGCGCTAAGGCACCATCCAGCCTGAGCAGGAGCAACGGAAGCCATGCCGGGCCGAGCATCAGGACGGCAAGAACCATGGCGACGACGCTCTCCGCGGCCCCTATGACACCTGCATTGATGACCACGGTTGTCGATTTCCTAATCCAGCAGCAGCGCGGGTTCCTCCAGGATGGCGGCGACGTCGGCCATGAAGCGGGCGGACAGGTCACCGTCCACCACGCGGTGGTCGAACGAGCCGCCAAGGGTGGTGATCCAGCGGGGAATCACTTCCCCGTCCAACACCCAGGGCTTCTGCTTGATGGTACCGAAGGCCACGATGGCCACTTCGCCGGGGTTGATGATCGGAGTACCGGTATCGATGCCGAGCGCTCCAATGTTGGTGATGGTCAGCGTCCCGTCCTGCATCTCGGCAGGCTGGGTCTTTCCGGCACGGGCGGTAGTGGCCAGGCCGTTCAGGGCCAGCGCCAGCTCTTTCAACGACAGGTCCTGGGCATTCTTGATGTTCGGCACCATCAGTCCGCGCGGTGTTGCCGCGGCGATACCCAGGTTCATGTAGTGCTTGACGTGGATTTCGGCGGCGCCTTCCGCGGTGTCCACCCAGGTGGCATTGACACTTGGGTTGCGGGCGGCTGCCCAGATCACCGCCTTGGCGAGGATGAGCAGGGGCGAAACGCGGATGCCTTCGAAGTCCCTGGAGGCCTTGAGCCGCTTGACGAATTCCATGGTGCGGCTGGCATCCACGTCCACAAAGATGCTGACGTGCGGTGCCGCGAAGGCCGAGTCCACCATCGCCCTGGCCGTGGCCTTGCGGACCCCCTTGACCGGGATCCGCTCGATGCGCTGGTCCTGGGGTTTTCCGGCCTTGCCCCAAAATCCGTCGGCCTTGTCAAGTTCGGCGTCCCGCTGCGCCTGGTAGCTGACGAGGTCCTCGCGGGTCACTTCCCCCCGTGAGCCGGTGGCCACCACGTCTGCCAGATCGATACCCAGGTCGCGGGCGATCTTGCGGACCGGGGGTTTGGCCAGGACCTTATTCACGAGTCCGGTGATGGCGCCGCCGAACGTGGGCCGGTTATCCACCGACCCGCCGCTGGTTTGGTCCGGAACCTCCTTTGCAGCGTCTGCTGCGGCCCTCGGCGCGGCTGTCACCGCGGCTGGGGTGAGCGGCTGGACGGGCTCAACTTCCGGTGCGTTGACCGTCGGAGCGCCGGTCTGGGTCTCGACAGGCTCGAGCACCGGCATGCGGGCGGCTGGTGCCGCCTTGCGCGGGCGGCGCTTGACGGCGTCGGCCTTGGGCCCGGAACCCACCAGTGGACCGCCGGCCAGGGCGCTGTCTGTATCCCGCGCACTTTCTGTTGGGCCGCCGTCGGACGGTGCACCGTCCCCGTCCGGAAGCTTGCCGTAAAGCGGCTGCACGGGGGTTTCCGGCGCCCGGACGTCGGCCGGCGTGGGATCACCGGAGACCTCGCTGCTGACGCTGATGATGGCGGTGCCGACGTCGATGGTGACGCCCTCGGGAACCAGCAGTTCGCTGACGGTGCCGGCGAACGGCGAGGGCAGTTCGACGATTGACTTGGCAGTCTCGATCTCGCAGAGGACGTCATTGATGGCCACGGCGTCGCCTGGCTTGACCTTCCAGGAGACGATTTCCGCCTCGGTCAGGCCCTCGCCTACGTCAGGAAGGTTGAACTTGTTCAGGGTCATGGTGTCCTCAGTAGGAGAGGGCGCGGTCCAGCGCCTCGAGGATGCGGTCAATATCCGGAAGGTAGTCTTCCTCCACCTTCGCAACGGGGTAGGGCATGTGGAAGCCGCCTACGCGGATCACCGGAGCCTCCAGCGAATGGAATGCACGCTCACTGATCCGTGCCGCTATCTCGCCGCCGATCCCGCCGAAGGTGGGAGCCTCGTGGGCCACGATCAGCCTGCCGGTCTTTTGGACCGAGGCGGTGACTGTATCGAAGTCAATGGGCGAAATGGAGCGAAGGTCAATAACCTCCAGGCTGTGTCCGTCCTCCTCTGCGGCGTTGGCTGCTGCAAGGGCCACCGGCACCAGCGGTCCGTACGCCACGATGGTGGCTTCCGTTCCGGCGCGGAGGACATGGGCCTTGAAGGGATCCTCAGCCGGGCCCGGAGCCGCAACGTCGACCTCGCCCTTAAGCCAATAGCGCCGCTTCGGCTCGAAAACGATCACCGGGTCCTGGCACTGCACTGCCTGCTGGATCATCCAGTAGGCGTCGTGCGGGTTGGACGGGGTGATGATCCGGAGCCCTGCCGTGTGGGCGAAGAGCGCCTCGGGTGACTCGGAATGGTGCTCGATCGAGCCGATGCCGCCGCCATAGGGGATGCGGACCACTACCGGGACGGTGAGGTTGCCGTTGCTGCGCGCGTGGATCTTTGCAAGCTGGGTGGTGATCTGGTTGAAGCCGGGGAAAACGAAGCCGTCGAACTGGATTTCGCACACCGGGGTGTACCCGCGCAGGGCGAGGCCAATCGCTGTTCCGATGATGCCGGACTCGGCCAGCGGCGTGTCCACGACGCGGTCGGGGCCGAACTCCCCGATCAGGCCGTCGGTCACGCGGTAGACGCCGCCCAGCGCGCCGATGTCTTCACCCATCAGCAGGGACTTGGGATTGTCCGTCAGGGCTGCGCGAAGGCCCTCGTTGATGGCCTTGGCAATGGTCATGGTGGTCATCAGTGGCCTGCCTTCGGGGATGCCTGGGCAGATACTGCCTGCCTGGCCGGTTCTTCCGCCGGTTCCTCACCTGCGAAACCTGCCGAGTACTCCTCGAACCATGCGAGTTCTTCCGCCACCAGGGGATGGGCCTCGGCGTAGGTGTTGGCAAAAGCGGTGCGGATGTCCGGGGTTTCAAGGTCGTGCGTGGTGCGGCGGATGTAAGCGGCCAGCTCATCCCCGTCGGCTTTGACCTTGGCGAAGAATGCTTCGTCAGCCATGCCTTCGGAGCGCAGGTACTTCTCGAGGCGGGCCAGCGGGTCCTTTGCCCGCCAGGCCTCTTCTTCCGCCGCCTCCCGGTATTTTGTGGGATCGTCCGCTGTGGTGTGCGCGCCCACCCGGTAGGTGAACGCCTCAATCAGGACCGGACCCTTGCCCTGGCGTGCGTGCTCCAGTGCCCATTCCGTGACGGCGTGGACGGCGATGACGTCGTTGCCGTCAACCCGGATGCCGGGGAAGCCGTAGCCCTTGGCCCTGTTGGACAGCGGCACCCGGGTCTGTACGGCAGTGGGGACCGAGATGGCCCAGTGGTTGTTCTGGCAGAAGAAGACTACGGGGGCGTTGTAGGAGGAGGCGAACACCATGGATTCGTGGACGTCGCCCTCAGAGCTGGCGCCGTCGCCGAAGTAGGCGATCACCGCTGCGTCCGGCCCGGCGGCCGATGCCCCGGACCCGGCGGCACCTGAGGCGGCCAGTTTCTGGTCCCGCTGGATTCCCATGGCATACCCCACCGCGTGAAGCGTCTGCGCCGCGAGGACCAGCGTGTACAGGTGGAAGTTCGTGTCCTTGGGATTCCATCCGCCGTTGGAGACACCGCGGAACTGGCGCAGGAGCTCGGCCAGGTCCACGTTACGGGTGAGCGCCACGCCGTGCTCCCGGTAGGTGGGAAAGATGTAGTCCTGGGGCTGGCTCGCGCGGCCGGAACCAATCTGCGCGGCTTCCTGGCCCGTGAGCGGAACCCAGAGCGCCAGTTCGCCCTGGCGCTGCAGGGCAGTCGCTTCGACGTCGAAGCGGCGGATGGCTGCCATGTCCGCGTAGAGTCCGCGAAGCACCTCCGGGGTGAGCTTGCTGGCATAGTCGGTGAAGACAGGGTCAAAGCCGAGCTTCCCGTCCGGGCCGAGGAGCTGGACCATCTGCGCCGGGGGCTCGCCCATTACTGCCTCGGCATCAGCCTCGCGCTGGTCGTCTACAGCTGTTCCGTCGAACTCGGTGGAAGGCAGATGTGTGCCCATACCGTCTCCTTGCTTGCCGCGCATCCGGATGCAATGCAATGTCGCTGGGATATATACCCCAAGAGGAATAGATTCCTGTCGTGGCATATATGATGGCTTACTGATCCTAACTTTATCTTCAGTAAGTAAGCGCGAAGCTACTTGTGAAGTGCTAGGAACCGCGCGGGGCCTTTGTATACTTCGCACACAACGCCAGGAGCCGGCTGTTGGCCTCTTCCTCGCCGATGCTCACCCTCACGCCTTCGCCGGCAAATGCCCTGACTGATAACGCCTGCGTGCCTGCCAGTTCGGCAAAGTCTGCGCTGTCGGCACCAAAGTCGAGCCAGACGAAGTTGCCCTGCGCGTCCGGGACAGCCCAGCCCAGGCTGCGCAACCCTGCCGCGACGCGGTCCCGCTCATCCACAAGCCTTTGTACCCTTTCTACAACCTGGGGGTAATTCTGGAGGGAAACAATTGCTGCCGTTTCTGCAATCTGCGACACGGCAAAGGGTGTGGCCGCGACGCGCAGGTGTTGGGTCAGCTGCGGACTGGAGACGCTGTAGCCAACGCGCAAGCCGGCCAGCCCGTGTGCCTTGGAGAAGGTGCGCAGCACCACCACATTGGAGTATTTGCGGTAGAGGCTGAGACCATCAACCGCCCCGGCCCCGCGAACGAACTCCTGGTACGCCTCGTCGATGACCACCACCACGTCGGCCGGGACAGCGCGGATAAAGGCCTCCGTCTCAACCGCACCCAGGGCAGGGCCGGTGGGATTGTTCGGCGTGCAGAGGAGGATTACTTTGGTTCGGGCGGTGACTGCCGCCGCCATTGCCTTCAGGTCGTGGCGGCCCTCGCTGGTGAGCGGGATGGGAACACCTTCTGCACCCGAGAGGCCTACGCTGATGGGGTACGCCTCAAAGGAGCGCCAGGCGTAAACCACCTCATCCGGCTTGCCGTCTTCATTCCGCCCCGCGAACGCGGCCAACAGTTGGTTCAAGGCCCCCAGGCTGCCGGCGCCCGTGACAATATCCTCGGCGGGAACATTGAGGAACCCGGCGAGCTCTGCGCGCAGCCGGCTGCTCAAGGGGTCAGGGTAGCGGTTGAAGTCCGTTTGCTTCGCGATGGCCTCGACAACGGCGGGAATCGGAGGCAGGGGATTTTCGTTCGAAGACAGCTTGTAGCTGGCCAGTCCGTCCACGGCCACTGGAGGTTTGCCGGCGGCGTAGCGGGGCAGCCTTGCCACCACAGGACGCGGCTGGATACCCCCGGCAAGGGTGTTTGATGAGGTCATGGAGACCAGCCTACTTCTCCCGATGCGGGAGGGAAGGCGGGATTGGCCACGGTTAGCCCGGATTAGGGCGGCCGGAGTCGCCCGCTGGTTGCAGGGTCCTCCGGCCACCCGTTTCTTCTGTGCGTGCGGCTCTTCTGCGGGTGCGGCCTAACTTACCTGCCGCAACGTCTGGCGGTCCACCCAGGCGCTGTCCGCCCGGGTTCCTGACAGCTGGGGAGCCCAGCCGTCTGTTCCTCGCAGATAGGCCTCCAGCGTGAAGTCCCCGGCCAGCTGAGGTTCAAGCTGCGGCCTGTCCGGAGATATGCGTGACCCCGGGCCGTAGTTATTGAACTCATGGAAGCGTGCTTCCCGCCAGGAGAAGCCGCTCATATCCGTCCACGGTGTGCCGGAGATGTGGGCACCCAACCAGGAATCCCGGACGAGGACCTGGGCGATTGCGTCCACATCGCCGCTGGGGTGCCAGGGCCGGCCCAGGTGAACCGATCCCGCCGCAGCATCGGACACAAACCGGCAGCCGGTAAAAAGGTATCCATGCTTGATCTTGACGTTCTGGCTGCCGGCGGACACATAGCCGTTGTTGTTTTCGGAACCCCGGTCCAGTGAACGGATCTCGCAGCCGGAAAAGACGGCGGTTCCCCGGCCAAAGATGAAGTCCACGTCGCCTTCCACATAACAGTCGCTGAAGAAGAACCGTGCCGGTACGCCGCGGGCGGGCGAGTCGACCAGGAGGGTGTCCTGGTTGCCCAGGCAGCGGACATTGCGGAGGACGGCGCGGTCCCCTGCCAGGAACAGTGCCACCGCCTGGCGGTTCGCCATGTCCTGGTTGGCGGCTTCGTCGAAGTCGTTGCTGAAGGTGAGATTGGCAGCCGTAAAGTCAGCGCCGTCGATCCGGACGCTTGCGCTTCCGCCGGCGCCGAAGGATCCGCTGCCATCCGGTTTGCGAGTACCGGAGGCGTTGTTGTAGACCAGCACAACGTCTTCGGCTTTCTCGCCCAGCCCGATAAGGGAAATTCTGGGCTTATCCGCAGGGACCCTGATCGCCTCGCGATAGGTGCCGGGCTGGATCCGGATGAGAGTGCGGCTGCTGCTTCCCGTGGCCACCGAGTCAACGGCTGCCTGGACCGTGCGGAAGGCCATGCCACGGCCCACCTCAAGCACCAAAGGTTTGTCCACCGGGCGTTCGCTGGGCCAGTAGATCCCGGCGAGGGGATCCAATGCGGCGTCCACGTGCTGAAAATATCCCGGTGGGATTGTCTCTTTTGCCTGTAGTTCGGAGGCAACCAACCTTGCCACGGCGAGGGCACCCTCTGCCTGGAAGTGCGTGTTGTCGGCGACCCCGTCCGGATACTGCGGATATTGGTTTGGTGCCGTATACAGGAAGTGCGTTTTGGTTCCCTCGGCGCCAAGCTCCTGCCACAGGGCCTTCGAGGAGGCAGTGAGGTCCACTAACGGGGTGCCGGTGGCGGCGGCAAGCTCCCGCACGGCCTGCGGGTATGCGCCGTGCGAGTCCTGGGCAATGCCTAGGGGACTGAACCTGCGGCGTTCCACCGGCGTGACCAGGACGGCTTGGGCCCCGCGTTCCGCAGCACCGTCAAGGTATTTCTGCAGGTACTCCTTGAAGGTGGTCTGAGGATCGGTGCCCCTCGCCGGATCCGTTGTCTTTTCGTCGTTGTGCCCGAAGGAGATGAGCAGGTAGTCCCCTGGCTGCAGCAGGTCCAGCACCTCGCCCAGGAGGCCGGCGTCGGCGAAACTCTTGGACGAGGCTCCGGACCAGGCGTAGTCGAAGACGTCGGCCTGCGGTCCCAACAGCAACGGGAGGGCCTGTCCCCACCCGGCGCGGGGGCGTTCGGAGTGCTGGTAGGCGGAGGAGGTGGAATCGCCGACGACGAAAATCATCGGCCTGGTGCGGCGCTGACTTGGGTTGACTGTCCGGACGGCGGCTTGCGAGCGCCCGGCGCCGGGCCCTGCGAGTCCTGCGGCCGCGGTGACGGCTCCTGCTGCTACGGCTGCCAGAAGGGATCGGCGGCTGGGCTGGAAACAGTGCATCAGTGCGCCTCCCCCGCGGTGAACACGGGTCCGACCGCGTCCGCCAGGAGGGCGGGAACAGCTTGGGCAGCATCCACATGGGTCCGCAGAACAGGTGCCCAGGTGTCGTCGGCGCCCAGTTGCTTGTCAGCCGGGGCAGCAGCGTTGTAGGCGGCGCGAAGATCGACGATCTTGCCGTTGACGGCGTTTCCGCTGGTGGTGATGACTTTCCCCTTGAAATAGCCAATCAGGGATCCAATGGGAATGTCAGCGGGGAGCGTGAAGGCATTCGCCTCCGCGCGGAGGTGGGACTCTACGCCTGCTCCCAACGTGTAGCCGTAGGGGATGGCGGACGTTGAGCTCGTGGTGAAGTGGTTGTTGTAGACGTCCACTTGGCCGTAACGGACCCGCGGTGCCCTCTGGCCCACGTTCTGGAAGACGTTGTGGTGAATGGTGACACGGAGCTTGCCTGCGTCGCCGCGGTTGGTGGAATCCGTGGACCCGATGAGCAGGAGCTTGTCGTGTTCCGAGAACCGGTTGTAGGACATGGTTACGAGGTCTGAGCCGTTAGTGACATCCACTGCTCCGTCATGGACCTGATAGGGCCTGCCGAAATAGCTGGGCTGCGTGTTGTCGAGATTTGGCGCATCAGTGAAGTGCGAGTGGTCCACCCAGACATGCTTGGAGCCGTTGATGATCTGCAGCAGATCGTACTCACTGTTCCAGTTGCCTGTGGCTCCGTCCGTGGGGTCCCAGGAAGGAAAGCAGTCGGCAGCGTCAGCCACTGTGAGGTTCCGGAAGATGACGTTTTCGGCCCCGTTGATCCTCAGGGCGGCACCTGTGATGCCGCTCTCCGGTCCGGCTCCCACGATGGTGGTGTTGCTGGGGATCTCCCACCGGATGGTCGCGGCCTGCCTGGAAGCGGCGAGGCGGCGGGCGCTCTCCTGAGGGCCTGCCGGCACCTTCGTTGTTCCGTACCGGGCCGGGTCGAAGTCGTAAAGGTATTGGGAAAGGGAGAACCCGGTGCCGGCGGCGTAGTCCTCGCAACTGATGGGCGAGCCGTCAGTGTTGGTGTTGGCAGCAATGCCGCCGTGAACCCTGATGATTTTTGGCTCAGTCCCGGAGGCGAGCGCCGCCAGGAGTTCTGTCCGGGTGGAGACGTCGTAGATCCGCTCATCCGTGGCGGCTGAGCCACCCGTGGTGCCAGCTTCCAGGGAAGCCCAGCCGTCGTTCTGGGCAAGAACCTGCCGCTCAAGCGGCTGACGGGCGGTCTGGGCTGCGGGGTCTGCTGGGGACGCAGGAGACGCGAATGATTGGGCGGGCGATGCGAGCAGCGATATGGCCAATGCTGCTGCGGCGGACACTGGCGCTAAGGACATCTTCTTGCGCATGATCTCTCTTCCTCCATTGGAATGAACCACGCTTCGGCGCCAACGAGAGTGGAAGGCGCACGAGAAAGCGATTTCTCAACTATCGGAAAACGCTTTCTTCCTGTCAAGGGTTAAGTTGATTTTTGACAATGCCTTTTGCCGGCCGTCACAGCGGCGGCCAGGCCAGGGCCTCTTTAGGGGCAAGCTGGCGGGGGACATCGGCAGTCGGCCCTTTTCTTTTTTTGCGCCAACCTTCAGGGCGGTGTGAAACCATGGGGCCTATGCGACTGATTGCCCGGGTTCTGATCAATGGCCTCGCCCTCTGGGTGGCGAGCTGGATACTTCCGGGACTGGAGATCTCCAGCTCCGCCACCACGGATGCAGTGGCCAAGACCGGCGTGACACAGGGGACGGACACCATCGGGATTGTCCTCGCTTATTTGTTCATTGGCGTCATCTTCGGCTTGGTGAACGCTTTGGTCCGTCCTCTGGTGAGCCTCCTCGCGCTGCCCCTCACCATCCTGACGCTCGGCCTGTTCACCATCGTTATTAACGCTGGGATGCTCTACCTGACCTCCTGGATCAGCAGCTATACCCCGGTGCACTTCACTGTTGATTCCTTCTTTTGGACTGCCGTTTTTGCCGCGATCATCATCACCTTGGTCTCACTCGTGGCCGGCAGGATTACCGGTACGCGACGGTAGCTGAACGGGCGTCAGTGTTGGCCACTACCGCCCGCCATACCCGCGCTCCTGCCTGCGGTTGTCCGCGGCATGGAGATCCGATGCGGGAGCCTTAGTCCGGGACAGGGAGAACCGTGTGGCGGTCGCCGTTCCGCCCGCTCCCAGTGCCGCGCCAAGTGCCGCCGTGGACGCCACCAGCGAGGGATCAGTGCTGGCCGACACCAGCCGGGCGCCGTCCTGGTAGCTGTTAAGGGTGTGCCCGGGCCCCAGGGCCCCCTCCCCTTCCAACGCCCTCGGTTTTTGGGTCAAGCCAACCGTCACGCGCTCCTTCGTGTCCGGGTTTGGCGCCCCGTCCGTTCCCGGCACCCAGTCTTCGCGATGTTCCAGGTGCAGGGACTGCACGCCAGCTGCGGGATTGATACCGGCGACAGGGGATCCTGCTGTCAGCACGTAGCGGAGGTCGTAGTCGTGGAGGAAGCGGGGATCGGCAGCCAGGTTCATCGCATGGATGCCGCCCTGGCTGTAGCCCACGGCCACCACGGGAGCTCCGTACTCAGCGCCCGCCGCCTTAAGTGCCTGGAGCGCTGCAACGCTCATATCCTCGGAGCTGTACACCATCGCCTCCAGTATTCCGACCTCATCGAACGGGTTTTTCCCGCCCGCGCCGATGCCGGCAGACTGTGTGCCGGGAACGACCACCACATACGTCTTTTCCCCGCCGTTAGTGACCTCAATGACTTCAATAAACCCGGCACCACGGGCGTCTATTTGGCGGATGCGCTCCAAGAGGCCCGCCGGGGAAGTATCCAGATCGACCTGAACGGACTCCTCCTGGCGTACGGTCAGTGGGCGGCCAACAGCCCCATCCCGTTCAAGGGCATCCCAACCCAAGGGGTCCCTCCCAACCCTTCGCTTCACATCAGCGGCCTGAAGCCCCAGGACGCCAACGATGGTTTCTGCCGTCTTGTCGTCAGCTGCGCGATTGGCAGCGAAATTGGCGAGGGAGTTGTAAATATCTCCAGGGCTGACGATGCCCAAATACCTCGCTGTTCCGGCAAGCCACTCCGCCGTTTCGTACTCCTGCTTACAAGCGCGGACCTGGCTGCTGATGCGCTGCAGCTCGGCCCGCACTCTTTGGATGCTCCGCCCGGACTCACCTACCGCGTTAATGGCCAGGCTGCCGGACCACCGCGGCAGGTCCTGGAAAGGAACAAGGCCCTCCCAGATCCGGCGGATTTCAACCTCGAGTTCCGAGAGCTCGCCCGCCAGGTCATCAAGCTTTTCGGCCCCGCCCGTCAGCTCCTCCAGCTGGAAACTGATGCCGCCCACGCCTCCGCGGATCATGAGGAATCCGTCGTCGGGAGGGCCGGATAAGTGGATGGAGCCGCTGCCCGAAGGCGTTGCCTCGGCCATCAGCGCGGGCCCGGATAAGTGCAGCCCGCGGTTAAGGTCTTCTGGCTGTGGCGCTCCACCGCAGCCCTTGCCTCAACCAACGCTTCAAGGGCACGGCGCAGTGCTGCCGACTGAAGCAGAACCGCATCCCGGTACGCGCGGCCGGCCGGCGACTCCCACTGCAGCAACTGGATATCCCTGAAGCTGTTCAAAACCTCTTCACCGCGGCCAACGCAGGCCCCCACCCGTTCGGCCAACTGCGTCACCTGAGAGACGCGCAGCATTTCCTGTTGCAGGTCTGCCCCTGCCAGTTGGCTGCCCATTACCCGACCTCCCTCTCCACCCGGACTCTTAGCGGCGCGGCCCCGCAGATCTGCCTGGGATGAACGCTACGGAGGACAACGCGCGGACCCAACCATCGCCGTCGGCTATGTGGACAAGTAACCGGCTAAAGCCGCCGCGGGAGTTCATGAAAGAATCAGCACATGCCTGAAACCGCCGCCACAGCTGATACCCGTACGCCCTCAGGACGCCTGGCCCTCGCCGCGTCCCCGGAAAAAATCGCGCTTGGCCCGCTGGACGGCCGCTACCAGTCCGCCGTCGCGCCGCTCGTTGACTACTTGTCCGAGGCAGCACTCAACCGCGACCGCGTGGCCGTCGAAGTTGAATGGCTCATCCACCTGACCAGCAACAATGTCCTTCCCGGCGCCGGGCCACTGACGGCCCCGCAGCAGGAACAGCTCCGCGCCGTCGTCACGGAATTCGACGCCGCCTCCGTGTCCGAGCTCGCCGAAATCGAGGCCGTCACTGTTCACGACGTGAAAGCCGTGGAGTACTACATCGGCCGCCGCCTCCCCGCCATCGGCATCGAAAACCTGACGGCCATGGTGCACTTCGGCTGCACCTCGGAGGACATCAACAACCTCTCCTACGCGCTGGGCATCAAGGGCGCTGTGGAGGACGTGTGGCTCCCGGCCGCGCGCGCATTGGTGGCCCAGATCACCAAGATGGCGCAGGACAACCGCGACGTCCCCATGCTGTCCCGCACCCACGGCCAGCCCGCCACGCCCACCACCCTCGGCAAGGAACTGGCAGTCATCGCGCACCGCCTGACCCGCCAGCTGGACCGGATTGCCAGGACGGAATACCTGGGCAAGATCAACGGCGCGACCGGCACCTACGCAGCCCATGTTGCGTCCGTTCCCGGCGCAGACTGGCAACAGGTGGCCAAGTCCTTCGTGGAAGCCCTGGGGCTGGCCTGGAACCCGCTGACCACCCAGATCGAGAGCCACGACTGGCAGGCAGAACTGTACGCCGACGTGGCGCGTTTCAACCGGATCCTCCACAACGTCTGCACGGACATCTGGAGCTACATCTCCATCGGCTACTTCGCGCAGATCCCGGTGGCCGGCGCCACGGGCTCGTCGACCATGCCGCACAAGGTCAACCCCATCCGGTTCGAAAACGCAGAGGCGAACCTGGAGATCTCCAACGGCCTGCTGGACACTTTGGGCGCAACGCTGGTGACTTCCCGCTGGCAGCGCGACCTCACCGACTCCTCCAGCCAGCGCAACATTGGGGTGGCGTTTGGCCACTCACTGCTGGCCATTTCCAACGTCGCCAAGGGCCTGGAACGCCTGGACGTGGCGGAGGACGTACTGGCCGGGGACCTCGACACCAACTGGGAAGTCCTGGGCGAAGCGATCCAAATGGTCATGCGTGCCGAGGCGATTGCCGGCGTCGAGGGCATGGAAAACCCCTATGAGCGGCTCAAGGACCTCACCCGGGGCCAGCGGGTTGATGCTGCCCGCATGCAGGAGTTCGTGCAGAGCCTTGGCCTTTCGGCCGACGCCGAAGCGCGCCTGCTAGCCCTGACGCCGGGCAAGTACACGGGCATCGCCGACCAGCTGGTGGACCACCTGAAGTAGTCCGGCCGCAGGAGGCAGGAAAGGTACGACGGCGGCGCCGGGCTTCGAGGGGCCCGGCGCCTTCTGCTGTGCGGCCTTCCGGTGGGGCTGGCCGGGCGGCCACTAACAAGTGCGAAACTGGAGGCATGAAACTGCTCCTCATCCGCCACGGAGAGACCCCCGGTAACGTGCTTGGCCAACTGGACACGGCCCACCCCGGCCCCGGCCTGACGGAGCTGGGCGAACGCCAGGCGGAGGCCCTGGCCCGCTCGCTGGCGGCTGAGCGGATCGATGTCCTTTATGCGTCCACCTTGGTCAGGACCCAGATCACCGCCGCGCCGCTGGGCCGGCTGCACAGCCTGGACGTCGAGGTGCTGGACGGCCTGCACGAGATCGAGGCAGGCTCGCTGGAAAAGCTGACCGACCACGAGTCCCACAAGCGGTACATGGGGACAGTGATTTCCTGGGCGGCAGGGGACCTCGGCCGGCGGATGCCGGCCGGCCCCGACGGGCACGACTTCTTCGGGCGGTTTGACGCAGCGATCAACAGGGTTCTGGAGCGGGTGTCAGGCCAGGAAGCCACGGCCGCGGTGGTCAGCCACGGTGCGGCCATCCGCACCTGGGCCGGGCGCCGGGCGGAGGGCGCAGACCACGAGTTCGCGGCGAAGCATGTTCTGGCCAACACTGGAATCGTTGCAGTGGAGGGCGATCCGGACAACGGCTGGAAGCTCCTGCATTGGGACGGCAGCCCGGTGGGCGGCCTGGCATTGGCTGATCCCACGGCGGAGGATCCCACCGGGAAGAACGTGAATGAGCCCTAAGCCAGCTGCCTGATCCGGCGGGACGGGAATACGGCCATTTTCCTGCAAGAGCCACTGGCCTTCGCGGCAGATGCGGGAGGCGAGAGCCGGGCCGCCATGATGGCGGCCTCAGCCGCCGTCGGCCGCTCGTTGCTGTCCATTGCCGTCAGTGCCCGGAGCAGGTTGCACCATTCCGGGCCAAGGGAGTCTGGAATGGCGGGGCTTCGGAGGGTCCTGGCCACCAGCGATTCGATGGCGGTGCCGGGAAAAGCTCTGGATCCGGTGAGCAGTTCCAGCAGCACGAGCCCCATGGCGTAGACGTCCCAAGTGGCCTGCGCCGGTCCGCCCCCGGCCTGTTCAGGGCTCATGTAGTGGACTGTTCCCGATGAGATGCCGGGCTCGGGAGGAGAGCCGGCCGCAGTCACGATGCCGAAGTCGATGATCCGCACGGGGCTCCTCCGCAGGCCGCTCAGCATGAGGTTGGCAGGCTTGATATCGCGATGCACCAGGCCCTGCCCGTGCAGGTGGGCCAGGGCTCCCAAAAGGCCGCAGGCCCAGCCGGCAACGTCACCGGCGAACGGTGGGCGGGTGTGGGCAGCTTCGGCGAGGCTCGTCCCGAGCGCCAGTTCTTCGACCAGGAAAGGACGTCCGGCAAGCGGAGTCCCGGCGGGCATAACGCCCTTGGCGATGAATTTGATGATGGACGGATGGTCCAACGACGCCAGGACGGAGGCTTCGTTGCTGGTCCGGTCGAAGTGCTTTTTGGAGTAGCCCACAGCCACCTTGACGGCTACATCCGGACCGCCCTCACGATCAGCAGCGCGGAAAACTTCAGCCAGCGAACCGCGGCCCAGCCGTTCTTTGAGTTCGTAGCGCCCGGCCGCCTGGTCCCGGGACAGGATCCCGGCCGGTTCCTGGACAACTGTTGCGGTGTGGGCGCTCATGCAGACAGGGCGGGGGCGGGGGCTGCGCCCAAACCGGCGTCGAGCTGAAAGCCGCAGCGGCAGCGCCATACCGGCGGCAGCAGGACAGGATCACGATCGTCCGGCCCGAAGCTGTAGCCTACGGCCGCCGGCCCCACCGCCGGGGTTACAAGCTCCATGGCAGTGCCGCAATGGACTGCGGTGAGGCCGTCCGGCTCCGGATCCGGCCCGAAGCCGTTCAGCGATGTTCGTCCTGCGAGGACATCAGGGGAACCAAGCTCAGTAAAAGTAACCAACGCACTCACGACTCCAATGAAGATGTTCAGGAAACCAGTCGTAAGCATACATATTACTAGCCTGTCTAGCTAGCTAGGCTAGTTACTTTCTTTGGTGCCCTCGTCAAGATGCTCCAGCGCTTCAGCCATGCGCTGCAGGAATTCAACCACCACCCGCGCCTCATCAGCACTGAGCCCTTCCGCCACGGCCATCATCCGCCGGTGCATTGCACCGAGAGTTACACGGACCTCTTTGTCCGACTCCACCGTGGGAACCACCACCACCGACCGCCGGTCCGTACGGTGCGCCTCGCGCCGGACATGCCCGCTGGCCACAAGCCGATCAATGAGCGAAGTGGTGGAAGCGCTGGTGATGCCCAGGAACTGGCTCAGGTCCTTGGGCGCCACGGTCCTGCCGGAGGCCTGGGCGCGCAGCAGGTAGCGCAACGCGAGGATGTCCGTCTCACCCATGCCCATGGAGTCCCGGGTGGACCTTCGAACGGCAGTTTCCGCCGCCCGGTAGTCACGCAGCGATTTCAGCACCGCCGCACTGTAGTCCAGTTGCCCGTCCGGGCCGTACCAGTAGCCGGAGCCTTCATTACCTGTGGAACGCATAGAAATATCCTAGACCAGCTGATTACTAGCCAGCCGAGCGAGTTGGGCCAAGCGTTATCCAGGCGCTTACGCGGAAGAAACACCAGCGTAACCGGCGGCTTTTAGCCTTGTTTGGCATACCCCTTCGGCGAATCGAGGCAGAAATGCAGACCAACCCGCGACTGAACATCCGGCAGGTCGCCTGGTCCAACCCGGTGGGCGCCGACCTCCGCCGTGCCCAGCAGGCCGAACTTGACGCCCGCTTTGGCACCCCGGATCACGAACCCGGCCCGCCGCCGTCGGGCGCTGACTGCGCGGTGTTCCTCGTGGCGTACGACAAAGGCTCGGGCCAGCCGGTGGGCTGCGGCGGGCTGCGGCTCCTTGATGCCGGTACAGCGGAAATCAAGCGCCTGTACGTTCTGCCTTACACGCGCGGATCAGGAGTCGCCAGCTCCATCCTCGCCGCGCTGGAAGCTGAAGCCTTCAAGCAGGGGATCACGCGCATCAAAGCCGAAGCCGGGTCCGCCCAGCCCGACGGCCGGAACTTTTACGAAACCTCCGGCTTTGAATCCGTTCCCAACTTTGGCCCCTACGTGGGCGTTGAATACTCCTACTGCTACGCCAAGAGCATCCACGCCCGCAGCGCCGCGCACACAGCCATGGCGTGACAACAGCCCGGTGCCAGCCCGTCACACTCGGTGCCACCCGGGCTCCTCGGCTAACCTCGGCCTATGGAATCAGCAGACATTACCTTCCGCACCCGAAAGTGGGTCCGGCCCGAGGACCTCAATGCGAACGGTACGCTTTTTGGCGGCAGCCTGCTGAAGTGGATCGATGAGGAAGCAGCCATCTACGCCATCCTCCAGCTCGGCAACGGGCGTGCGGTCACGAAGTACATTTCCGAAATCAACTTTGTCAGCTCCGCCGTGCAGGGCGACCTGATCGAAATGGGGCTGACCGCCACACGGTTCGGCCGCACTTCCCTGACCATGCGTGCCGAGGTCCGCAATATGATCACGCGGCAGAGCATCCTGACCATCGAGGAGATCGTCTTCGTCAACCTCAATGCGTCCGGCAAGCCCGAGCCGCACGGCTACACGGAAATCACCTACGAGCGGGACAGGATCCCCACGCACCACCTGACGGACACGCTCCAGCAGGACTGAAGCAGGACGAAACGCACGACGGCAGCGCGCAGCAGAGAGTTAACGCCAGGTTTACGCAGGCGGTGCCAGGCGTTCCGTCAACTGGATCAGAGTGGGCAGCCCGGCTGTTTATCGAATCGATAGCAATAACGCCGGACTTTCGCCATGTCCGGCTATAGGCTGGCCGGACATGCTCCGATTCCAGTCCAGAAATGAGTCCTGATCGTGCGTAAATTCCATACTTTGGTTGCCGCCGCCGTCGCCGTCACCCTTCTCGCCGGTTGCGGCGGAGGCGCAGCCTCGCCTGCAGCCTCGGGCGATTCTTCATCGGCTCCTGCCGGAGGGTCCGGCGAAACTCTGGTTATCTATACCAATTCCAACGGCGAAGGCCGCGGCGATTGGGTGACTGCAAAGGCAGCGGAGGCCGGGTTCAAGATCGAGATCGTGGGTGCCGGCGGCGCCGACGCCACCAACAAGCTGATCGCCGAGAAGAACAATCCGATTGCAGACATCGCTTTCGGCCTGAACAACATGTACTTCTCCCAGATCAAAGCTGAGGACGCCCTTGAACCATACGAGCCTGCGTGGGCCGGAGACGTTGATAAGGAACTGGGGGACGGTGAAACGTACTGGCCCCTGGTCAAGCAGGCAATCCTCCTTGGCTACAACTCCGACAAAATCTCCAAAGATGCCGCACCGCAGGACTGGACCGACCTCTGGACGAAGGACGGGTTCAAAGCCCGCTACGAGCGCGTGACCGGCCTGGGGACTGCCACAGCGCAGCTGGTGTTCGCCGGCATCCTCAGCCGCTACCGTGACGACTCCGGGGATCTGGGCATCTCGGATGAAGGCTGGAAGCAGGTGGAGCAGTACTTCCAGAATGGCAGCCCGGCCGTTGCCAAGACTGACCTCTTTGCCCGCATCGCCTCCGGTGAAGTGGACATGGGCCAGATGCCGTCATCGATCATTGCCGAGCGCGAAAAGTCATTCAATGTGAACGTTGAGACCGTGATTCCGTCCGTCGGCGTCCCGCTTGCCGTGGAGCAGATAGCGCTCGTGAAGGGCACCAAAAAGAAAGAACAGGCACAGAAGTTTATCGACTGGTTCGGCAGCGCCGATGTCCAGGGCCAGTTTGCCCAGCAGTTCAACTCCATGCCGGTGAATAAGGCGGCCGAGGCGAAAGCCAACCCGGACGTGGTGGCTTTCTTCGCAGACCTCAAGCAGCAGGACATCGACTGGGAATTCGTGCAGGAGAACATGGGCGCCTGGGTGGAGAAGATCGAACTCGAGTACATGACGTAACCGGTTTTCCTGCCATCCGGCCCTTTCACCAGCCCGTTCCACCAGACAGGTTAGCCATGATCCGCTTGGACAACATCGAAGTTTCCTTTGGCGATTTCACCGCCATCCCGCACCTGGACCTGCACGTCCGGCCCGGCGAGTTCTTCACTCTGCTGGGTCCGTCAGGCTGCGGGAAGACGACGGCGTTGCGCACCTTGGCGGGTTTCATCCAGCCGTCCAAAGGCACAGTCCGCGTGGACGGCAAGGATGTCACCCGGCTTCCAAGCGACAAGAGGCAGGTGGGCATGGTGTTCCAGAACTACGCCCTCTTCCCGAGCATGAGCGTGTGGGAAAACATTGCCTTCGGGTTGCGGGTGCGGAAGGAGAAACCCGGGGACAGCGATCGGATGGTCCGGGACATTGCGCGGCGGGTGGAGCTCAGCGAGGAGCAGCTGGCCAAGAATGTCGCTGAACTGTCCGGAGGCCAGCAGCAGCGTGTGGCCGTGGCGCGTGCATTGGTATTGCGGCCCAAGATCCTGCTGCTGGATGAACCCCTCTCCAACCTGGACGCGAAGCTCCGGCACCAGTTGCGGCAGCAACTGAAGGACCTGCAAAGCCAGTTCGGCATCACCACTGTCTACGTCACGCATGACCAGGACGAGGCGCTGGCGATGAGCGACCGGGTGGCTGTTTTCAACAAGGGCGTGGTGGAGCAAGTGGGAACTCCACAGGAAATCTACGACCACTCCGCCACCGAGTTCGTCTGCAACTTTATCGGGGACAGCTCAGCGCTCACGCCGGAGTTCGTCGCGGAGTTGAACCGGCTCTCGGGAGCCAGCCTCAGCACGGACGCCAGCTCCTACCTGCGGGTGGAAAAGGCGTCACTGAACCCGGCGGCGGACGGGGGAACCGCCGTCGGACTTCCCGGGACGGTGGTATCCCGTACCTACCACGGCCTGCACAGCCGTTATGTGGTGCGCAGCCACGGCGCGGACCTTCGCCTTCTCGTCCGGGAGGACGGTGGCCCGCAACCGGAGCCGGGAAGCGCTGCCACTGTGTATCTCGAGCCCGCCCACGTGCTGCAGTACCATCCCACGACGGGTGCCGCCCAGCAGCGGGAGGACCAGGCGGTACCCCTGCCATGAGCGGGTCCACAGCCCGAAGCATGGTCCGCTCGCCCTTCGTACTCATCGTCGGCGCTGTCCTGACGTGGTTCATCGCCGCGTTCCTGGTGTGGCCCAACGTCAACATCCTGATGGCGACGTTCTTTCCGGATGGCAGCTTCTCCGGACGTGCCGCCGAGAAGCTGTTCTCCTCGCAAAGGGCCATGAAGGCCCTGGGGAACAGTTTCCTGCTCGCAGTGGCCTTGTCCATCACCGTGAACCTGGTGGGAATTTTCATCGTCCTGGTGACGCATTATTTCCGGATCCGGGGCTCGCGGATCCTTTTCCTGGGCTATGCCTCCACCTTCATCTATGGCGGGATCGTGCTGGCCGCCGGATACAAGTTCATCTACGGCGACAAAGGCATCGTCACGTCCCTGCTGGTGAAGGTGTTCCCGGGCCTGGACCCGGGCTGGTTCTCGGGTTTCTTCGCAGTTCTGGTAGTGATGACCTTTGCCACCACCACCAACCACATGCTGTTTGTGGCCAACGCCTTGAAAGGCATCGACTACCAGACAGTCGAGGCGGCCCGGAACCTCGGCGCGTCCACCTGGACCATCCTCCGGCGGATAGTGCTGCCCATGCTCAAGCCCACACTGTTCGCTGTCACCATCCTGTCCTTCCTTACCGGCCTGGGCGCCCTGAGCGCCCCGCAGGTGCTGGGCGGCCGGGACTTCCAGACCATCACGCCGATGATCCTGACCTTCACGAACAGTCCCACCTCACGCGACCTGGCAGCCCTGCTGGCGGTCATCCTGGGCGTGGCCACCATCCTGATGCTCGCGGTGATGTCCCGGCTCGAAAAGGGCGGCACCTACTTTTCCGTGTCAAAGGTTTCTTCAGCCCTGGAGAAGCAGGACATCACCAATCCGGCAGCCAACGTGGTTGTCCACACCCTGGCGTACCTGCTCTTTGCTGTGTACACCTTGCCGGTGGTGCTGATCGTGCTGTATTCGTTTGCCGACGGCGCCGCCATCCAGACCGGGCAGCTTTCGGCGGACAGCCTGACGCTGGACAACTACGTGCGGGTCCTGACCCAACAGTCGGGGATTCGGCCGTTCATTGTCAGCGTGGTGTACAGCACACTGGCCGCCCTGATCGCCGTCGGCGGACTGTTGTTCGTGGCGCGGCTGCTGCAAAAGTACAAAAACTGGGTGGCGTCCCTTTTCGAATACCTGCTGCACATCCCCTGGATCCTGCCCTCGGCGCTGCTGGCCTTGGGCCTGATCATCAGTTACGACCACCCGAATCCGCTGGTGGGTGGGGCTGTACTCACCGGAACCACCGTGATCCTGCTGATCGCCTTTGTCACCGTAAAGATCCCGTTCACGCTCCGCATGCTCAAGGCTTCGTTCGCCTCGGTGAACTCGTCGCTCGAGGAGGCGGCGGCAATTATGGGCGCCAAAACCCTGTACGTGTTCCGGCGGATCCTCCTGCCGCTGGTGCTGCCCGCAGCCGCAGCCATCGCCGCCCTGAACTTCAACAGCCTGCTGGACGATTACGACACCGCCATCTTCCTGGCCCACCCGCTGGTCCAGCCCCTCGGCCTGGTCATCAAGGCCAACACCGACGGGGCCGAGGGCGTGGAAGGGGTGGCCAACACTTTCGTCTACACCGTGCTCCTGATGGTCATCACCGGAGTCACCATGTATCTGGTCTACGGCCGGTCGCGCCGGAAGGGGACCGCCAAGAAACGGCTTCCTGCCGTGGCTCCCGCGGCAGTTACCGGCCCCGTACTTCCCGGCGGCCTACTCTCCGACGACGACATGGAGAAGCCCGCGGCTCCTGTCCGATGATCACCCTGCGGAACCACTGCCGACGCCGGCACGCGCCGGCCGCCGTCTGGCCAGGTTGAGCAGACGGTCACGGAGGGGCTGCCCGCCTTCTGCCAGGGAGACGCGCGCGAGCGCCGAGGATGCCAGGCTCAGCGCACGGGTCCGCAGGCGGCGCCGCTGGTCGTAGGCATGAAGTGCCTGCTCCTCAGGCAGCGTGTTGAGGAGGTCAGCCAGCGTTACCGCGTCCACCAACGATTCGCAGGCGCCACGTCCGAGGGTGGGGGCCATGGCGTGCGCAGCGTCACCGATGAGCACAGTCCGGCCACGGACGAAGGACTTGAGAGGGGGAGCTGTCCAGATCCGCTGCACCAGGCAGGCTTCGGGCGTAGCGGCCGCCAGCACTTCGCGTATAACCGGCGCGTGCCCCGCGTAGCGCTTCCGGGCCTGCTCCAGGGCTGCAGCTGCGTCGATTTCATGGGGGCCAAGCCCGGACCGGTAGCTGGCGTACCAGAACATGCCGCCCCGCGAGGCGGCGACGCCGAACAGGTCACCGCGGCCCCAGTACTCGCCCACGACCCCCGGGCTGACGCGGGAGGGGAGGGTCCCGCGCAGGGCAAGGTAGGGCGTGAGTTTGGCGGCGGTGTGCATACCCCAGACCTCACGGCGGACCAGGCTGTGCACTCCATCTGCCCCTACCACCAGGCCGCCATGGGCTGGAAGCGCCTGAACATGGCTCGTGACCCGGTGGACAGATGCCGGGACGGCTGAGTCAAGCAACCGCAGCAGGTCAATGCGCGAAATCGCGAACATGCCACCCGCGTTGACGGTGACCCAAGGCTCGCCTGCGGCGTTACGGATGGAGCCGCTGCCAATAACCGGGCTGACGGCCCGCGCCTCGTCCAGCACTCCAACCCGGGCCAGGGCGCGCTGGGCGTTCGGCCACATCCCCAGAGCATTACCCACGGTAGGCAACTCCGGCCGCTTCTCGTAAACAGTCACCTCGAAACGACCCGGGTCCAGGCAGGAAGCCAGCGCCAGGCCGGCAATGCCGCCGCCAACAATCGAGATTGTTTCCATGGGGCGATTCTACTACTTTTGTAGTGGCTAAGAAGCGGTCATTACACTGGGCCCATGCCTGACCGCCGCACAGAACTGATGGATGCCGCCTTGGCCGTTCTGGCGGCCAGGGGCATGAAGGGCCTGACCCACCGGGCCGTTGACGCGGCGGCCCACCTGCCCGAAGGCACCACGTCGAACTACTACCGGAACCGCGCGGCCCTCGTCGAAGCGGTACTGGACCGTCTGCTGGAACTCGACGCCGCGCTCCTGCAGGACCAGGGCCCGGCAGGTCCGCCGCAGAACATTGAGGAGCTGGCAGGCCAACTGGCCGCCCTGGTGCTGGCGCTGGCCGGACAGTACGAGGGCCTATCCCGCGCCCGACTGGCCCTCTCGCTGGACAGGCCCGAGTCAGTGACGGCCGGGCACTTCCGGCTGGTGGGCGGACTGGAACAGGCCCTCGCCGCGTTGGGCATAGCTGATGCGCCCGCCCGTGCGCGGGACGTGGCGGACTACGGCGACGGCGTGCTGCTCCACCTGCTCACAGTCAGGCGGGACGAGCAGCCTGACGCTGCGGCCATTGCCGCAGCAGTCCGGCGGCTGCTGGCGCCCTGAGGCGCCTTTCGCCCCGCCTACGACGGCGACCTGCCGCCATAGCCGGCGTCAGCCCGTCGTCGTCATTCCAGGAGACTTACCCCCGGGAAGCGCCGCCCGGCCACCCGGTGTAGGCCTCGGCGAGGTAGGCCATGCCGTGCCTGGAAGACACCACCGAGTGCAGCTCGCCGAGTTGCCGCGCACGCGAGAAATCGTCGGCGTCAGCCGGGGTGTGAAGCATGGTGGTCATCCAGTAGGAGAACTGCTGCGCCTTCCACACCCGCTCCAGGGCGCGGTCGCTGTAACCGTCCAGCAGCCGGTCCGAGCCGGAGTTGTAGTGGCTGTCCAGCCCTTCAAAGAGGACCTTGACGTCATGGATGGCCAGGTTCAGGCCCTTGGCGCCGGTGGGCGGCACGGTGTGTGCGGCGTCCCCGGCGAGGAACAGGTTGCCGTGGCGCATGGGGGTGTGGACGAAGCTGCGGAACGGCAGGACCATCTTCTCGATGACCGGCCCTTCCTTGAGCTCGAAGCCGTTGCCGTTGACCCGGCTGCGGAATTCGGCCCAGATCCGGTCATCATCCCACTCCGCCACGTTCTCCTTGGGATCGCACTGGAAGTACATCCGCTGGACCGTCTCGGTGCGCTGGCTGATCAGGGCGAAGCCGTTGTCCGAGTTGGCGTAGATCAGCTCATCGGAACTGCGGGGAGCCTCGGCCAGGATCCCGAACCAGGCGAAGGGGTACTCGTGGAAATACCACCTGCGGTGCTCTTCGGGGATCTGGAACCGGCAGTGGCTGCGGGAGCCGTCCGCCCCCACCAGGAAGTCCGCCTGGATCTCATACTCCACACCGTCGGCATCGGTGAAACAGACCCTGGGCTTTCCCTCGAGATCGTGGATGGAGGTGTCCGTGACGCTATAGCGGACATCGCCGCCGTCGGCCTTCCTGCGTGCGGCGAGGTCCAGGAACACGTCCGTCTGCGGGTAGAGCCACACGGACTCCCCCACCAGTTCCTTGAAGTCGACACGGTGGCTCTCGCCGTTGAACCGCAGTTCGATGCCGTCATGCCGGTCCCCGTCCCGCAGCACCCGGTCCGAAACCCCGCTGTCCACCAGCATGTTCACAGTCCCGTGCTCCAGGATGCCGGCGCGGACCGTTTCGGAGATGTCCTTGTGGCTGCGGACTTCGATGACGGTGGAGTCGATGCCCGATTTCGCCAGCAGGTGGGAGAGCATCAGTCCGGCAGGGCCTGCGCCCATGATGGCCACCTGGGTGGTGATGATATTGCGTGCTGCCATTGGACGTCTCGCTTCGTTGCGGGGCTCCGCAGGGGCGGCGCCGGGTGGGTGGGTCTGGCAATCAGTGTGCGCCATAGACAGTGATTCCCGACACGGCAATTCCGTTCAATGGGAACAGGATCAGGAATCGGAAAGACGCCGGGCGATGCCCCGGGCGGCGGTCTGCAGCGCGGGCACCAGCGCCTGCAGCCGCATCTCCTGTAAAGGAACCACGACGCCGAGCGACGCCACAGCCCGTTGTTTCCGGTTGAGGACCGGGACGGCGATCCCCCAGGTGTCCGGATCCACCACGCCCTTCAGCTGGGCGAAGCCCTGGTGGGCCGTTTCAGCCAACAGGGTGCGGACCTCGTCCCTGCTGATTTTCCCGTCGGGATCGGCGAACTGATCCAGGTACTCACCCTGGAGCGCCTTGTCCTGGTGCGCCATCAGCGCCAGCCCCGCCGACGAGATGTGGATGGGCATCCGCCCGGCCACCTGCGCGCGGTTGGCCACCGAACCCCGCCGGGACAGACGTTCCACAAAGAGCGCCTCCCAGCCATCCAGCACCGCCAGGTTCACGTTCTGGTTGAGGACGTGCTGGATGTCCTCCATAAACGGCATCGCCGCCTGCCGCAGCGCCAGGGCAGGGGACGCGCGGTTCACGAGCTCCCACAGGCGGAGCCCCGGCCGCACGCTACCCCCGGGACCGGTGTCCAGCAGTCCATGCCCGGCGAGCTGGCGGACCAGCCGGTGGGTGGTGGTCAGCGGCAACCCGGCGCGGGCTGCAAGTTCCGAAAGCTGCAGGGCGCCGACGTCCTGGGGAAATGCGGCGATCAGCCGGACAATCCTGTCCACCACCGAATCGCCCGAAGCGGAATTGGCCACCACACCCCCGTTTCCGTTGAATGGGATGCTTTCAGCCTACCCCTGCCGTGCCCGTGGTGAGTTGGGCACCTGGCCGGGACCCGCCGTCGTACGTTCCCGCAAACGGCGCCAGGCGCCCGGTGCCAGCACCACCGCTATGCCGACGACGGCCCCAATCACCGTTTCGATGATGCGGTCCCGGAGCAGGATGTTTGGCGGGGACGGCACCACCAGCAGGGTGGAAATCAGGGCAAGGGGTGTCACGAAGAGCTGGGCGAGCAGGTACTGGCGGATGATGAACATTTCGGCACCGAACTGGCACAGGGCCATGACCAGCACGGTCTGCCAGGGCTCCAGGTTCAGCAGCACAATGCCGGCCAGGATCACCAGCCCAAGAACGGTGCCGACGATCCTCTGGATGCCGCGGCGGACGCGGTGCCGGGTGGTGTGCCCCACGAGCGGGACAACGGCCGCAACCATGGCCCAGTAATTGTGACCGAAACCCAGCAGTTCTCCGGTCCAAGTGGCCAGGGATCCGGCCAGTCCGGCGGCGATGAGGTAGCCAAGGCCCTCGAGCCAGGCGGCGCGTTTCTCGTTGGGCGTGCGCCGGACAGGCGGCGGCCGTACCCAGGGGACGCGGTGGCTGGGCAGGATCCTGGCGGAGAAGCCGATCAGCAGGCAGAACGCCGTGGTGAGCACGGCAACCAGCATGGCCTGCCACAGCGGCGGCTGGTTGGGGATGGACGCGATGGCAGCGAACGCGAAGATGTGGAACAGCGAGCCCGCCGGGCGGATCCGCCACCAGGAGATGATCAATGAGCAGGCACCCGCCACGAGGGTGGTGGCGGGAACCAGGAGCCATGCCGTGCCGGCGCTGTCGAGGTTCAGGCCTGTGGCCGTCCTCGCCGCCAGCGTGGCCAGCAGGATGACCGCGAGCATCAGGAGCCCGGCCCGCAACTGGAGCGCGAACCGGGTGCCGTGAGGTTCACCGCGCCCGTAGATGCCGGTGAAGGCGCCGAAGGACGCGAAGATGGCCAGGTCCAGCCGGCCCAGGAGCACCAGCGTGAGGAGCGGAACGAAGACGCCCACGGCGCAGCGCAGCGCGGGGTGGTGGTCCTTGTTGCCGGGACCAATGCTGAACATCTCGGCGAGCAGCTTCAAGGGGCAGCGCCTTCCTGCGGAGCGGTTGGATTTCTGGCGGGCGGCCGCGCTGACGTTCCTGCTAAATCCTACGGCGCCGCCCGCCGCAGCCGGCCAAGGCGTTCCCATGAATGGAACGGTGGGGCAACACCCCTGAAACAGCCCTATCCGATGCTTGAGGCATGAAGCCTCCCGCACGGAACACTCCCGCGGCCGAATTGAGCTGCGAAGTCTGCGGCATGATGCCCGAACCTCCCAAAGCCCGGCTGACCCTGGCCAATGTGGCCGTGATGCTGCCCATCGAACTCCTGGTGCACGCCCTGGTGGTGGAGACCCACCTGCCCTACGTGGCCAAGGTGCTGGTGCTCACCCTTACCGCAACGGTGCTGGTGATCTGGGTGGCCGAACCTTCCGCGGCCCGGATCCTGCGGGGCTGGCTGCACGCGCCGGCGCTGCGCCACCGGCGGAAGCTGGGCACGGCCCCTGCTCTCTGGCGGGCCCGCACCGTCCTGCGCGACGAGCCGGGTTCCCTGCAGAAGCTCACCGGCGCACTGGCCAGGACAGGAACCAACATCCTGAGCATCCATGTGCACCCGGTTGCGGGCGGAGTGCTGGACGAGTTTGTCCTGTCCGCCCCCGGGCACCTGGGCGAACGCGAACTCCTGGATGCCCTGCGCGACGGCGGCGGCACCCGTGCCCACGTCTGGCCCACCACGGCCCTGGCTGTGGCCGACGGCCAGACCAAGGCCCTCAGCCTCGCTGCCCGGATCGCGGACGCGCCCGAGGAGCTTCCGCTCGCTGTGGCGGAGCTGCTGCGGGCAAGGATCCTCACCCCCGCCGAAGCCGCATTGGAGAAGCATGACGCCGGCACCCGGCTGAAGATCCCCACCGCATGGCACGGGCCCATCACCTTCGTCCGGCCCGGGGAGCCGTTCACACCGGCAGAATCGGCGCGGGCGCACCGGCTTGCAGAGCTCGCGGAGATCCTGGCCCACCGGTCCGCACCTTCCCAAGTAACTCGCATTTAACGTCGTCATTTCCGGGTTTGACGACGTTAGGTGCGACTCGGTTGGGGGTTACATCCGGAGGGTCAGGGCGCCCGGGTCCATGGTCATCAGGACGTGCTTGCCCTGGCCCTCGTGGTCGCCGTCGAGCTGGTAATCGTCCTTGTGCTCCAGGGTGATCTCTACGGTCCTGCCCTGGAAGTACTCCACTGCAGTGTCCTTGCCGCGGCCCTTCCCGATCATCCCTGCGACCACGGAGAGCCAGCCCAGCTTTCCGTGGTGGGGTGCCAGCACGGCCACGTCCAGCAAACCGTCATCCATTTTGGCGTCCGGGAAGATCTCCAGCCCGCCCTGCACCTTGCCGCAGTTGCCCACCATGACGCTTCGTACGCCGCGGCGAGCAGCAACCTTGCCGTCGATCACGATGGTGGCCTTCACGGGCTTGCCCGGCAGGTTCCGGATTCCGGCGTCCACGTACGCCAGCCAACCTACCTTTTGCTTAAGCTTCTCGTCCGTGTCGGCCATGATAGTGGCGTCGTACCCCACCCCGGCCATGACCAGGAAGAGCTGCTCCTGGTCCGGGTCGCTGCGGCGCGCTCGGACGACGTCGATCTTCCGCTCGGTGCCGATGAGCGCGCCGGCCATGGCACCGTCGTAGTCCGTGACGTCCATGCCGAGGTTGCGGGCCAGGAGGTTTCCGGTGCCGAGCGGAAGCAGGCCCATGGGGGTTTCGCCGCCGGAGAGAACCTCGGCCACGCACCGGACGGTTCCGTCACCGCCGGCCGCGATGACGATGTCAGCCCCCTGGGCAAGGGCGTCCTTTGCCTGGCCGACGCCCGGATCCTCTTTAGTGGTTTCGAACCAGAGCGGCTCGCCCCAGCCGTTTTCGACGCAGTGCTTGGCGACGAGTCCGCGCACGTCGATGTCCACCGGCTTGGCAGGATTGATGATGATGGCTGCGCGTTGGGGGGCAGTGGAGCTGTTGGCAGTCATGGTGTCCTCTGGTGGCGAAATGGAAAGGCTACTTCTGAAAGAAGAGTAGCCTGCCCGCCGAGGGCCATGCAGCAGGAGGGACGGCTAGAGCGTCTTTACCGCTCCGAGGACCTGGGCCAGGGAGTCCTTGGCGTCGCCGAACAGCAGGGAGGTCTGGGGTTCGTAGAGCAGGTCGTTCTCGATCCCGGCGAAGCCAGGCCGCATGGACCGCTTCAGGAACACCACCTGCCGGGCGTCTGCCACCTCCAGGATAGGCATGCCGTAGATCGGGGAACCGGAGGACGTCTTGGCCGCGGGGTTCACAACGTCGTTAGCGCCTACCACCAGCGCCACATCCGCGGTCTTGAACTGCGGGTTGATCTCGCCCATCTCCTTGAGTGATTCGTACGGGACATTGGCCTCGGCCAGGAGCACATTCATATGCCCGGGCATCCGGCCGGCGACGGGATGGATGGCAAAATCGACGTCGATTCCCCGGGCTTCCAGCGCCAGGGCAAGCTCTGCCGCGGTGTGCTGGCCCTGTGCCACCGCCAGGCCGTAGCCGGGAACAATGATGACGCGCTGCGCGTAGCCCAGGAGCACCGCCACGTCCTCGGCGCTGGAGGACCGGACGGGCCGCTCGCTCACGGCGGTGGATCCCGCCGTCGAACCTCCCCGGAAGGCGCCGAACAGGATGCCCGCAACGCCCCGGCCCATGGCGGCGGCCATGGCCCGGGTGAGGATGGTGCCCGACGCGCCCACCAGGGTGCCCGCCACCACCAGCAGCACATTGCCCAGCACCAGGCCCGAGGCGGCCACCGCCAGGCCGGTGAAGGCGTTCAGCAGTGAGATCACGATCGGGACGTCGGCGCCGCCCACGGGAAGCACCAGGAGGATCCCCGCAGCAAGGCCCAGCACCAGCAGCAGCACCGCGAGCGCGGGCGAACCGGTGAGGATGACGCCGACGCCGGCCGCCACCGCCGCGATCAGCACCGCCGCCATCACCGCCGGCAGGCCCGGGAAAAGGACCGGCCGTGTGGTCATCAGTTCCTGCAGCTTGGCAAAGGTGACGCCCGAGCCGGCGAAGGAAACTGCGCCCACCAGAAGCGTGAAGACGATGGCCAGCCGGACCCAGGGATCGTCCGCATGGCTGAGTTCAAGAAGCGCCACAAGTGCGGCCGCGCCACCGCCCACGCCGTTGAACAGCGCCACAAGCTGCGGCATCTGGGTCATTTTGACCCGGCGCGCCACTGGAGCTGCCACCGCTGATCCAACGGCAATGGCGGCGAGGATCCAGGGGACGTTCTCCAGCCGGGAGGACAGGAATACGGCAACGACGGCGATCAGGGCTCCCAGCGCGCCGATCAGGTTTCCGCGGCGGGCGGTGCGCGGCGAGCTGAGGCCGCGCAGGGCCAGGATGAAGCAGACGGCGGCGGCCAGATAGAGGAGCGAGGTCCAGACGGGGTCGAGGAGGCTCATTTGCCTTCCACCTGCCCGGTTGTCTCTTGCGTGCCTGCTTTACTGCTGCCCACTGCTTTTCGGGCGTGGAACATGTGCAGCATCCGGTCGGTCACCACAAAGCCGCCCACGAGGTTGGCGGTGGCGAGGACGACGGCGAGGAGGGCCACCGCAAGCACCCATGGGTCCACTGCCTGGCCGGCCACGATGATGGCACCCACCAGAATGATCCCGTGGATGGCGTTCGCGCCGGACATCAGGGGCGTGTGCAGGGTGCTGGAGACCTTGGAGACCACCTCGAAACCAACAAACACGGCCAGGACCGTGATGGTCAGCAGGCTCATCCCGTCCATCAGAGCACCCCTTCCCGCCGGCTGCCGGCTCGCGCGGCCAGCAGTTCATTGGTGGGCTGGTGCCGCACCGCGCCGTCGTGCGTCAGGCAGGCTCCGGCGAGCACATCGTCGTCGAAGTCCGGCGCCACAGTGCCGTCCTTGATGACCAGGGCCAGCAGGTTGGCCACGTTTTTGGCGTAGAGGCGGGAAGCGTCGGAGGCCATCGCAGAGGGTGCGTCCTTCAGGCCCACCAGGGTGATGTAGCCGGAGCCGTCCGCTGTGGGGACTGGAATGTCCTGGCCGGGTACAACGCCCTCCACGTTGCCGCCGGATTCTGCGGCGAGGTCGACGACGACCGAACCCGGCCGCATGCCCTCGACCATCTCGGTGGTGACCAGGAGCGGTGCGCGCCTGCCTGGGACGGCCGCCGTCGTAATCAGCACGTCCGCCTGCGCCACGTGCGGGGCAAGCAGCTGCCGCTGCCGGGTTCCGGCGTCGGAACTGAGCTGGCGGGCGTAGCCGCCGGCCGCCTCCGCGGTTTCGAGGTCCAGCCGGACGAAGGTGCCGCCCATGGAGGCCACCTCATCTGCGGAGGCGGGGCGGATGTCGTTCGCGAAAACCCGGGCGCCGAGCCGCTTTGCCGTGCCGATGGCCTGTAGCCCGGCCACGCCGGCACCGAGCACCAGGACCCGGGCGGGGGGAACAGTCCCGGCTGCGGTCATGTACAGGGGGAAGAAGCGGGGCAGCCGGATGGCCGCCTCCAGAACGCAGCGGTACCCGGCCACCAGTGCCTGGGAGCTGAGGGCGTCCATGGACTGGGCGCGGGAGATGCGCGGCACCAGTTCAAGGGCGAAGGACGTTATGCCGGCATCGGCGAGCGCCTCAACAGTTGGGAGTTCGGACGACGGCGAGGCGAGCCCCGCCGTGACGGCTCCCCGCTTCAGGGATCTCACAGTGTTCGGGTCCAGGGGCCGGACGTGGGCCAGGACATCCAACTGAGCCAGGTCCAGCTCCGGGACAATCTTCCCTCCGGCCTGGAGGTATGCCGTGTCCGGGTGCCCGGCGGCCGTTCCGGCGCCCGCCTCGATGAGAAGTTCCACGCCCAGCGCCACCAGTTGCTTGACCGTATCCGGGGTGGCGGCCACCCGCCGTTCACCCTCCCGGCGTTCCCTCGGTATGCCCAGTTTCACCCGCCGACTCCCCTCGCTGAACGGATGCGGCAGCGCCGTCCTGCTGGGCCCGACCTGGATCAGGGGGTCGCGGAGCGGCACTGCTGCACGTAGTTGGCTAGAGTCTATGGCCCGCACCGCTGCGGCGGGAGTAGGGCGGCTAGCTTGGATGGCAAAGAGTTACCTTTGCCCGTACCGGGCTGCGCCCTGAAAGCCGGGTTCACTGCGCAGGGGCAGTCCCTGCGCACTGAGAGCCGTACTTATGGCGCGGTCCGGCGCGGCCGGGGTGAATCCGGCTGCGCTGAAGCCGTGCTTATCCCCGGGCGCTCAGGTCCGCGGAGACGAGTTTCGCCGTCGCCACGATTTCCTGGGCCACCGAGGCCAGGTAGGCGTCCGGGTCCGGTTGCGCTGCAACAGTCTGCGCCTGAAGGGAGACGTTGACCGCCGCGACTACCTTCGGGCCGTCGTAAACGGGCGCCGCCACGGACATCAGGCCCAGCTCCAGCTCCTGGTCCAGCAGGCACCAACCCTGGGCGCGGACGGTGTCCAGCACCGCGAGCAGCTCCGGGACGGATCCGAGGGCGCGCGGGGTCAGCGGCTTGATCTCTGCGGCTGCCAGATATGCCTTCAGGTCAGCGGGCGGCAGGCCGGCGAGGAGCACCCTCCCCATGGAGGTGGCGTACGCCGGGAAGCGGGTGCCTACCGTGATGCCGACGTTCATGATCCGCCGGGTGGTCACCCGGGCGATGTAGGCGATGTCGGTCCCGTCCAGCACGGCCGCGGAGGTGGATTCCCCCAGCTTCAGGGACAGCTCCTCCAGGTGCGGCTGCGCCAGCTGCGGCAGCGACAACCCGGACAGGTACGCATACCCCAACTGGAGCACCTTGGCAGTCAACGCGAAGGTCTTGCCGTCGGTCCGCACATACCCCAGCTCCACGAGGGTGTGCAGGAACCGGCGTGCAGTGGCGCGCGTGAGCCCGGTGCGGGCAGCCACCTCGGAGAGCGTCATGACGGGACGCTCGGCATCGAAGGCACGGATCACCGCCAGGCCCCGGGCGAGCGACTGGACGTACTGGTCGCTGGCCTGCGGGGGCTGCGTGTCTGTGCGGGCGGCGTCGGTCATGGTTACCAATCCTAGGGGCGGTCAGGTTTCGGCAGGCTCAACCACCGACCGCGGCGGCCCTGAGCGGCACGGGGACCAGTTCCTGGAGCTCTTCGAGGGTGCAGCCGAAGGTTTCGCGGACGGTGACGCCGTCGGGCCCGGTGAGGAACACAGCTTTGTCCGTGTAGACGCGGGTGACGCAGCCCACGCCGGTGAGCGGGTAAGTGCACGTTTCCACGATCTTCGAGGCGCCTTCGCGGGTCAGGAGCGTCATCATCACGAAGACATCCTTGGCGCCCGTTGCGAGGTCCATGGCACCGCCGACGGCGGGAATGGCCCCGGGTGCCCCGGTGTGCCAGTTCGCGAGGTCACCGGTGGCCGAGACCTGGAACGCTCCCAGGACGCAGATGTCCAGGTGGCCGCCGCGCATGATCGCGAACGAGTCCGCGTGGTGGAAGTACGCCGCCCCGGGAAGCTCGGTAACGGGGATCTTGCCGGCGTTGATGAGGTCGCCATCGATCTGGTCCCCCGTGGCCTCCGGCCCCATGCCAAGCATCCCGTTCTCCGTATGGAGGGTGATGTCCTGTTCCTCGGTGAGGTAGTTGGACACCAGGGTGGGCTGGCCGATGCCCAGGTTCACAAACGACCCCGGGGCGATGTCCCTGGCTACCAGGCGGGCCAGGTCATCGCGGCCCAGGGGCGTGGCGGAGGTCTGGATGGATGTTGCAGTGGTCATCTCAAGCCACCTTCTCGCTAGTGCCGGCGGTGCGGCGGTCTGAGGCCGGGACGCGGACAACCGTGTTGACGTAAATGCCGGGCGTCACCACGTTCTCCGGGTCCAAGGCGCCGGTGGGAACGATCTTGGACACCTGGACGATGGTCTGCTTCGCCGCCGCCGCCATGATGGGGCCGAAGTTCCGGGCGGTCTTGCGGTACACGAGGTTGCCCTTCCCGTCCGCCTTCAGGGCCTTGATCAGGGCGACGTCGGCGTGGATGGGCGTCTCGAACACCTGGCCGCGGCCGTCAATGATGCGGGTTTCCTTGCCCTCGGCCAGCATGGTGCCATAACCAGTGGGGGTAAAGAACCCGCCGATGCCCGCACCCGCGGCACGGATCCGCTCGGCCAGGTTCCCCTGCGGCACCAGTTCGAGTTCGATCTCACCGGCCTTGTACTTGGCATCAAAGTGCCAGGAGTCGGACTGCCGCGGGAAGGAACAGATCATCTTCTTCACCCGGCCTTCCTTGATCAGCAGCGCCAGGCCCTGGTCGCCCTGCCCGGCGTTGTTGTTCACCACCGTCAGGCCGGTGGCACCGCACTCCAGCAGCGCATCGATCAGCTCGAACGGCTGCCCGGCATTGCCGAACCCGCCGATCATCACCGTGGAACCATCCTTGATACCGGCCACGGCCTCCTGGACAGAATCTACAAAGTTCAGCATTATCTAGGCCTTCCGAGCAGTGACGTTTTCAAGGACCACGGCCAGGCCCTGCCCGACGCCGATACAGATCGCCGCGACGCCCCAGCGCTGGCCGGAGGCCTGCAGGCTCCGGGCCAGGGTGCCCAGGATCCTGGTGCCGGACGCGCCCAGCGGGTGGCCCATGGCGATCGCCCCGCCGTGCCGGTTCACGATTCCTGGGTCGATGCCCCAGGCGTTGATGCAGGCCAGGGACTGCGCGGCAAAGGCTTCGTTGAGTTCGACGGCGCCCACCTGGTCCCAGCCAATGCCCGCTTTCGCGAGGGCCTTGTTCGCCGCCTCCACCGGGGCGAACCCAAAGTACTGGGGGTCGTTGCCGTGCGCGCCGCGGCCGGCGATCCGTGCCAGGGGTTCGAGGCCCAGCAGCCCCGCGGCGCTTTCGCTGCCGATCCAGGCCGCGGAGGCGCCGTCGGACAACGGCGAAGCATTGCCGGCGGTGACCGTGCCGCCCACTTCGGCGCCCTCGGGTTCCTTCCGGAACACCGTCTTTAGAGCGGCGAGCTTTTCCGCCGTCGAGCCGGGGCGGATGCCCTCATCCCGCACCGGGTCCGTGCCCGGCACCGGCGCCACGAGGTTGTCGTAGAAGCCCTCGTCCCACGCCGCAGCGGAGAGATTGTGTGAATCAGCCGCGAACTGGTCCTGCTGCTCCCGGCTCACGCCGTACTTCTCGCGCAAACGCTCAGTGGCCTCGCCGAGGGAGATGGTCCATTCCTTCGGCATCGCCTTGTTGACCAGCCGCCACCCAAGGGTGGTGGAGGCCAGGGTCATGTCCCCGGCCGGGTAGGGCTTCTCCGTCTTCGGCAGCACCCACGGCGCCCGGGACATGGACTCGGCCCCACCGACGAGCACCAGGTCCGCGTCGCCGGCGTTGATCTGGCGCGAGGCGATGATCGCCGCGTCCAGCGACGACCCGCACAGCCGATTGACCGTGGTGCCCGGAATGGACACCGGCAATCCTGCGAGCAGGGTGCCCATCCGGGCGATGTTCCGGTTCTCCTCGCCCGCGCCGTTGGCGTTGCCGAACACCACTTCATCAATCCGCTCAACATCAAGCGCCGGGGCCCGCTTCACGGACTCCTTGATCACATGCGCGGCGAGGTCGTCCGGGCGGACTGCGGCAAGGCCGGAGCCGAACTTCCCGAACGGGGTGCGCACGGCGTCGTACACAAAAGCCTGGTTCATGATGCTCCTCTAAATCTCTGTGGGGCCAACTGGATGGCGTTAAGTGCGAGTCAGTTGGGTGGGGCAGCGGGGGTTTCGGTGGTGTGGCTGCTGTCCAGTTCACGGAATACGTGCTGGGCGGTCTTGAACGCAGTATTGGCGGACGGGACTCCGCAATAGATGGCGGTCTGGAGCAGGATTTCCTTGATCTCGTCCCTGCTCAGGCCGTTGCTGAGGGCCGCGCGGATGTGCATGGCCAGTTCTTCCCAGTGCCCGTGCGCCACCATCGCGGTGATGGTGACGGCGGACCGCATCTGCCGGGTCAGGCCCGGCCGGGTCCAGATGCCACCCCACGCGATCCGCGTGATCATGTCCTGGAAGTCCCCGGTGAACTCGTCCTTGTTGGCGTTGGCCCGGTCCACGTGCGCGTCACCCAGGACCTCGCGGCGGACCTTCATGCCGCCGTCGTAAATCTCCTGGCTGGTGGCCTCCGGCTGGACCACGCCATGCCGCTCAGCACCGCGCCGTTCCGCCCCGCTCACTTGGCCGCCGCCCGTGATTCAACCCACGAGATGAGGCCGCGCACCAGCTCCGCCACGTGGGCGGGCGCCTCGGCGGGGGCAAGGTGCGCCACTCCCTCGAGCGTGACGGCGGTGGCGGTGCCGCCGCCGGCGGTGATCCCGACAGCCACTTCCTCGGCCATCGACGGTGTGGCGACGCCGTCCAGCGCGCCGGCGATAACCTGCGTGGGAACCTGGATGCTGCCGAGCTCCTCGCGGACATCGAAGGCGGCCAGCGCCTCGCAGCAGAAGGCGTAGCTGAAGCGGTCGGCGTCGCGCAGGGAGTGCAGGAGCCTGCTGCTCAGCTCAGGTTCGCGGTCCATAAAACCGGGGGCGAACCAGCGCTGGGCCGAACCCTGGATCATCACCGGGGTGCCCTGCGAGCGGACAGTTTCCGCGCGCTCCAGCCAGCCCTCCGGTGTGCCGATCTTGGCCCCGCTGCACTGCACGGACAGGCTCTTCAGCCGTTCACCGTGCTTGATGCCCAGCTGCAAGCCAATGGCACCGCCCAGGGAGACACCCGCATAGTGGAACACCTCACCGGGGGCAACGGAATCAATAAGTTCCACCACCGCATCCGCGAGCGCGGCGATATCGAACGCTTCCGTGGCCGCAGGCGAGACCCCGTGGCCGGGCAGGTCCCAGGCCACCACGTCGTAATCGTTTCCCAGCAGGGACGCAGCCCTGTTCCACAGGATCGAGGAGGTGCCGAGGGACGGGCCGACCACCAGCAGGGGGTGGTCGCCCAGGGGCCGCTGGGGTGACAGCAGCGCTGCCTTCAGGGCTGGTTTAGCCATGGGAAGCTCCATTCGCATCGGTATCAGCAGGTGAATTGGCAAAGTCCGGGTACGCGGCAAGGATCCGCCGGGAGATCTCCGCAGCCTCGCCGAGGTAGCCGGCCGGGTTGAGGAGTTCCTCCAGCCGGACGTCCGGAAGGACCGACGCCGGGACGGCTTCACGGAGCAGCTTGCGGTAGGTCGCAGCTTGCTCAGCAGGCGGCGCCAGCAGGGTCTGGTCCACCACGGCCTGCAGTTGCTGCTTGCCGTTGCGGCCACCCTTGTCCTCAAGCAGCGGCGCCACGGCGGCACCCATGCCTTCAGCGAGGAGCAGCGGACCGGCGAGGTCCAGGTTGCGGCGCATCGCGTCCGGGAAGACCACCAGGCCCTCCGTGAGCTCCCGGACGCGGCCGGCAGCGCCGAGTGCCAGGGCCAGCAGCTGCCGGAGCGCAGGCCACTCGGTGTGCCAGGCGCCGTCCGGCCGCTCGTCATTGAAGTTCGCGGCCGCCAGGTGCAACTGGGCTGCCAGGCCCGGGGCCTGAAGCGCCGCGCTGCGGACCAGCACGGACAGCACCGGGTTCTGCTTCTGCGGCATCGCCGAGGAGACGCCCCGGCCGGCGGCCCGCGGCTCGGCCAGTTCGCCCACCTCCGGCCGGCTCAGGAACAGAACGTCAGCGGCGATCTTGCCGAAGGCATCCAGGACTGTTGTCAGGGCATGGCCCAGCGACGTGATGGCCAGGCGGTTGGTGTGCCAGGGCGCCGGCGCTGAGGCGAGGCCCAGCTGGGACGCCAGCGCATCAGCCAGGCTGAAGGGTGTAACGGGTGAACCGGACGTCAGGACGCTGCCCGCAGCCAGCGTGCCGGCGGCACCGCCGAACTGGACCGGGAACTCCACGTTCTCGAGATAGTGCCCCGCGGCCGCGACGCCCTGGAACCACTGCGCCGCCCGAAGGCCAAACGTGAACGGAAGTGAATGCTGGGTCAGGCTCCTGCCCACGCACAACGTGTCCGCATGCTGCTCCGCCAAGCCGGCGAGCGCCGTCGTCGCGCCTTTCAGATCAGCCAGCACGGCCTCCACGGTGTTCCGGGCAACCAGCATCAGGGCGGTGTCCAGCACGTCCTGGCTGGTCAGTGACGTGTGCACGGCTTTCCCGGCGCCGACGTTGGCGGTGTCCAGCGCCGCGACCTGCTTGCGGAGGTCGCCCAGCAGCGGGATTACGGGGTTGCCGCCGCCCTGGGCACGGCGGGCGATATCGGCGGGATCGTAGCGGCCCGCCTCAGCAGCGGAGGCGACGACGGCGGCCGCACCGGAGGGTGCCAGGCCCGCCTTCTCCAGCACGGCAGCCCAGCTGGACTCGACGGCGAGGATCGCCGCCAGCACCGCCCGGTCCCCCGTCAGCGCCCCGACAAGCGGCGACGCCGAGACAGGGCTGAGCAGGCCGGCGTCGCCGTCGGCCCCCAAGGCCCCGCCCGCTGAACTGGCCGCGTCAGTCACTGGAAGTCCAGGAAGACTGTCTCGCCCTCACCCTGAAGGCGGATATCAAAAGTGAGGCCGCCGTCGGCATCGCGCCGGGCGATGAGCGTCTTGCGGCGCTCTGGGTCCAGCGAGCTGAGCAGCGGGTCGTTGGCCAGTGCCTCCCCGTTTTCGGGAAGGTAGATGCGGGTGAAGAGCCGGTTGGTCAGGCCGCGGGCAAAGATGGCCACGGAGATGAATGCCGCGGCGCCGGGCCGGGTGGGACCGGGATTCACAGTGGTGAAGGTGTAGACGCCGGAGTTGCCGACGGCCCCGCGGCCCCAGCCGGTGAAGGTGTAGCCGTCGCGGACCAGGGATCCGGTCTTCTGGACGATCCTGCCCTCGGTGTCAGGCTGCCAGATTTCCAGGATGGCGTCCGGGATGGCCTGGCCGGACCCGTCGTACACGGTGCCCTGGAGGCGGATGGAGCCAGGCGACCCGGGGGCCAGGAGCTCGTTGTCCTTCTCGAACGGCAGGGCGTAGCCGTAGAACGGGCCGACGGTCTGGCCGGGGGTGGGTACCAGTTTGGTGCTCATCTTTCCTACTCTCCTGCCTCTTCACTACTGTCGCCTGCTGTACCAAACGCCTCGTTTTCGGTCCAGGTCCGCTTGGGACCGGTCAGGACGATGTCCCAGTTGTAGCCCAGCGCCCACTCCGGCTCGGTGAGGTTGTGGTCGTAGCTGGCCACCAGCCGGTCGCGGGCGTCCTGGTCCACGATGGTCTGGTAGATGGGATCCAGCGGGAAGAGCTGGTCGCCCGGGAAGTACATCTGGGTGATGATGCGCTGGGTGAACTCGGTGCCGAACAGCGAGAAGTGGATGTGCGCGGGGCGCCAGGCGTTCAGGTGGTTCTTCCAGGGGTAGGCGCCGGGCTTGATGGTGGTGAACCGGTAGGAGCCGTCCGGGCCGGTGATGCAGCGGCCGATGCCCGTGAAGTTGGGGTCGATGGGAGCAGGGTGCTGGTCGCGCTTGTGGATGTAGCGGCCTGAGGCGTTGGCCTGCCAGATTTCCACGAGCTGGCCAGCGACTGGCCGGCCGTTGCCATCGAGGACCTTGCCGGCCACGATGATGCGTTCACCCTGGGGCTCGCCGTTGTGCTGGATGGTCAGGTCCGACTCCAGGGCGTGCACATCCTGGTGGCCGAACGCCGGGGAGTACAGCTCGATGGTCTCCGGGTCCGCGTGGTGCAGGCTCTTGGTGGGGTGCCGCAGGATGCTGCTCCGGTAGGGCGGGTAGTCCAGCCGGGGCTGGGTCTCGGCCGGGGCGCCGTCCTTGAGGGCCCGCACGTAGGCGTCACCGAGGGCGTTGATCTCTGCACTGAGATCGGCCTGGGTTTCGATGGCACGGTCCAGGGGCAGGTGCGCTGCGTGGGGTTCGGCGGGAGGCACGAGCTCCTCGGATTCGAGCGCTTGTGCGGTGTGGTCTGAAGGCACAGCCGGCTCCTTTCGGTTTTGGTCGATTCTTGGTGATGTCAAGGTTCAGGGGCGGTGGAGCGAGTCGTACTGGACGGCGTGGCGTACCGGTGCGTTGGGTGCGCCGTAGCCGTCATAGTTGCCGCGGCGTTCCACCATTTCAAAGAACACACTGCCCAAGGTGGCGGTGTAGAAATGGAGGAATTCCCCGCTGGCGTCCCGGTCGTACAGGAGGTTCAGCTCCTGGAGGGTGGCCAGGAACCCCGGTTCCAGGTCGAAGCCGGCGTCCAGGTCCTCGTAGTAGTTGGCGGGAATCTGCAGGAACTCAAGGCCGCGGTCCCGGGCGGACCGCGCTGTGGACACGAGGTCGTCCACGGCGAACGCGATGTGTTCCTGGTAGGTTTTGCGGGCCTGCTGGGCCGGCGCCTGCTGCACGGGGGCGAGGTTCAGGACCAGCCGCACGGCGCCGTCGGACGTCTGCATGACCTGCGAGCGGACCAGGCCGCTGGGGCTCGGAACTTCCGCGAACGGCTGCGGTTCCAGTGCCATCGCGCTGGTGTAGAAGAGGACGGCTTCGTCGAAGTGCTGCCAGGGCTGGGCCAGGTTCACGTGGTCGATGACCGCGTTCTGTCCTTTGCCGCCGTGTTCCAGCCCCTCGCCGAACTCGTGGGGCTCGCCGAATTCGTGCGTCCAGGCGGCGGTGCCGTCCGGGCTGCCCTGGCACAGGAAGATCTCGGTGGAGTCCGGGGCGGAGATGCCCTGGAAGACCTCCTCGTCGGCCTGGACCTTGCGGGCCACCACCGGCGCCTTGAGCTGCTGGGCCCGGGCGGAGGCAATCACGGGAGAATCGACGTCGAACCCCAGTGCGGCGATGGCCGGCTCGGCGTGGGTCGCGGCCTGTTCGTTGATGATCACGCGTGCCTGGCCCATGGTCCAGAGCTGGACGTCCTTGGTGCGGTGGCGGCCTTCGAAGGCGAAGCCGAGCTGGCCCAGGAGCTTTTCAAGCTGCGCCGTATCGTCCGCCTTGACCTCGGCAAAGTTGAAGCCCGCCGGTTCGCTCACCTTGGGCAGCGTGGCCAGTTCCATGGGATAACGACGGCGGAGCCCGGCACCCGCGCCTGCGGCACCTTCGGCGGAGTCGTCTGCGAGCCACTTGGCGCTCTGTTCCTCCAGCCAGATCAGCGAGCGCATGGCGTCCACGGCGGTGCGTTCGACGTCGGACTGCCGGAAGACGTCATTGAAGACTTCCAGGGAGACCGGGCCGGTGTAGCCGGCGCGGACCACGTGGCCCATGAACTTGGCGAGCTCGAACTGGCCTTCGCCGGGGAACACCCGGTAGTGCCGGCTCCAGGACAGGACGTCCATGGAGAGCTTGGGGGCGTCAGCCACCTGGACGAAAAAGATCTTGTCCGCGTTGATCTTTTCGATCGGCGCGGTGTCCCAGTCGCGGGACAGGATGTGGAAGGAGTCCAGGCAGGTGCCGAAGTTGGGGTGGTCCACCATCTCCACCAGGCGGTAGGCGTGCTCGTAGTCGTTGACGTACTTGCCCCAGGCGAGGGCCTCGTACGCCACTTTGACGCCGTGGTCCCCGGCCAGTTCCGCGAGTTCGGAGAGCTGCGAGGCGCGGAGGTCATCGTCGTCGATGGTTGCGGTGGCGACGTTCGAGCAGACCAGGATGGTGTCCATGCCCAGGCGGGACATCAGCTTGAACTTCGCCTCGGCGCGCCGGAGATTGGCCTTCAGCAGGTCCGGTGTGACGCCGTCGAAGTCCCGGAAGGGCTGATAGAGGTCCAATCCCAGGCCGAGGTCGGCGGCCATGCTGCGCACGCCCTCCGGGCTTAGGGGTGATGTGACCAGGTCCTGCTCAAAAATCTCGATCCCGTCAAACCCGGCGATGGCGCAGGCCTGCATCTTTTCCTTCAGGGTGCCGGACAGGCAGACGGTGGCAATTCCGGTGCGCATCAGGCGGCCACCTCTTCGGCGGCCACAAGCTCGAGGAAGTGGCTGCGCATGCGGTCCGGGTCAGGGTCGAGGCCGGTGAAGATGCGGAAGGCGTCGGCGGCCTGGCCTACTGCCATCCGGCCGCCGTCCAGCACCTCGCAGCCCTTGGCCCGGGCGCCCCGGACCAGTTCGGTGTCGATGGGGCGGTAGACGATGTCCGCCACCCAATGCCGGGACTCCACAAGTTCCAGGTCCAGTGGCACGCCGGGGTGGGCGGCCATGCCTATAGGCGTGCAGTGCACCAGGCCGTCGGCGAGGGGCATCAGTTGCGGCAGCTCCGCCGTCGTCCGCGCCATGACGGTGCTGTCCGGGAAGAAGCCGGCCAGCTCCCCTGCCCTCGCGGCGGCACGTGCGGGATCCACGTCCACCAGGTCCAGCGCCTTCACGCCGGCGGTGAGCAGGGCGTACGCCACGGCGGAACCGGCGCCGCCGGCACCCAACTGCACCACGCGGTCCAGCTTCGCGCCGGGAAGGCCGGATGCCAAAGCGGCGGCAAAGCCCGAGAAGTCAGTGTTGTGGCCAATGAGGCGGCCGTCCTCGATCACCACGGTGTTGACTGCGCCGAGCCGGAGGGCATCCGGGGACACCTCATCAAGGTGCTGCAGGACCAGCTGTTTGCAGGGGTGGGTGATGTTCAGGCCGTTGAAACCGAGGCTGCGGGCGCTGTGGAGCAGCTGGCCGACGGACTCGCCGGGAAGGCCCAGCTCCAGAAGGTCGATGGGACGGTACAGGTAGCGCAGGCCCTGCACGTCCCCTTCGCGTTCGTGCATGGGCGGGGTGAGTGACGGCATTACGCCGTCGCCGACCAGTCCCACAAGGTAGGACTCAGTTCGATTGCTCATCCGTGCAGCTCCTTTGATACGGCACCGGGCAGGTGGCGCAGCCTGTGGCGTGCACGGCCGGACCGGTGTTAGGGATTACAGTACAACAGTTGTTCACTTGTTGCACGCTTGTTCTAGATACGAACATTTGCTGAAGGTGGCCCTGGCGCTAGGGCCCCCTTCGCGAGCGGGAGTCCGCTACCGCTGCGGCAGCCTGGCCGACAGTTCGGCCGCAGCCTCCTGCAGCAGCGGCACATGGGCAACCAACGCCTCGACGCTCAGGCGGAAGACGGGGACGGCCGTAGCCAGGGAGGCGAAAGCGTGGCCCTGGGAATTGAAGACGGGAACAGCAACAGCGCGCATGCCGAGTTCATTCTCCTCATCCATCAGGGCGTAGCCGCGGCTGCGGACCTGGTCGATCTCCGCCCGGAAGGCGTCCCGGTCCGTAATGGAAAACCCTGTCAGGGGCTCGAGCTCCAGCTCCTCCACCAGGCGCTGGCGCTCGGCGTCCTCGGCGAAGGCCACCAGCGCCTTGCCCACCGAGGTGGTGTGGAGCGCCCCGAGATGCCCGGGGTCGCTGGTCACGCGGAACGTCTGCGGCCCATCCACCTTGTTGACGGTGAGGTGGTGATGGCCGTCCCGGACGCTGAGGATAGTGGCCTCCCCGGTCTGCTCCGTGACGCGGCGCAGCACGGGCAGGGCCGCTCCGGCAAAACCGTGATGGCTTGAGACTCGCTGGCCCAGTTGGAAAATCCGCAGCCCCAGGTGGTAGCGGCGGCCGTCGGGCTCGTAGTCAACAAAACCGTCCCGGGTCAGCGAACCCAGCAGGCGGTAGGTGGTACTGAACGGCAGCTGCGCCCTCCGCGAGATCTCCGCAGCATTGGCGCCGCGCGGCTCCTCCCCCAGGAGGACCAGGAGGCCCAGGGCCTTGCCCACCATGTCCGTGCGGTCCGCGGACCGCCCTGCCTTAGGCGGGTTTTCGTCAGCGGCAACATCATCGGGCGCTGTGGCTTGGTTCACACTCATACCTCGATGTTGCCACATTGTGAGAGCCATTGCTACTGGGTGATTATTTTATTGACAAGTGACTGCCCTCACAGCCATCATTGCTGTATCGCACAAGTAGCTCCCACCATGTGGCTGCTGTCCGCGTTCTCCCGCCCCTGCAGGCGTGCCGCCCGAAAGGCAACACCTGGGCCGTGCCGGCGGAAGCCCCGATCCATCCGCGACAAAGTCGTCACATCAAAGGAACTCCATGAGCCAGATACTTCCGTCCGCCGAGCCAGGCATCGCTGCCCCGGCCGGGACGCCGAAGAAGGCAGCCCTCGCCAGCTTCCTGGGCAGCGCCGTCGAATACTACGACTTCTTCATTTTCGGTTCCGCCGCCGCCCTGATCTTCCCCAAGGTCTTCTTCCCGGATGCTGACGCGAACGCGGCCATCATGTCCTTCGCCACCTTCGGCTTCGCCTACGTGGCCCGTCCCGTCGGCGCCGTCATTTTGGGCCACTTTGGCGACAGGGTGGGACGGCGGAAGGTCCTGATGTTCACCCTTCTCCTGATGGGTGCCTCGACCTTCCTGATCGGCTGCCTCCCCGATTTCAACACCGTCGGCTGGTGGGCCCCCGCCCTGCTGGTCCTCGCCCGCCTGTGCCAGGGCCTCTCCGCTGCCGGAGAGCAGGCCGGTGCTTCCTCGATGACGCTGGAACACGCTCCGGACAACCGCCGCTCCTTCTTCACGTCCTGGACCCTCACCGGCACCCAGGGCGGCCAGATCCTCGCAGCCCTCGTCTTCATCCCCGTCCTCGCCCTGCCTGACGAGATCAAGTACGGCATCGGCTGGCGCATCCCCTTCTGGCTCAGCGCCGTCGTCGTTGTCGTGGCGTTCTTCATCCGCCGCACCCTGCACGAGCCCCCGGCCTTCGAAGAAGCCCAGAAGTCCGCCCAGATCTCCAAGCTCCCCGTCGCAGACCTCCTCAAGGGCCATTGGCGCGACGTCCTGCGCGTTATCTGCTGCGCCTTCATCGCTGCAGTCTCCACAGTTTTCGGCACCCTCGCCATCAGCTACGCAAAGACCGTTGCCGGCGTGGACGGCACCACCACCCTCTGGCTCGTGGTCGGCGCCAACCTCGTGGCCCTCGGCACCCAGCCGCTGTTCGGCAAGCTCGCCGACAAGATCGGCCGCAAGCCCGTCTTCATCTACGGCGCCCTGGCCAGCGCCGCCCTGACCCCCGTCTTCCTGCTCAGCCTCGAATCCGGCAGCGTGCCGCTGATGTTCCTCGCCGCCATCGGCTTCTTCTCCTTCGGCTACGCGGCCTCCAACGCCGTCTGGCCGTCCTTCTACGCCGAGATGTTCAGCACCAAGGTGCGCTTCTCCGGCCTGGCCATCGGCACCCAGCTCGGCTTCCTGATGGCCGGCTTCGCCCCGGCCATCGTGGCAGCCATGGGCGGCATCAAGCCCGGCGGCTGGGTCCAGATCAGCATCTTCACCGCCATCATCTGCACAGTCGCAGCCGTCTCAGCCCTCACCGCCAAGGAAACCTTCAAGGTACCCACCAAGCAGCTCGGCCTGAAGTAACCCTTTCGCCCCACTGGAAGCGCATTCCAGCCCGGCTTTCAGACCGGAAAGCCCGCCATTCCCCCAAATGGCGGGCTTTCCTTTTCATAAACCGGGCTGTTCCGGCACCTCGTGCCCCCTACGGCCGTCCGGTCTCCAGCACCGAGGCAAGGTCAAAGCTGACGGGTTCCTCCAGCTGCGCGTAGGTGCACGATTCCGGGTCCCGGTCCGGCCGCCAGCGGTTGAACTGGGCAGTGTGCCGGAACCGGTCGCCCTCCATGTGGTCGTACCGGACCTCCACCACGAGGTCGGGCCGCAGCGGCACGAAGGACAGGTCCTTGCCGGCGCTCCAGCGGCTGCCTTCGGCATTGCGGGGGGTCCGTTCGCCTTCCTCCTGCTTGCCCCACGCCCACGGATGGTCGTCGAAGCCGGTGACCATCGGCTGCAGCTCCTGAAACAGCTCTTGGCGGCGCTTCATCGGGAAGGCTCCGATCACGCCCACGCTGGCCAGGCCGCCGTCCTCCTTGTACAAACCGAGCAGCAGCGAGCCGATGGCGTCCGGCCCGCTCTTGTGCAGCCGGTAGCCGGCCACCACGCAGTCGGCGGTGCGCTCGTGCTTGGTCTTGAACATCACCCGCTTGTCGGGCTCGTACCGCCCGTCCAGGCGTTTGGCCACCACCCCGTCCAGCCCCGCGCCCTCAAACTGCTCAAACCACCGGCGGGCCGTGTCCTTGTCCGTAGTGGCCGCGGTGAGGTGGACGGGTGCCTGGCTGGCGGCGAGGGCCTTCTCAAGTGCCGTCCGCCGTTCCGTGAAAGGCCGTTGCGTGTAGTCGTCCCCGCCCAGGGCCAGCAGGTCAAACGCCACGAATGAGGCAGGGGTCTGCGCCGCGAGCAGCTTCACCCGGCTGGCCGCGGGATGGATCCGCTGCTGGAGGGCGTCGAAATCCAGCCGGTCGCCGGACGGGCCGATCAGGATAATCTCGCCGTCCACCACGCACCGCGGCGGCAGGTTCTCCTTCAAGGCTTCCACGAGTTCAGGGAAGTAGCGGGTCATGGGCTTTTCGTTGCGGCTGCCGATCTCCAGGTCATCGCCGTCGCGGAAGATGATGGACCGGAAACCGTCCCACTTGGGCTCATAGCTGAGATCGCCTTCCGGGATGCCGCTGACGGCCTTGGCGAGCATGGGCGGGACGGGCGGCATCACGGGAAGTTCCATGTTGCCCATTCTTGCCCCGCGACCGCCCCTGGCGGAAGACCGGCGGAAGACCGGCGGAAGACCGGCGGAAGACCGGCGCTCAGCCCGCCAGCAGCCAGACGATGAGGATCAGTGCCGGGGCTGCCGCCGCCGTGGAAAGGAGGATGGTTTCCCGGGCCACCGCCACCCCGCGGCCGTACTTGCCCGCGAACAGGAACACGTTCTGGGCCGAGGGAAGCGCCGCCATGAGCACCACGCCCAGGAGCATGTGCTGCTCCAGGTTGAACAGGAACCGCCCGACGACGAACGCCAGCGCCGGCATCACCGCAGACTTCAGCGCGGTGGCGGTCAGGATTTCCGCGGTATGCCCGCCGCTTTGCAGCATGCGCGAGCCGTGCAGGGACATGCCAAAGGCCAGCAGCACCACCGGGACGGCCGCCCCGCCCAGGAGTGTCAGCGGCGCCATCACAGGATCGGGAAGCTCCACCTTGAACGCCGCAAGGACAACGCCCAACAGCGAGGCGATGATCATGGGATTCCGGAACGGTTGGGTCAGCAGAAGGCGCGGAGAAAAACGCCCGGCGGCGGAAAGGTCCAGCAGGGTGAGGACCAGCGGCGCGAAGAGGAGCAGCTGGACCAGCAGGACCGGCGCCACCGGGGTTGCGTCGCCCAGGGCGTACAGCGTGATGGGGATGCCGATGTTGTTGGCGTTGACGTAGGAACTGGCCATCGCCCCGATGGCGGTTTCGGCCAATGGCCGCCGGAACCACAGCCGGCTCGCCGCCACATACAGCAGGGAAGTCGCGGCAGCCGTGATCATGGCGAGCGGAACGTAGGCGGAGAACACCACCGTCAGGTCGGATTCGAGGACCACGGTGAACAGCAGCACCGGGTTGGTGATGAAGAAGGCGGTTCGGGTCAGCGCCGAGACTGTGGGCTCCCCGCCCAACCCGCACCGGGCAGCGATGTAGCCCACCGCAATAACGACGCCGATCACCGCCAGCCCGATCAGCACACCGCCCACAAGAGGTACTTCCTTCCGCTTCCGCTGCCTGCGCAGGCCTTCGGCGAAGCGCAGTACTACAAGTTACAAACTTATCTGACAAGTCCGCGGCCGGTGCACCACGCCGCGTCCGGCACCGCCGGGCGGGAAACCCTGGCCCCCGAAACCCTCGACACAGTACCGGCCCGGACGGTAGAGGTTAAGGATGGTCACTGTCGGTTTTCACGCTTCCCATGAACAGATCAGTCCCGGTCAGCTGCTTAAGGACGTCCAGCACGCGGAGCGCGCGGGCTTTGACGCGGCCATGTGCTCGGATCACATTGAACCGTGGTCCGCCCGGCAGGGACACGCCGGGTTCGCCTGGTCCTGGCTGGGCGCAGCGCTGGCCACCACCAATCTCCGGTTCGGGGTGGTGACGGCGCCCGGCCAGCGGTACCACCCGGCCATCATCGCCCACGCCTCGGCCACCCTGGCCGGCATGTTCCCGGACCGCTTCTGGTTCGCTCCCGGCAGCGGTGAGAACATGAACGAGCACATAACCGGTGACGGGTGGCCGGCCAAGGACATCCGCCAGCGCCGGCTCGAGGAATGTATTGACGTTATCCGGCGCCTGCACCGCGGCGAGGAGGTCACCCACCGCGGCCTGGTCACCGTGGAGCAAGCCAGGATCTGGGACGTTCCGGACAATCCGCCGCCGCTCATTGCTCCTGCCGTCAGCGTGGACACCGCGCGCCGGGCGGCCGCCTGGGCGGACGGCCTGGTCACGGTCAACCAGCCTCCGGGCAAGCTCCGGGAGATGCTGGCCGCCTACCGGGACAACGGCGGGCGGGGCAAGGCTGTCCTGCAGGTCCATTTGTCCTGGGCCGGGAACGAAGGGGAAGCTGTTGCCGTTGCCCTCGAGCAGTGGCGGACCAACACCTATGATCCGCCCATCCCCTGGGACCTGCCCACAGCCGGACACTTCGACCTCGTGGGCGAACACGTGACAGAGGAGCAGGTCCGCACCACGGTGAACGTCTCGGCCAGCCTGGACCAGCACGTGGAGTGGCTGTCTGAATACGTGGAGCTGGGCTTCGACGAGCTGTACCTGCACTTCGTGGGGCAGGAGCAGGCTCCCTTCATCGACGCGTTCGCCGCGGAAGTCCTCCCGCAGCTGCGCACCCCCGAAAGCACACCTGCCGATACCCCCGCGGAACCGCAGCTTGCTGCGGCAGCCGCCAACCCGGCGTCGGACGCTTCGGCATGAGGATCGCCGAGACATCGGACCTGTGGTGGAAGAACGCCGTCATCTACTGCCTGGACGTGGAGACATTCTTTGACGACGACGGCGACGGCACCGGCGATTTCGCGGGCCTCACCCAGCGCGTGGACTACCTCGCCGCGTTGGGCGTGACGTGCATCTGGCTGATGCCGTTCTACCCGTCGCCGGACCGGGATGACGGCTACGACGTGACCGATTTCTTCGGCGTCGACTCCCGCCTGGGTACCCTGGGCGACCTGGTGGAATTCATCCGCGCCGCGAAGGACCGGGGCATGCGGGTGATCGCCGACTTCGTGGTGAACCACACCTCAGACCAGCACCCCTGGTTCGTCGAAGCCCGGAAATCCACGGACAACCCGTTCCGCGACTTTTACGTGTGGCGAAAAGACACTCCGCCGGACACGTCCTCCGAGGTGGTGTTCCCCGGGGAGGAGAACTCGCTCTGGACCCAGGACGAGGCAACCGGCGAGTGGTACCTGCACATGTTCGCCAAGCACCAGCCCGACCTGAACGTCACCAATCCGCAGGTCCGGGACCAGATTGCCAAGGCCATGGGGCTCTGGCTGGAACTGGGGCTGGAGGGTTTCAGGCTGGACGCCGTGCCGTTCTTCCTGGAGACCCGGGGCCAGCCCAAGGATGAGGCAGCGATCATCGATCCGCACGCCTATCTCAGTGCGCTGCGCAGTTTCGTGAGCCGGCGCAACGGCAGCTCGGTGCTGCTGGGCGAGGTTAACCTGCCGTACAAGGAGCAGCTGGAGTACTTCGGCGGGCAGGAGGGCAATGAACTGAACATGCAGTTCGACTTTATGTCCATGCAGCACATCTATTTGTCGCTGGCCCGGCAGGATGCGCGGCCGCTGGCCGAGACGCTTAAGAGCCGACCGCCGATCCACCCGGACAACCAGTGGGCCATGTTCGTGCGGAACCATGACGAACTCACGCTGGACAAGCTCAGCGACGGCGAGCGCCAGGAGGTCTTTGCCGCGTTCGGGCCGGAGAAGAACATGCAGATCTACGGCCGGGGACTGCGGCGGCGGCTTCCGCCGATGCTGGGCGGGGACCAGGAGCGCGTGCGGATGGTGTACTCGCTGATGTTCTCCCTGCCCGGCACCCCGGTGCTGTTCTACGGCGAGGAGCTCGGCATGGGCGAGGACCTCCGGCAGAAGAGCCGGGCCGCGGTGCGCACGCCCATGCAGTGGAACAGCGAGAAGAATGGCGGCTTCTCCAACGCCAAGGCGTCGGACCTGGTGGCGCCCCTGGTACGGGGCGAGTATGGGCCGGAGAACGTCAACGCGGCGGCGGGCAAGCGGGACCCGGAATCGCTGTTCAACTTCATGGCAACGCTGATCGCACGCTACCGCGAGGCTCCGGAGCTGGGGTGGGGCTCGTTCGAGATCATCGACCAGCCCGAACCTGCGGTGTTTGCGCACACCTGCAGCTCGGACGGCGGCACCCTGGTCCTCCTGCACAACCTCGGCGAAGATCCGGTGAAGGTCAGCGGAAGGGTGGGTCCCGAGGACGGTCAGCGCCAGGCCTACCGGGACGCCATGCTGCTGGACCTGTTCGACGGCGACAACGTGGCTTTGGAGCCCGACGGCGGCTTCACCGTGGAGCTGGGCCGTTACGGTTTCCGCTGGTTCCGGGTGCATGGAAAGGGGGACCGGCTGGCCCCGTAACCAGGCGCCCGGCGCTGGCCTTTATGAAAAGATCAACCATGCGCGCCATGCAACATTCCAGCAAACTCCAGAACGTCCGGTACGAACTGCGCGGGCCGATCCTCCAGGCAGCCAAGAACATGGAGGCCGAGGGCCACCGGATCCTGAAGATGAACCTGGGTGATACCGCCCCGTTCGGCCTGGAAACTCCCGAATCCGTGGTGGTGGACATGATCCACCACCTGCGGGGCGCACAGGGCTACAGCGACTCCAAGGGAATCTTTTCCGCCCGGACCGCCATCTCGCAGTATTACCAGACCCGCGGCCTGATGCAGATCGGCGTGGAGGACATCTTCATCGGCAACGGGGTCAGCGAACTGATTTCGATGTGCCTGCAGGCCTTTATGGAAAACGGCGACGAAATCCTGGTCCCCGCACCCGACTACCCGCTGTGGACAGCGGCTGTGACCCTGACCGGCGGCACACCGGTCCATTACCTGTGCGACGAGACAGATAACTGGTGGCCGGACATGGCCGACGTCGAGGCTAAGATCACCAGCCGGACCAAGGGCATCGTGATCATCAACCCAAACAACCCCACCGGCGCCGTCTACCCCCGCTACATCCTGGACCAGTTCGCCGCCCTGGCCCGGAAGCACAACCTGGTCCTCTTCTCGGACGAGATCTACGAGAAGGTGCTCTATGACGATGCCGTGCACATCCACACCGCCGCCGTGGCCGAGGACATCTGCTGCCTGACCTTCAGCGGCCTGTCCAAGGCCTACCGGATGCCCGGCTACCGTGCCGGGTGGGTTGCCGTGACCGGGCCACTGGCCGCCACCGCCGCATACCGTGAGGGGCTGGAACTGCTGGCGTCCCTGAGGTTGTGCCCCAACGTTCCTGCCCAGCATGCCATCCAGACATGCCTGGGCGGCTACCAGAGCATCGAGGCGCTGGTGCGCCCCGGCGGCCGGCTCCGGGAACAGCGGGACCTCGCGCACCAGCTACTGACCGCCATTCCGGGCATCACCTGCGTGCGAGCAGAGGGGGCCATGTACCTGTTCCCACGGCTGGACCCGGACCTCTATCCAATCGCCAGCGACGAGCAGTTCGTCCTGGACCTGTTGAAGGACCAGAAGATCCTGGTGTCCCACGGCTCGGCGTTCAACTGGCCCGCGCCCGACCACTTCCGCTTTGTAATCCTCCCGTCAGTCCTCGATATCGAGGAAGCGGTCCGCAGGATCTCAACATTCCTCGCCGCCTACCGCAACCGTGAGGCGGCTTAACCTGCGGCGGCTCAGGAACCCTCTACCTTAGGTGCCCGCCGCCCGGCATCCCCGGCAGGAAACAGCTCCGGCTTCAAGAACTAACCGGCGCATAACCCCGAGGAAACCACGGCGCAACATTGGCCGCCCACACTTGGTAGTGCAGGCAAGAGCCGGCACCAGCTCCAGCCAGGAGGTCCCCCATGTTGAAGAAAGCAGCAGCCCATGTAACCAGAGTCCGCGCCCTGGACCAACTTCGCCGCGGCGACGAGATTGAAGCCCGCCTTTCAGTTGGCCCTTCCTACGATGACGTAGTGGTCCGCCGGGGCAGCGTCCAGGAGACCGCGCCGGGAATCGGCGTGGTGTGGATCCTGGACAGGATGACGGGCCTGCGGAAAGCAGTCAATACGGACGAATGCAGCGTGTGGCGGGTTGCCTGAAGCGGACTCCAACAGCGCCGGAGATATCCAGCCGCGGCAGCGGGTGTAGTCAGTAAGGACTGCCCGCCGCCTGCGCAGCCTGGTCATCCGGCCGAGGTGTCAGCCGCCCGCCACTGACTGGATGACCAGCACTTCCTGGCCGGGTGCCACCTCCGTCTCAAGGCCCTGCAGCCGGCGCACCTCGTCACCATCCACGTAAACATTCACGAAGCGCCGCAAGGCTCCTGTCTCGTCCCGAAGCCGCCTGGCCAGGACAGCGAAGTCGGCGGTGACGGCATCCAGCAGTTTTGCCACGGTCACAGGTCCGTCGGCGGGCGTAGTCAGAATGGATTGCCCGCCGGCCAATGGTTGCAGGATGCTGGGCAGCACTACCGATATGTCAGGCACCGGCCACCACTGCCGCCCGGACGCACAGGACATCCGGAAGATGGGCCACCACTTCCGTGAACGTTTCCCCTTCGTCCGGGCTGGCGTAGACGGTGCCCCCGCGCGTTCCGAAGTAGACTCCCGCCGGTTCCGCCGTATCCACGGAGGCGGCGTCCCGCAGGACGCTGTTGTACTCGCCCGTAGGCAACCCGTTGCTGAGTCTCTTCCAGCTGGCGCCGGCGTCGTCCGTGCGGTGGACGGCCAGTTCGCCGTTGGGCGGGATACGCTCGCCGTCAGCTTTGAGCGGGACAACCCAGGCTGTACCTTCCCGCCGCGGATGGGTCAGCATCACGAAGCCGAAGTCGGCCGGCAGGCCCTCCGCAATTGACGTCCAGCTCTCCGCGTTGTCGTCCGTGCGGTACACGCCGTGGTGGTTCTGCGCGTAAAGCCGGCCATCGACGGCGGCATCCGCAGCGATCTTGTGCACGCACTGTCCGAACTCGGGGTTCGGATCCGGCATGAAGTAGGCCGAAATCCCCTTGTTGCGCGCCTCCCAGGAGGTGCCGCCGTCGAGCGAGCGGTAAACGCCCCCGGTGCTCATGGCGACGTGCACCGTTTCGCCTTCAGGGTGGACCACGATCGAGTGGGCAGCGGCGCCGCCGTAGCCGGCGCCCCAGTCGCTGCGGTGCGGATGGTCCCAGAGGCCCCTGTTCAACTCGAAGTGTTCGCCGCCGTCGGTGGACTTCCATACCGAGATGGGCTCCGCCCCCGCCCACACCACTCCCGGCCGCGCCTCGGCGTCCGGATAAATCTGCCAGATGCGTTCCAGGGCCGCGCCCGTATCTTCGGGAAACGTGATGGCGCCCTGCTCGGGCTCGGACCAGGTGGCGCCAAGATCATCAGAATGGGCCACCGTGGGCCCCCAATGCTCGTTCCGGACCCCCACCATGATCCGGGTGCGGCCTTCCCTGGTGTCGATTCCGATGCTGGGAATCTCACTCATCAGGAAATGCGGGCCGGTGAAGGCCCATTCCCGCCTGTCCGGGCTGGTGGCCAGCCACAGGCCCTTTTTGGTCCCGATTGCCAAGACAAAACTTCGTTGGGTTGCCATGCCCACCATGCAACCACCGGCCCGGGCAGGCTGCAACGGTTTCTGGCTGAAAGGGGCGGTGAGGATTAGTCCACAAACTCCGACTGCGTCTCGATGAAGTCCCAGTCCGCGGCCGTAAGCACTGCCGACGGGTCGTCCGGGTGGGGCCCGCCCGCTTCAGCGATCCCCTGCAGCACCGGAAGCGGAAGTTCCCCGGCCCGAAGGTTCTCCCGCAACCATTCCTTGCTCCCAAGGTCCAGGTCCAGCCACCACATGAAAATCTGCATGCCCTCACGCCCTTTCGTCGAACTTAACGTTAGGCGCGGGCAGGGCGGGCTACAAGGGTACCCGCAGCGCGGACAAGTAGTGCTGGAGGATTTTCGGGTAGGCACAAGTAACAGGTCCAGCGAAAGCTCCGGAAAGACGAGTACACCCTACTCACGACTGGGTTGCAGGCCCGCACCTAGCCTGAAAACTCAAGCAAGCTGACCGTGCTGCTGGGGCATTCGGCGTAACCGCTATTCCTCCTCATCATGGTCCGTTTAACACACACTGGGGAGAAACCAATGAAACGTACCTTCGCCACTCTAGGGGTCGTAGGGCTGGGACTGATCAGCCTGACGGCACCGGCCGTCGCAGCGTCCGAGCAAGTCATCGTCTGCCACGACGACGGGACATCCTGGAAGCCACTGGAATTCAACGTCAACGGGATTGGCGGCCACGACCAGCATGCTACGGACATCATCCCGCCCACCCCGAAAGCGCCAGGCGGAAAGAACTGGACAAACGCCGGAAAGCTCACCTACATCGCCAACTGCGCGGATCTGCCGGCCGGTGAAACGCCACCCGTGGTTGAGCAGCAGCCCGTCGTGGAACAGCCGGTCGTCGAACAGCCCGTAGTCCAGACCCCCGTAGTGGAGACGCCTGTAGTAGAGACGCCTGTGCTCGCCGCTGTCGTCGAAACGCCCGTCGAGCAGGCGGCGGTGGTTCCGCCCGTGACTGTCCCGGCGGCGGAAGCGACCGTCGTCGTCACTCAGCAGCCAACCGCGGCAGCACGCGCCGCCACGGCCACCACCAGCTTGGGAACCAACCAGGGGTACAACGCCCAGACGTCCGTGGGCAGCTCCAACAGCCCGTCCTGGCTGGCAGGCGTGGGCGCGCTTGTGGCAGCAGCTGCGGCAGTGGCTTTCCGCCGCAGCCGCCGCACGCTGCCCCTGGCCGACTGACTTCGGCCACGCCGCAACCCGCGGCCTCCTGACAGGAAGGCGTCCCGCCAGTGCCCGGCGGGGCGCCTTCCTTTCATTGCAGGTGATCTTTCATTGCAGGTGCTAGGGAGCAGCATGTCCAAGGAACGCAGCCGGCACTCGGCCCGCAAGGAGCCCACGCGGCGGCGCTGGAACCGTGGAGACCTGGCCATCCTCCTGTGCGGGGTTCTGGCCTTTCTGTCCATGACCTTCGGTGCACCGCTCTTCCACCAGATGCAGGTGTCCGCCAGAGGAGACAGCGCAGGGATCGGGTCTTCGGCACCTGGGGTCACGTCCCGGGACCAGGCACAAACGGTCCCTGGAATACCGGCAGCAAATGGAACGGGGGCGGCTGGGCAAGGGCAAGTGCCTGGCCGGGCCAGTTCAGCTGCACCGGCGCCCGCCCCCGTCCTCCCGGCGGCGGCCGAACCAGTGCACATCCGCTATGCCTCCGCCGCATTCGATGTTCCGGTCCATGCTCTTGACCTGGACGCCGCCGCGCAGGCCAGCCAGACGGTGGAGCCGCCCGCCACCAAAGATGGCTACTGGCTGACGCCCTTCGGGACACCGGGGCAGGGGTCCGCAAACACCACTTACGTGATCGGACACAGCTGGGAAGGTGCGGACGCACCTTTCAACCATCTGAGCTCCGCGGCGGCTGTGGGCGACAGGTTCGAGGTGGACACCGCAACCGGCACCATCCCCTACAAGGTGGACAGCGTGACCACCTATTTGAAGTCCAGCCTCAAGGAAAGTCCCATCTGGAGTATGGTGCCGAACCGGCTGGTCCTGATCAGCTGCTTCACCGAGGATCCCTGGGGCAAGAACGTGGTGGTCACTGCCTCCCCGGCGCCCTGACCAACCCGGAGAGTCCGCCCTGTTCAAGAATGTGCAGGGGGCTGAAAATGAGCTATGACGTTCGATCAGTTCAGCAGTACTTCACCCCTCCTGGTAGGCATCGTGCCCAAGCAGCATCCCGAAGTCCTGCAGACCGCAGCCCTCCTCGCCGCCCGCCTGGGAAGGCCATTGCTCTGCGCTTACGTTGACGAGGCCAGCTACCTGGTGGAATGGGACCCTGCACGGTCCGCCCACCGGCTCTCCCTCCACCCTGATGCGGACGACGAGGACATCAGGGCCGTAACTACAGAACTGCAGGCGGCCATAGAAGGGGCGGTGGCCAAAGTGCCGGCCGAAGCCGGGCGCACGGAATGGACGTTCCGGACCCTTACAGGCGATCCCGCCCGCGCGCTGGCACGGCTCGCAGCTGAAAATGATGCGCCGATGATCGTCGTCGGCACGTCAGAGCGGGGTTTCTCCCATCGGCTCACGGAAGCCCTTAGTGGGTCAGTCGGCGCCTGGCTGACCCATCACCAGAGCCGCCCTGTCCTCGTAGTTCCCTACCGGATGCCAGCCCATGAGGACCGGCCGTGACCTTCGGCAGCCCGCTACTGGGGCCGAATTAAGTGCCAAGAAAGTAAAGCGAAAGTAGTTATTCGATGTGCTGGCGGAGGGGACTGCCAGCCCGTAAGCTGATTCAAGCAGGCCGGTCCACCGAGGTGGACGCAGGGTTTGCCCAAGAGCTGCTCCGGAGTGCGTATCCCCCAATAACGCACTCCGGAGCTTTTTTGTTGCCCTGCCTCCTCCCGCCCTTGGCGCACCATTTATACCCCTAGGGGGTACTTGACCGTATACCCCCAAGGGGTATACGGTTGGACCATGAGTGCAACCGAAGAAGCAGTGGCGGACGAAGCGGCCGAAGCTACGGGCCATGAGGCGCTCCAGCATGGCTACACGGGAAACAAAGACGCCTATCTCCGCCGCCTCAAACGCATAGAAGGCCAGGTACGGGGAATTGCCCGCATGGTGGATGAGGACAAGTACTGCATTGACATCCTCACGCAGGTCTCCGCCGTCACTAAGGCCCTGCACGCTGTCAGCCTCGGACTGGTGGAAGAGCACATCGGCCACTGCGTGGTGGGCGCCGCATCCGAGCCGGACCCCGCGGCGCGGGCAGAAGCCATCGATGCCAAGGTCAAGGAAGCTGCCGATGCAATCGGCCGGCTCCTCCGGTAACAGCAGTCTTTAAACCCAAACGGCCACCCGGCGAACGCCGGACAAACGAACGCCGGACAAACGAATGCCGGACCACCCAGTGCCGGCCAAACAACAAGGAGCAGCCATGAGCACCACCTCCCCAACCACCACCACGGTCAGCGTCTCCGGAATGACATGCGGCCATTGTGTTTCCGCCGTCAGTGAAGAACTTGAAGCCCTTGAGGGCGTAGAGGCAGTGGACGTCGAGCTCAACGCCGGCGGCATCTCCACCGTCACCATCATCTCAAGCGATCATTTGTCACCGTCCGAAATCGGCGAAGCAGTAGCGGAGGCCGGTTACCTGGTCATCGCCAACGAAGCCTAAGCACCTGCCCAACACCGGCACTGATACGGGGAACACATGAGCAACCAGGATCTACTCCACCAGCCCGGAAGCAGGGTGGTGGAGCTCGACATCGAAGGCATGACGTGCGCCTCCTGCGTCAACCGGGTGGAGAAGAAGCTCGGCAAGCTCGAAGGAGTGCAGGCCCTGGTCAACCTCCCCCTGGAATCCGCCCATGTCACTGTGCCGGCAGGCATCACCAACGAGCAGTTGGTGGACACGGTTAACGCGGCCGGTTACAAAGCCAAGATCCGCCAACCCACCCCCGCGCCGGAGGCTGCACCGCCGCCGGTAAACCTGCGCCCGCGCCTGATCCTGGCCGCCCTCTTGACGGTGCCCGTGTTCCTGATCTCCATGGTCCCCGCGTTCCAGTTCCCGCAGTGGGGCTGGGCGGCCGCGGCGCTGGCCCTGCCCGTGGTCACCTGGGCTGCCTGGCCATTCCACCGCGCGGCCGCCATCAACGCCCGCCACTTTGCGTCGACCATGGACACTCTGGTGTCGATCGGTGTCGCCGCCGCGTACCTGTTCTCCGCCTGGCAGCTGGTCGCCGATCCCCTGTTGACCCAGCACCCCGGCATGGAGGGAATGGAGCAGGGCGGCCTGTACTTTGAGGTGGCAGCCGTTGTCACCACGTTCCTGCTCCTGGGCCGCCACCTTGAGGCCAACGCCAAGCAGAAGGCCGGCGACGCCCTGCACGCCCTCCTGAGCCTGGGTGCGAAGGATGCCACCATATTGGATGACGGCAGGGAACGGAGGGTTCCCGCGGAACTGCTCCAGGCGGGCGACGTGCTGGTGGTCCGTCCCGGCGAGAAGATTGCCACTGACGGCATAGTCAGCGACGGGACGTCTGCCGTTGACGCCTCCTTGGTGACCGGCGAATCGGTGCCGGTGGAGGTTGGACCGGGCAGCCGGGTCACCGGCGCAACCATCAATACGTCCGGCCGCCTGCTGGTCAAGGCCACCCGCGTGGGTTCGGAAACCACCCTGGCGCAGATGGCGCGCCTCGTGTCCCAGGCACAGACGGGCAAGGCTCCCATCGCCCGCCTCGCAGACCGCATCAGCGCCGTGTTCGTTCCCGTGGTCCTGGCCGTCGCCGCACTCACCTTCGTCCTCTGGCTGCTCTTTGCAGGTCCCGAGGCCAGCGGCGGAGGGTTGCGCGCCGCCTTTACCGCCGCCGTCGCCGTCCTGGTGATCGCCTGCCCGTGCGCCCTGGGGCTTGCCACTCCCGTTGGCCTCCTGACCGGGACGGGACGGGGGGCCCAGTTGGGCATCCTCATCAAGGGCCCGCAGGTGCTGGAAGATACGCGAACCGTGGACACCATCCTGCTGGACAAGACCGGCACGGTCACCACCGGGGCGCTGGCAGTGGATTCCACCCTTGCCTTCGCAGGGTTTGAAGAGCGCGAGGTCCTAAGGCTGGCCGGCGCCGTCGAGGCAGCATCGGAACACCCGGTCGCCCGCGCCATCGCCGCTGCCGCCCAGGAAGCAGCCGCGGATCGACCAACGGCGCACGACAACGGACACCTGCCGGCGGTGCAGGGCTTCAGATCGGCGCCGGGCGGCGGCGTCGCGGGAACCGTTGGCTGCAGGCAGGTCACGGCCGGCCGCACCGGCTGGCTTGAGCACAACGGTATTACCATCACCTCCAAGCAGGCGCAGGCCCAGGCAGCGGCGGAAGCCACCGGCGCCACCGCTACCTGGGTGGCCGTGGACGGGACCGTTGCCGGCATCATCAGCCTTCGCGATACCGTCAAGCCCGGCTCAGCGGCGGCCGTCGAACGAATGAAAGCGCTGGGCCTGCGGCCCCTCCTGCTGACGGGAGACAACGCCGCCGTGGCCGCACAGGTGGCTGCCGCCGTCGGAATTGATCCGGCAGACGTTTACGCAGGCGTCTTGCCAGAGGGCAAGGTGGAAGTGGTGAAAACCCTGCAGGCTGGCGGCGCCACCGTGGCCATGGCCGGCGACGGGGTTAACGATGCTGCGGCCCTGGCGCAGGCTGATCTTGGCATTGCCATGGGATCCGGCACGGATGTAGCGATCGAGGCGGCCGATCTGACGGTGATGGGCAATGACCTCTCGCAGGTGGTCCAGGCCATCGAACTCTCCCGCAGGACCCTGGCCACCATCAAAACCAACCTGTTCTGGGCCTTCTTCTACAATGCCGTGGGCATTCCGGTGGCCGCCCTGGGCCTGCTCAACCCGATGATTGCCGGCGCCGCAATGGCGGCGAGCTCGGTCCTGGTGGTGGCCAACTCGCTGCGGTTGCGCAATTTCGGGATGAAGGCCTGACACCCAAGGCTCAGGCAGCAACCAAGGGCTCAGGCGGCGCCGTACCGCACGGCCGCACGGGCCCTCGCCTTCACGGCCTCGGCCTCCCGGTCCTTGGGCGGAGCCTGCGTTACCAATGCATCCAGGAGGTGCTGGGTGATGTGGGCGATCTCGTGGACTGCCTCTTCAAAGGCCTCCTGGTTGGCCTTGGACGGCTTGGTGCTGCCGCTGACCTTGCGCACGTACTGCAACGCCGCGGCATGCACCTCCTCCGAGGTGGCGTGCGGTTCAAAGTTGTGGAGGGTTCGGATATTCCGGCACATACCGCCATGCTAGGCTCTGGATCGCCAAGGATCGACCCCTCCCCGAAGGTTTAGGGTCTCCTTGTCCATGGGGAGCAGGGCATGGGCAGGGGTGCCCATCGACACTGTTTTGCGGGCCGGGATAGGTTCTAGGTATTGGATCTTCCGGAGAAGCCGGGGGGCCGTTGGGGACGCCGACCTGGTTCGGATCCACGATTTACGAGGAGAAACTCATGGCTATTTGGGGTGCAGACGTTGACCAGCTTCGCCAGCTCGGCAGCAAGCTTCAGGCAGGTGCGACCGAGATCGAGTCGCAGCGCAATTCCCTCACGAACGCTTTGACCTCCACCGACTGGAAGGGACCTGACGCTGACAGGTTCCGCGACCAGTGGACCGGCGAGCACACCTCGATGCTGAACAAGGTTGCTGAAGCACTCAGGGACGCCGGCCAGAAGGCGAGGAAGAACGCTGAAGAGCAGTCCAGCGCTTCCCACGGCCAGTAGCCTTCAGTTGCGAACAACAGTAGGGCCGGACACCGCCAGGTATCCGGCCCTACTGTTTAACCGCATTAACCGCACGGCGCCCTTCCCGTGCGGCAGTTAAGGCACGGGCTCGACGTCGTTCGCGTGTTCCAGCGGGGACGCCGCCTTGGGTGCCGCCACGCCCGCGCCTGCTGGCTCAACTGCGGCGCCCCCGAGTTCATCGAGCCGGACCAGGATGACGCCGCCGACGATCAGCGCGCCGCCCAGGAGTTGGATGGCGCCGGGAAGTTCGCCCAGGAGCAGCCACGCCCAGATAACGGCAAAGAGGACTTCGGTCAGCGACACGAAGGACGCCACCTTGGAGCCCAGCGCCCGGGCCGCCATAATGCCCGAAACGTACGCCAGCACAGTGGCCAGGATGACCAGCCCCGCCAGCGATACCCACCACGGCGTGACCCATGGGCCCAGCGCAGTGTCCGCAGTGCTGAAGGTCATGGGCAGCAGTCCCGTTGCTGCCGAGAGCCACATCACGGCGGCGCCTACCAGGAGCCCTCCCGAGGCCAGGACGATAGGCGGAAGCGAGTCGTTCTCCTTTGCGGTGATAAAGAAGTAGACGGCAAGGCAGACCGCGGCTGCGATGCCCCAGAGGACACCCACAGAATCGATTTTGACCGCGCCCGTGAGATCAAGGACCAGGATCAGGCCGGCGAGCGAAAGCAGCGTTCCTCCGCAAGTCAGCACCCGGGGCCGCTTCCGGCCGGCTGCCCAGATCCAGAGCACGATGAGCACCGGTGCCAGATATTCCAGCAGCAGCGCAACACCTACCGAGAGTCTGGCCACCGCGTTGAAGTAGAACAGTTGGCACGCCGCAACGCCGATCAGCCCGAAGAGCAGGATGGTCATCCAGTTGTCCCGGAGTTGATGCCAGCGCCCACGGAGCGCGGGAACCGCCGGCACGGCGAGGATCAAAGCTGCGCCGGTGAGCCGGGCGGCCACGGCTGCGCCCGGAGACCATCCTGTTTCCAGCAAAGCCTTGGCAAAGGATCCGGAGGTGCCGAAGACTGCGGACGAGAACAGCGCAATGCCCAGGCCGGAGGCGAGGAAGCTGCGCTTGCTGGCCTGCATCCCAAGCGTCGGGGTGCTGTTGTGTGCGGCAGGCATCGTCGCCTCCTGTCAGGAGTAAAGTGGGGTAATGGTCATGACAGTACGGGACGGCACTGTAAGGAGTCAAGATGGTTTTTGCCCCTGACACCGAGGTGGCCCTGCGCACCGTGGTTAACCTGATCAACTCGGCGGCAAACGGAAGTGAGGGACTCGCGTCCACGACGGACCTTGACCGGTTCCTGGCAGCTGAAGGATTCACGGGATCACGCACCCGGGATGACGACGAACTCACGAGCGTGCGCCGGCTTCGTCGACAACTCGCGGAGCTGTGGACGGCGAATGAAGGATCCGCCGTCGAGACCGTGAACCGCCTGCTGCGGGACGCCAATGCACTGCCGCAGTTAGTCAAGCATGACGACTGGGACTGGCATCTGCACGCCACCACCCCGGAGGCCCCGCTGGTGGACAGGATGAGCACCGAAGCCGCCATGGCCTTGGCGGACGTAATCCGCGGCAAGGAGATGGACCGGATGCGCATCTGCGAGTCGGAGGACTGCGATGCTGCGGTGCTGGACCTCAGCAGGAACCGGTCAAAGCGGTACTGCGATACAGGAAACTGTGCCAACCGGGCGCACGTGGCCGCCTATCGGGCCCGCCAGGCCGCATCGGCATAGCAGATGGTCAACGGCTGCCGGGGTTGTCCGGATCTTCGGGGGCGGCAGGGCCCTGGGAGCCCGGAGAGCCGAAGCCATGGGACGGCTTGGGCGCTGAACTGAGGTTTACACCCGACCCCTTACCCAGGTGCTCGGCGTTCTCCTTGTGGCTCATGGAGAGCATCGCCGCTATTACCAGGGTGACGATGAAGGCGATGCCGGCGGCAGTGAAAGCAAGGTCGAAACGGGGGGCGCGTGCACTGCCGCCGGAAGCGAAGACCACTACGGCCACAAAGGCAACGACGGCCCAAAACGCGGAGAACATCAACGGGCCCTTCACCGAGGTCCGCACCTTGCGCGGATGTCCTGGTTGCTGGTCTGCCACGGTGATTCCTCCCTGCAGGCGGCGCTCCGGCCGGCCTGGTTTTGCATGATGCGGTAGTGCGTCCGGACCAATTTTCTACGAGAAGTAGAACCGGACACCTCCTAGTTTACGGCGTTCCTGCAGCGCTGCGGGCATCGTGCCGGATCGTCAGCCCGGCAAGCGCCCACAGCACACCGGAAATGATGGCGCCGCCGCCGGCCACGCCTAGCAGGGCATGGGCGCCCAGGCCCATGAAGAAGGGCAGGATGGCTGCTGTACCCAGGCTTATGATTCCCGAGGCAATCCAGTCGCGGGCCAGCACGTGCCTGCCGCGGAATTTCAGGCCGCAGGACAGCTCGAAAGCCCCGGCCACCGCCAGGCCCAGGGCAGCAATGACCCCAAACAGCAGGTCCCCGTGGAGCAGGAGCAGCGCAAACCCTGCGCCGGCGAGAACAGATCCGGCCGCGGAAAGCATTTTGCCGGGTGCGCTTTCCTTCTCGAAGCCTGCTGCCCGGATCCCCCAGACCAGGAGGACGCCGGTGGCCAGCAGGTAGAGGCCGCCGGACCACCCCATAACAGCTACCGATGGTGCCGCCCAGAAAATGGTGACAGCCCCAAACACCAATGCAGCTGCGGAGCGGAGGAGGACCGGCTTCCACAGGTCAGCCCTGGGAGCCGTTCCGGGGGCAGCGGCTGAGGGGGTTCTCGGTTGGGTCACCGGTCCAGTTTAGTGGCGGTCCGCGCTAGGGCGAACCCAGCACCATCCAACGGTCGGAACGGGCACGGACGCCAAGAGTGATGGCGCGGGCAGCCATGTAACCGAGTGCGAAGGCGGCCCACAGCCAGCCCAGTCCCGGCGCCCCCAGGGCATTTGACAGGGCCACGGCAATCAGAAGCGGCACGTACACGGCCAGGTTCACCACACCGGCCAGCGCCAGGTATTTCGCGTCCCCGGCACCGATCAGCACCCCGTCAAGCACAAAGACATATCCCGCGATGGGCTGGCCGGCGGCGAGGACCCACAAAGCAATGGCAAGGACCGACTGGACCTCCGGATCGGACGTGAAAAGGGGGCCCGCCCAAGGGGCGGCAGCGGCCAGGAGCGCCCCGGTGGCCACTCCAAAACCGAGTCCCCACCGGGTCATGGTCCTGGTCAGCAGCCGTGCCTTGCCCGGGTTGGAGGCTCCCAGCTCCTTGCCGATCAGCGCTTGGGCAGCGATGGCGAGGGCGTCCAGGGCGAAGGCCAGGAAGGAGAAGATGGTCATGGCCAGCTGGTGTGCCGCGAGGTTGACGGCACCCTGCGCGGTGACTACAAGAACGGTGGCCAGGATTGCAATGCGCAGGCTGAGCGTGCGCAGCATCAGCCATGAACCAACACGCGTCATGCTCCTGATACCACTCCAGCTGGGCAGCAGGCTCACGCCGTGGACCGCCGCATTCCGCTTCACCATCACCAGGTAGACGGCGGCCATGGCCCATTGGGCCACGCTGGTGCCGGCGGCCGAGCCCGCGACGGACCAGCCCAGACCGTAAACCAGCCACAAGTTCAGGACAATGTTCAGGGCAAAACCGGCCGTGGCCACCACCAGGGGCGTCCGGGTGTCCTGGAGGCCACGGAGAAGGCCGGTGCCTGCGAAGATGAGCAGCATGGCCACCAGTCCGGGCATGGACCAGCGAAGGTAGTCGACGGCGAAAGTACGCACCTCGCCGTCAGCGCCCAGCAGGCCGATCAACGGGTCGGCTGCCAGGAATCCGGCCACGGCCAGAACCGTGCCCAGCAGCAAGGCCAGCCACACGCCGTCGCGCCCGGCCGCCATAGCCTTGCCCGGCTGCCCGTCCCCCACGGCGCGGGCCACCGCGGGAGTGGTGGAGTAGGCGAGGAAAACCATCAGGCCGACGGCGGTGTGCAGCACAGCCGTTGCCAGTCCAACGCCCGCCAGCTGCGCCACGCCAAGGTGGCCAACGATCGCCGAATCCGCGAGCAGGAAGAGCGGTTCGGCCACGAGGGCGCCAAAGGCGGGAACTGCCAGCCGAAGGATCTCGCGGGCATGTCCTTTCGGTGGGGCGGCTGGCGCCGAAGCAGGTAAGTGGGGCACCTTGCCAGCCTAATCGGGTGTCCGGTTGCCTCCACGCCGGCATGACAAAGCCCACATTATGCCGCAGTTAGTTGACAGTTCAACCATCTTGCAGGAAGAGTTAACTCCATGAACCAGTCAAGACTTACCACCACCGCCATCACCGCCCTCCGCATCATCCTGGGCTTCCTCTTCGCAGCGCACGGTTGGCAGAAGTTCAACGAGTGGACCATCGCGGGCACGCAGGCATCCTTTGCCAAAATGGGCGTTCCTGCAGCAGAAGCAGTGGCACCTGCCATTGCCGTGCTGGAACTGGCCGGAGGCATCGCCCTGATCCTCGGCATCCTCACCCGCGTGGTTGCAGCACTCCTGGTCCTGGACATGCTCGGCGCCCTGTTTATGGTGCACGCATCCGCCGGCGTTTTCGCCGCCAACGGCGGCTACGAACTGGTCCTGCTCCTCGCTGCGGCCGCGTTCGCCCTGGCACTGACCGGCGCAGGGCGTCTTTCGGTGGACCGCGCCCTCTTCGGCCGCAGCAACTCGAAGCTGGCCGCCCTGGCCTGACCCTTACATCCCCTCCAGCCGGCAGTGGACTTCGGCGGGAAAACGGTCGACGGCGGGTGGGCACCCTGGTGCGCAGCCGCCGTCGGCATTTAACACCATCCGGCCAGCGGCGCCATGCCCCCGCCCGCGGATTCGCGGGAAGCGACGGCTGCAGCTCCTGAAACAACTCTTGCCGGCGCCGGATTCGCCGGAAGCGTGCGAAGTCGCCGTTCCGGAACGGCGAAGCGGGCGCTTTCCGGCGATTCGGGCACCGGCCCGCCCCGTCCCGTTGGCGCCCGCGCGGGCGGAGGCAGTGAACAAAGCGGAACATCCGGCACCAATAGGTCACGGGAAAGTTGGGAAAACGCTTGCCAGAATCCTTTGCAGGCTGATAAACCAGTGAGTGCTGCAGCGAGAGCTGCATCACTCCCAGGTCTCAGCTACTCCCGAATCATCACTCGGAACCTCAACTGCATTGCGCCACCGTTGGCGCCATCGTGTCTTTGAATCGTTCCAACCTTCCTGGGTACCGCCTTGCCACTGCTCATCGAAGGAGATGTCCGTGAACAAATCCCCGCAAGTGACCCCACAACCCCAGCAACCACCGCCACACGGGGAGCGCCGGATCCCTGCCGGCGCCAAAGCCATAACGGCCGCTGTGGCCTCAGCTGCCATCGCCTTTACCGGGCTCCCTGCCGTCCAGGCCGATACTGCCCTGCCGCCGGTGGGAAGCGGCTTCAAGTTCGATTTCGGCCCCGGCGCCACAGCGGACGGCTACACGTCTGTCGCCGCCGGCACGCAGTACTCGGCCGCCACGAAGTTCGGCTTCACCGACACAGCCGTCACCTCCGGTGCGGACCGCGGTACGGGCGATCCGCTGCGTTCGGACTTTGTCCAGGCCCAGGGCAGCACGTTCCTGGTGGACCTGCCCAACGGCGACTACACCGTCAAACTCATCGCCGGCGACGCCACCGAGGCAACGAACATCGCCATTACCGCCGAGACCATGGCGAAGGTCCAGGCCACGGACAAGACCGCCGGGCAGTACCTGGAAATGGAGTTCCCCATATCGCTGGTAGACGGCCAGCTCAACCTCGATTTCAGCGGCACCGCTGCCAAGATCAATGCGCTGATTATCTCCGCCCGGGCGCCCCGCACCGCCACCACGGACCCAGGCGTCTACCTCGCCGGCGATTCAACGGTGCAGACGTATGACCCCGGTTTCGTCCCCCAGGCCGGATGGGGCCAGATGATCGACCGTTACTTCGATGAGAAGATTTCTTTCAAGAACCACGCCATCGGCGGCCGCAGCTCCAAGAACTTCATCACCCAGGGCCGGCTGGACGAGATCCTGAGGGTCATCAACCCCGGTGATTACCTGATGGTGCAGTTCGGACACAACGACGCCACTATCGGCGTCGATGACCGCTACGCCTCCCCAGCCGACTACAAGGAATACCTGCGCACGTACGTCAACGGCGCGCGCCAGCGCGGCGCAACGCCCGTCCTGGTCACCCCCGTGGGACGCCGGGACTACGACGAAGCCACCGGCAAGTTCAACGTCAGCTTCCCTGAGTACGTGGCGAAGGTGCAGGAACTCGCCGCTGAGGAGAACGTCGCCCTGGTGGACCTCTCCGCCTCGAGCCGAGCCTACTACGACGCCATCGGCCCGGAGGACACCAAGTCCGTCTTCCTTCACGTTGACGCCGGCGTCTACCCCAACAGGCCTGCCGGCACGGTGGACAACACCCACTTCCAGGAATACGGCGCCATCCAGATCGCCCGCCTCGTGGCCGATGGAGTCAAGCAGCTCAGCCTTCCGTTGGCCGCCCGCGCCAAGGACATCGCACCGCCGTCATCCGTTCCCGCCAAGCCGCAAGGCCTCGTGGCCGGCAGCGTTTCCAACGCCGGAGCGCTCTTAAAGTGGCAGCCGGTGGACGGCGCCGACATCTACAAGGTGTACCGCAAACCGGCCTCCGAAGCGGACAGCGCCTACAAGCTCACCACCACCTCCACCATCCCAAGTGCCACCCTGTCCGGGCTGGCCGAAGGGACCGCGTACAACGTCCGGGTGGCCGCGATGAACGGCAAGGGCCTCTCCGAGCCCAGTGATGCCCTCAACCTGACCACCAAACAGGCAAAGTACAAGTTCGACTTAGGGCCCGTGGGAGCGCCGGTTGAGGCAGGCTACACCGAAGTCAACCGGACCATGGCCTACACCCCCGAGCGCGGCTTCGGCTTCAAGGACACCTCGGTGCTTAGCGATCGGGACCGCGGCGCAGTCACCAGCAACCTGCTGCGCGACTTCGTCCTCAGCAGCTCCAGCTTCGAGTTCAAGCTCGATGTCCCCAACGGCACCTACGCCCTGAAGACTTACCACAGCGACTGGATCGGCTCAACCCGCACCGACGTTGCTGCCGAAGGAACACCCTTCGGCCAGGTGTCCTCCAGCAAAGCGTCGTCAGCAACAAAAATCATCAACCAGGTCCTGGTGTCGGATGGACAGCTGAACCTCACCGTCAGCGGTTCCGGCCAGCGGCTCAACGGCCTGGAGGTCACCCCGCTGCTGGTGGGCCCCACCAACCTGCACATGGCTGCCCTTGACGCAGCTTCCGAACCACCCACCGTTGACCTTGCCTGGGACGCGGTGGCAGACGCGGCCAGCTACAAGGTGTTCCGCCAAGCATCGTTCGAAGCCGAACCCCGGCTGATCGCCGAAAACGTCACTGCCGCGTCGTTCCAGGACGCCACCGCCTTCGCGGGCCTGAAGTACAAGTACTTCGTCACCGCTCTGGACAGCACCGGACTGGAATCCGTCCCCTCCAACACGCTGGAAACGGCCCTGGTGGATCCCAACACCCCGGTCCCGGCGGCCACCGTCAAGGTGGACGTCAAGGCAGTGGAAAAGACCAGCGTCACGCTCAAGTGGCAGAAGGTTTCCGGCGCTGCCGCCTACCAGGTCTACCGGTCCACCTCCCCGGACGGCCCCTTTGAGTACGTGGGCCGCGCCACCGAGGTGAATTACACGGACTACACCGTGCTGACCACCATCAAGTACTACTACCGCGTCACCACCGTGAACAAGGGCGGCGAATCCGCCCCGTCCCCGGTAGTGGGAACCGAAAAGGTGACTGTGGTGAACCGGCAAATGGAGAAGCTGGACCGCGCCCCGGTTGCACTGCTGACCGACGAAGGCGTCCGCGTAGGCTGGCGGATGCTCGGCCTTGATTCGGAGCAGATCGGCTTCCATGTGATCCGCGACGGCGTCCAGCTCACCGATGAGCCGATCCACAACAGCACCACGTTCCTTGATCCGGACGGAACCGCGGCCTCGAAGTACGTGGTCAAGGCAGTGGGCAACGGCGGGGACCAGCTCACTGCGGAGTTCACGCCCCTCGCCCAGGATTACCTTGCCATCAAGCTCGACAAGCCTGCCGACGACTACACCAAGGACGGCCAGCCGTACAGCTACTCGGCGGGTGACTCCAGCGTCGCTGACCTGGACGGCGACGGCACGTACGAAGTCCTCCAGCTGTGGTCCCCGTCCAACTCCAAGGACAACTCGCAGGCAGGCTACACCGGCACCGTCTACGTGGATGCCTACAGGATGGACGGCACCAAGCTCTGGCGCATCAACATGGGCCCGAACATCCGCGCAGGCGCCCACTACACCCAGTTGCTCGCCTACGACTTCGACGGCGACGGCAAGGCGGAAGTTGCGATGAAGACGGCGGACGGCACGCGTGACGCCGCCGGCACCGTGATCGGCAACCCGAGCGCCGATTACCGCAACAGCAGCGGCTATGTGCTCACCGGGCCGGAATACTTGACGGTGTTCCACGGAGCCAGCGGCACGATCATGGACACCGTTGCCTACGATCCGCCCCGGGGTGATGTGGGGGCGTGGGGCGATACCTACGGCAACCGGGTGGACCGCTTCCTCGGTGCCGTGGCCTACCTGGACGGCGAACACCCGTCCATGATGTTCAGCCGCGGCTACTACACCCGCGCCGTGCTGGCCACCTACGACCTTGTGGGTGGCCAGATCACCAAGCGCTGGGTCTTCGATTCGGACATCGCGGGCGGGCAGTACCGGGGCCAGGGCAACCACAACCTCTCGGTGGTGGACGTGGACGCCGACGGAAAGGACGAGTTTGTTTTTGGTTCCATGACCATCGATGACAACGGCAAGCCGCTGTACACCACGGGCCTCGGCCACGGTGACGCCATCCACACCAGCGACCTTGACCCGTCCCGTCCGGGGCTCGAGACGTTCGCCGCCCACGAGGAAATGGGCTCGAGCGGCAACAAGGGTGCCACCTTCCGCGATGCACGTACCGGCGAAGTGCTGTGGAGCATCCCGGCCGCCAAGGACACCGGACGTGCTGCAGCGGGAGACATCGACCCCCGCTTCCCCGGTGCAGAGGGCTGGGCCATCGGCGGCGACGCCGCTTGGAACTCCCCTGTGGGTGAGCTGCGGTCAGCCAAGGGACAGTTGATCGCGAACAACATCCCGGCAGCCAACTTCCTTGCCTGGTGGGACGGCGACCTGCTGCGTGAAATCGTGGACCATGACTGGAATGCATCGGCCAACACGGGAACGCCGAGCATTGCTAAATGGAACTGGGAGACGCAGGCCAGCGACCGGCTGTTGACCGCCACCGGCGCGAAATCCAACAACAGCACCAAGGGCACGCCCGCCGTCCAGGCCGACCTCCTGGGTGACTGGCGCGAGGAGCTCGCCTGGCCTTCGGCCGACAGCACGGAGCTGCGGATCTACACCACCACCGCCGGCACCGACGTTCGGCTCCGCACGCTGATGCATGATCCGGCGTACCGACTCTCAGTTGCCCGGGAAAACGTCTCCTACAACCAGCCGCCGCACCCCAGCTTCTTCATTGGGGAGGGCATGGAACTTCCGGCCCAGCCGGATATCGTGTACACACGCGCCGGCTAGCCTGCTGATCCACCGCTGCCCCGTCCGCCTTCCGGCGGGCGGGGCGGCTTCGTCAAACCGGGTCCCGGCCTCCGTTCAGGCTGTCCCCGCGTGGCGGCATGGCTTTGTTGCAGGTCCAACCGGCCGGTAACCCGGAGCGTCAGTATGATCGCACCATGACTGATGCCGGAACATCCAACTCCGTGACCCTCCGCTTCCTGGCCGCCCCCATGGACGTGGGCCACAGCGGATCGGTGGACGCCGGAACGGTGCTGGAGTGGGTGGACAAGGCCGCGTACGCCGCTGCAGTGGGCTGGGCCAAGTCCTACTGCGTCACGGCCTATGTGGGAAACATCCACTTCGCGGACCCGGTGAACAGCGGGGACATGGTGGAGGTTGAGGCCACCATTGTTTACACGGGGCGGTCGTCAATGCATATCCGTACCGTTGTGTCCTCCGGGGATCCCAGGGGCGGCCCCGCCACCATGCGCAGCCAGTGCATGGTGATCTTTGTTGCAGTCGGGGAGGATGGGAAACCCATCCCGGTCAAGCAGTTTGAGCCCGTCACCGTTGAAGAGATCGAGCAGCGCGACCATGCCCTGGCCCGCATCAAGATCCGCGAGCAGATCGTGGAAGCGATGAACCGGCAGGAATATACCGATGCAGGCACGGCGGAGCGGGTGACCCTTCGGTTTATGGCCGCTCCCACGGACGTGAACTGGGGCGGAAAGGTCCACGGCGGCATCGTGATGAAGTGGATCGACGAAGCCGCCTACGTCTGCGCCTCCCGCTACTGCGGAATGGACACCGTGGCCGTGTTCTCCGGGGGCGTCCGCTTCTACCGCCCGCTGCTGATCGGCCACGTGGTGGAGGTGGAGGCCCGCCTCGTGTACACCGGAACCAAGGGCATGCATATTGCCGTCCACGTCCGTTCCGGCGACCCCAAGAGCCGGGACATGAACCTCACCACCTATTGCCTCACGGTGATGGTGGCGCGCGACGCCGAGGGCAACTCAGTGCCGGTCCCCGCCTGGGTACCGGTCAGCGATGAGGACAAAAGGCTTCACGCGCATGCCCGCGAACTGCTGGAAATCAGGGGAAAGGCGCCGGGGAACCGGCTGCCCAACCACCTGCTGGCCCAGGGCTCCACCAGCCAGGACAGAAGCAACCAAGGGCTGACGCCTTAGAAGCCGCCCCCGCCGGCATCAGCCGCCATGTTGGCAAAGCGGGAGTAGTGGCCCTGGAAAGCAACCACAATGTCCTTGGTGGGGCCGTTACGGTGCTTGGCCACCAGAATGTCCGCTTCCCCCGCGCGCGGTGATTCTTTGTCGTAGACGTCCTCGCGGTGGAGCAGGATCACCATGTCGGCGTCCTGTTCGATGGAGCCTGATTCACGGAGGTCCGACACCATGGGCCGTTTGTCCTGGCGCTGCTCGGACCCACGGTTCAGCTGGGACAGCGCGATGACCGGAACCTGGAGTTCCTTGGCCAGCAACTTCAGAGCACGGGAGAACTCCGAAACTTCCTGCTGGCGCGACTCCACTTTCTTGCCGGAGCTCATCAGCTGAAGGTAGTCGAGGATCACCAGCTTGAGATCATGCTGCTGCTTCAGGCGGCGGCACTTGGCCCGGATTTCCATGAGGGACATGTTGGGGCTGTCGTCGATGAACAGCGGGGCATCGTTCATCCGGCCCATAGTGGTGGCGATCTTGGACCACTGCTCGTCCTTAATGGTTCCCTTGCGGAGGTCCTGCAGGCCAATGGTTGCCTCGGCCGAGAGCAGGCGCATGGCAATCTCGTTCCGACCCATTTCGAGCGAGAACATCACGGTGGACAGGTTATTCTTGATCGCCGCGGAGCGGGCGAAATCCAGGGCGAAGGTTGACTTACCCACGGCCGGACGTGCGGCAATAACGATCATCTGGCCGGGGTGGAGTCCGTGAGTGAGCTCATCAAGCTCATAAAAGCCGGTGGGGACACCGGTCATGCCTTCACCGCGGTGACCGGACGCCTCGATCTCGTCCACGGTGGACTCCATAACGTCCTTGAGCACCACGTAATCCTCGGCGGTCCGCCGCTCGGCCACAGCGTAGACCTCGGCCTGGGCCTGGTTGACCAGGTCCTCCACTTCCCCGTCCGAGCCGTAGCCCAGCTGGACGATCTTGGTGCCGGCATTCACGAGCCGCCGGAGGACGGCCCGCTCAGCAACGATCTCGGCGTAATAACCGGCGTTGGCTGCGGTAGGGACGGTCTGGATCAGCTCGTGGAGGTAGGCGGGGCCGCCGATCCGGTTGATCTCGGCACGCTTGGTGAGCTCATCGGACACGGTGACGGCATCAGCGGGCTCACCGCGGCCATACAGGTCAATGATGGCCTCGTAAATCGTTTCATGCGCCGGCCGGTAGAAGTCCTGGCCGCGGAGGATTTCAACGACGTCGGCGATGGCGTCCTTGGACAGCATCATGCCGCCGAGCACAGACTGCTCCGCGGCAATATCCTGGGGAGGCTTCCGGCTCGCGTCCGATCCTCGGGTGGCCTCGACCGGGTCCAGATGCGCTATAGACAAAGCTGCCGTCCTCCATTGTGTACCGGGAACCTGGGTGCCCGATGACTAACCATCCTGCTAACGCGTTGCGTGGAAAAGCCGTGCTCCGCCACCTGTTCGGTTCTACCGGCGGGGTCTGACAATCCTGCCCGCAGGCCGCGGCCTTGGCTGCAAAAAGGAGTTATCCCCACTATCCACAGGTTTTCCACAAAGGATGCTTCCTCCTGGATCAGCGGTTCTCTCCCGTCGTGCCGGATGCCCGTCTGTGAAGCCGTCGGGGGCACCGAAGAACAGGTACCCCGCTACGCTAGCCGCCAGGGGTCCAGCCTCAAAGCCAGTATGCGTCGAGGGGTGTGGATAACCTGTGCAGTACGGGGCATAGCTTGTGCACAGCCTGTGGGGAAACCTGTGGAAACAAAAAAAGTTTCTGAGCGTCCATAGCGCTGACCTGCAGAAACGTCGATCGAGGCGTGTGGAGTAAATATTTCTTTTGCTGGAATTTCATCCACAGCGCGTGTCGCCGTACGCTGCCGGGGAAACGCCCGCCCTCGGTCCCGGCGGGGGCTGCGCAGCGCTGTGACGACCCTCATATTCCATCCGGGAGGTCCGCCCCTGCTTCCGGCCCGCCTCCATACGACCAAGTGAATATTGCTGTGGATAAATCGGATCTGGCATAAGCTCTATGCATGGGCGAACTACTGCTGGTCCTGTTGCCTGCGATCGTCTTGGTGGCGCTCATCTGGGGCCTCTTTACGGCCCTGAGCCCGCGCGACTCGGGAATGTCTGACGCCGAAAAATACCAGCGTGACCTGGCGGAGCGCTCTGCGCAGCATTATGCGGCCCAAGTCCAGGCAGCCACCGCTGCCCGGGCCCAACTCGAGCGGAACACCAGGCCAAGCCAGAACTCCCAGGCAACATCGGACCTGGCTGCTGCCAGGAAGCACATAGAACGGCGTTAGACATGGAATCGCTTGTGGCCCCGGCCCTTATCCTCCTGGCAGTGGTAGCCGGAGTAATACTGGCCATCCGCGTCATCGGCAGGCGGAAGGCCGCCCGCAGCGCTGGAAGGGCGGTGCCTGCCCCAACCCCCGTTGAGTTGGCGCGCACGGCCGCCGCCAAACTCTCGGAAGAGGAACATCGCAGGCTCTATGCCCTGATTGCGCAGGGGCAGGCGATGGCTGCGATCAAGCTGTACTACGAGGCCACGGGAGAAGGCCTGAGGGCGTCACGTGATGCGGTGGGTGCGTTGGCGGCCCACCCCCAGCCCTACCGGGCTCCTGAGGCGCCGCTGGCCGCCGCAGAAGATGACGACGACGACGAGCCGCAGCGCTTCCCCTACCGCTACCGGGCAATTGCGAGCAAGGGTGACGTGACCCGGGAGGTCAGCAGCAACATGCTCAATGACGAAATCTACGGCAGGATCCGTACCTTGGCCCGGAATGGGGACACGGAGGCTGCCGCCACGGCGCTCAGCCGGCACTCTGATATCTCCCTGAAACAGGCCCGGGAGTTTATCGAACTGCTGGACGACTGATTTCTCGTTCCATAGCCGGCTGGAGGGCCGACCCCGGCGCCGCGGACCGCTCTGGGGCAAGCACACACAGAAGGTGGCCGGGACCCCATCCTTGCGGATGCAGTCCCGGCCACCTCAGTCCCTTCTGCCGGACCTAACCGAAGGTCAGCACCAGCGTGGGTGCTTTGCCGGCAACCTCCCTGGAGTTGAGGTCCAGGCCGTCGCTGCTGCTGGAGTCCAGACCAAGAGATAGCGGTTGGCCGAGCTCACCGGCCACGGCGCTGGCGGTCAGCGCAACAGTGTAGTTGGTGTTGGTGGCTGTCGGGCCGAGGGTTCCGATGATGCTGCTGCCCAACGGATAAGTGTTTCTGTTGTTGTACGTGATCCCGGTCTCGGTCCAAGCGTCATTGGCAACAAGCTTGATGTTCTGCTTCCCCGTGGACCCGCTCCCGGCGCTCCACAGCTGCAACGTCGCGCTCTGCAGCGTCTTGCCCGCGGGAGCAGCAGGCAGGTCGAACTTCAAGTACGTGAGCTCCACAGGGCTGAAGTCCACCCCCAAAAGTGTGCTTGTGCCAAGGGTTGTATCAGGCGTCGCGCTCGATACATAGGTGTCAGCGATGGCTGTGAGCGTAGCGGTCTCCGATGTGCCGCCGCCGCTTGCAGTGGCAGCCGCGGTGAAACTCCAGGTCTTGTCCGCAGCCAACGCGTTACCGGCAACATCCTTCACCCCGCTGGACCCGCCCTTGATCGTGGCCGTGTAGGTCGTACCCGCTGCAAGATCCGCAGTTGGGTTCAACGTCGCCACCTTGGCCGTGCTGTCGGGCGTCACAGTTGCCGCCACCGTCCCCGTCGGCCCCGTCAACGTGAAGGTGCTCGACGAGATCGTCGACGTGTTCATCGGTTCCGAGAACGTCCCTGTCACATCCGCGCCCACCGCGACGCCAGTCGCAAGATTAGTCGGAGACGTACCTGTCACAGTCGGAGCCGTAGTGTCAGTAGTACTGCCACCACCAGCGGTCCCGCCGGTGCCGTCGTAGTAATGCCAGTACCGGCTTGTGGCGTTCACATCAGCGAGTACCAGCAGGCCGCTGTTGGCCGTGCTCGTCTTATTATTCAGGTTCTGCTTGGTCGACGTCACGTTGTGGACATACTGGTCGGCATCCACGATACGAGTCGTCTTCGCACTACTGAAGCTGATGTTGCTCAACGACGTGGACTTCTCGTAGATCGCACCTCCGGAGCTGGTGCAGACACCAGCGTTCGTCGTGCCGCTCGGCTTCGGATAGGTAGCGAAGGTACGGATCTTTTCCGCGGCCTCGTCGATGAGGACGATCACCCGGTTCGGGCACTCCGACACCGTCGCGATGGTGTGCGCCGACCAGGTCGTACCATTCAATGCCAACAGCTGGATCAGCGGCTGGGACGCCGACGTGAACGACGTCTTAATAGCAGCGAAAACCCCACCAGCCGAGGAGTCCAGCCACTTCAAATTCATATGGTCATCGCCGCTGCGTTGCCCCTTCACTGCCGCCACAGGTGCGGTCCAGGCGGTCTTCGACGAGTCCGTATCGACGTGGTAGCTCCAGTACATGCCGTCCGTGGAGTCACCAACCTGCCGGCTCCACATCACACCCATCTTCCCGTCGAACGCGATCAGAGCCGACGTGTCGTCCACGGACACGTTGCTCAACGACGCAGGATGCGCAAACGCGGTCCCCCAGGTCTTGCCATCCGTGGCAGTGACGTTCAGATAGATTCGGTTCCCCTGCTGCCATGTGGCCCACACCCTGCCAGTCGAGTCCTTATCAATGGTCAGAACTTCAACTTTGGAGTTGTTGATCTGTGAAGAACCGAGCAGCGTGTATTTCTTGGTACCTGAGTCGTAGCTGTAACGCCGCATCGTCGTCGGGTAGTTCGCTTCAGCCGGCAGGCCGTCGTTGACGAACCGATAGCTGGCCACATACAACGTGCTTCCGTCCCACAGCACATCATGATGGGTGCTTGCCCGCGACTCCGTCAGCACACCCGTATCGACCCACGAACTCGTGGCGGCGTTGAACCGGAAGATATGGAAATCCGAGCTGGCAGTGTCCCACAGGTTTCCCCACCAGGCCCCGTCGTTGAACCACAGCGCACTCGTGGCCCGCTTGGTACCCGTCGGTGTCCCCGTACCCGAATGAGACGGACCCTGTACTCCAACATCACCCGTAGCCGCTGACGCTGGAACTGGTACCACCACAGCAGCCAACCCAAGCAGCAGCGCAGTCAGGAGTGCATGGAGCCGAAGCTTCGGCCACCCGCGTGGACGAGGACCAGCTGAGCGATCAACCCCCCGCCTCACGAAAAGCCAGGAACTCCTCGGACCTCTATCACACTCGCCATCGTATAAAAACGGATGATTTAGCAACTTTACTCCCCGGATTTGAACGTCAGAGCCACTGCCCAGTTCGTTCAGTGTCAGTGGCTAGGGGATCAAAGACAATCCCCGTAACCCCCCCATTTGTGATGCCCCTGAACCCCCATCAGCCGTTCCCGGAGATGCCGGCCAGCAGCTGCTCGAAGGGCAGGGACTCCATGGGAGAGGGTTTCCGACCCGGCTGGGGTCCTTCCAGCAGCCGCGTGAGCTCCCCGGCAGCGCGGTCGATCCGGCCGGCAAGCGAGGAACCGCCATCTTCAGCGGTTCCCCAGTCCTGTGGTCCGGCGAAGACACCGGTAGCAGCCGTCCGGGTGCGCAGGTAGCTGAACAGCGGGCGCATGGCATAGTCGAGGATCATCTGGTGGCGATCCGTGCCGCCGGTGGCCCCGAGAAGGACCGCTTTCCCGTCCAGGGATTTGGGGTCCAGGACGTCGATAAAGGACTTGAACAGGCCGCTGTAAGACGCGCTGAACACCGGGCTCACGGCGATGATGCCATCGGATGCTTCAACGCCGGCAATCACGTCTGCCAGCCGGGGACCGGCGTAACCGGTCACGAAGTTGTTGGCGATGTCCACGGCGAGGTCCCGGAGCTCGACGATGTCGACGGTCACGCCGTAACCTGCCGCACGGAGCTGCCGCTCAGCTGACGCTGCAAGCTGGTCAGCCAACAGGCGGCTGGACGACGGTACGCCAAGTCCGGCTGAAAGGACTGTGATGCGGCGGGTTTCCATGGCATTTCTCCTATTGCTCGTTCATTGCACCGTATATGCATATGCATATACATCTACCTTCTAAACAGGGCAAGGTGCCGCAGTATTCCCGGCCCGCTTTCGTACAGGAGTAGGGCAGTTCTTACACCTGCGCCGTTACACCTGCACCAGGCCGCGGATACAGGTAGTGGAGTGTCCGCCGACCCAGATGTCGCCCTCGTCAGCCGTAACATGGATCTGGCCTGCCCGGCCCAGAGCCGTTCCCTGGGCAGCCACATACTCCCGGGGAGCCCGGCTGCTGCCGATCAGCCACTGTGCAGCTCCGGCGTTGAAACTGCCGGTCACGGGGTCTTCCATCATCGCGTCACCTGGGATGAAGGTGCGAACCTCGAAGTCGGCGTCTGCGCCTGGTTCGTGCGGGCCGATGACACCCACCTTCAGCCCGCCCATTGCCATCAAGTCGGGCTGGACGGCCAGCACTTGCTCGGCGGATTCCAGCAGCACGCCAATCCATTCAGGCCCGTTGACCAGCCAGCAAGCATCCACGATGCCGGATACGGGAATCCGCAGGCCGGCGGCCAGCTGGCGGAGTACAAGGGCATCGACCGGACCGAAGCGGGTGAGCGGCGGCGCAGCGAAAGCCAGCCGCCCGCCGTCGTGCTTCACCCTGACCAAACCGGCGGCACATTCCTGCACGACAAATCCGTCGGATTTCGGCACTCCCCCGGATTCCAGCCAGGTGTGGGCCGAGCCGAGGGTCGGGTGCCCGGCAAACGGGAACTCCTCGCTGCCAGTGAAGATCCGCACCCGGTAATCGGCGCGGGGATCTGTCGGGGGAAGCAGGAATGTCGTCTCGGACAGGTTGGTCCAGTTGGCAAACTGCTGCATCTGTTCGGCCGTCAGGCCCTCGACGTCAAGGACGACGGCCAGTGGGTTGCCGCGATAGGGCTCGGGCGAGAAGACGTCGACTTGATGGAAGAGGCGGCTGCGCGGAGATGGTGAAGTCACCGGTGCAGGCTATCACCGGTGCTGGGATGACTGACCCGGGCGGGCTACGAGCGCGTATGGCGGAACTGGGCAGTTTCTGACCCGGTGTGGTCCGCTAAAACGAAAGACCCCCGCCGCCGGAATCCGGCAACGGGGGTCTTCGTGCAGTTCAGGAACGGGTAGCCGTAAAGACTACTTGCCTGCCACTACGTCGAGTTCGATCACAGCAGCAACGTCGTTGTGCAGACGGACGTTGGCCTGGTAGGAACCAACCGACTTGATGTGCGCCGGCAGTTCAACCTTGCGCTTGTCGATGCGGCCAAGGCCTGCGGCCTCAACAGCGTCAGCAACGTCGCCCTGCTTGACGGTGCCGAACAGGCGTCCGGTCTCGCCAGCCTTGACAACGAGCTTGACCGGCTTGGCGGAGAGTGCAGCGGCCTGCTTCTGAGCGTCTTCCAGGGAAGCGTGCTCGCGAGCGGCACGGGCAGTCTTGATGGACTCAACCTGCTTCTCGCCACCCTTCGACCAGGTCAGGGCGAAGTTGCGGGGGAGCAGGTAGTTACGTGCGTAACCGTCCTTGACCTCAACAACGTCGCCAGCAGCACCGAGACCGGTTACTTCGTGGGTCAGAATGAGCTTTGCCATTTTAGTTAATCCCTTCCTTAGCCGCGGCCAGCGCCGGAGTAAGGCAGCAGGGCAACTTCGCGGGCGTTCTTGATTGCCTGTGCGATCTTGCGCTGTTCCTGCACCGTGACGCCAGTGACGCGACGGGCGCGGATCTTGCCGCGGTCGGAGATGAACTTGCGCAGCAATGCTACGTCCTTGTAGTCGATGACAGTGATGTCAGCGGCCTTCAAGGGGTTGGACTTTGGTTTGGGCTTACGGAGTTCAGCCTTAGCCATCGTGGAGCTCCTATTCTAGGGAGCCCGTGGATATTGATCCACGGGATGGTGGTGGTCCGACGGCGGCTTCCGCCCTGGTGCCGTATGGCGCTTTGGGCGGGTCCCGGCGTCGGGCCCTTATTGGTTGTTAGAAGGGAGGTTCGGAATCGGGGCCGTTGCCCCAGCCGCCCGCATTGGAGACACCGGGCGTAGCCCAGGGGTCGTCCTGTGCAGCCTGCTGGTTGCCGCCGCCCCAGCCTCCGCCGGAGTTGCCGCCCTGGTTTCCACCAGAGTTGCCGCCGCCGAAGCCACCGCCGCTGTTGCCGCCGCCAAAGCCGCCCTGTCCACCCTGGCCGCCGGAGCGCTGGGTGCGGTTGACCTTGGCATTGGCGTAGCGCAGGCTCGGGCCGATTTCGTCGACCTCAAGCTCGATAACGGTGCGCTTTTCGCCTTCTTTGGTTTCGTAGGAACGGCTCTTCAGGCGCCCGGTAACGATCACGCGCATGCCCTTAGTGAGGGACTCGGCGACGTTCTCGGCCGCTTCACGCCACACAGCGGCGCGGAGGAACAGGGTTTCCCCGTCCTTCCACTCGTTGGACTGGCGATCAAAGGTGCGGGGGGTGGAAGCGATGGTGAAGTTCGCTACTGCCGAACCGGACGGTGTGAACCGCAATTCCGGGTCATTGGTGAGGTTACCGATGACCGTAATGGTGGTCTCGCCTGCCATCTACTGCCTCCTTGTTCGATCCTGGGTGAAGAGTTCGTTGCCTGCGGGGTAAAGAATGAGAACTGGTGCTGAAATTACTCAGCAACAACCTTCTGCTCTTCGGGGCGGGTGATCTTGGTGCGCATGATGGTCTCGTTAAGAGACAGCTGGCGGTCAAGTTCCTTGGCGGTTTCCGGCTTGGCGGTGAAGTTCACCACGGCGTAGATACCTTCGGACTTCTTCTTGATCTCGTAAGCCAGCCGGCGACGGCCCCAGATGTCAACCTTTTCGATGGTTCCACCATCGTTGGTGATGACGTTCAGGAACTTCTGAAGCGACGGCTCAACGGTACGCTCTTCGACCTCGGGGTCGATGATTACCATCAATTCGTAAGGACGCATATGTGAACCCACCTCCTTTGGGCTAAGCGGTTACGGCATTTCCGTAACAGGAGGTTCATTTGCGATGCCATGCGAGGCCCTGCCGCCAGGAATGGAAGCAGGACGCAGCACAGACTTCACTATCTTAGTGCATTTGGACTGGATAGGCGATTCGTCTTGACTCCAAGGCTATGCCCGTGGTTGTGCAGGCGGCAGAACAAAACGGGCTATGTGGAAAACCGCCGGCACGGCAGGCGGCTCAAGCTGAGGCTTCCATGCCTGCGGTAATATCCTGGCTTGCCCCGTGTCGGGGTCCGGTTTCCGCAGCCCGGACGCCGCAGCAAAACAATGGTGCTGTGCATCGGCACAAAAATGCAGTCGACCGGTTCCTGCGCTATTCCACCTTGCAGGCGCTCCATGAGTCAGCTGATTTCTCTCAAGCATCGAGAAAATCTTGATGAAATCCAGCGCCTAAGCGGTGGCGCGGTGCAATGACGTGCCGTTATATTGACTCCACGGCTGGGTACCGTGCTGAACGTGACGAGCGGACAGCGGGCTGGACCACCGGGCATGCCAAATGACCGGATGGTGCAGTGCAACAGTGCTTGAACTGATGACGCAAAGAAAAGTGGTCTCCTTCTTCGACGGATGGGGACCTCATGTCATTGATAGGCAGAAGCAAGGAACTGGACAGGATCCTTTCTGTGATCCGGGGCCCCAAGGACGCGGCTCTCACGGTCACTGGTCCCCACGGCATGGGAAAATCGGCCCTGTTATCCGAAATCCCGCGGCTCTCGGATTGCCGGACTGTCTTCCTTCGGGCCAGCGCCTCGGAATCGGACTGGCCGTTGTCCGGACTGACTGCACTTTTGGACGGGATGGACGATCCGGTCCTCAACCGGATTGCCGATCAGCTCCTCCATGATGCTTCCGGTTCCCTGGATGTGCCTGCCGTTTCCATCATGCTGCTCAACGGACTGCACCAGCGCTCATCCTCACGGACCGTCGTCGTGATCGACGATGCGGACCAACTGGACCCCAGCAGCCAGGCGGTCATCGGCTTCCTCGCCCGGCGCTTGACGGGAACCGACCTCGCCGTCTTCATCAGCATGCGCGAAGACTCAGCGGACAGCCCTTTCATGAGCCTGCCCGCCCTGCAACTGCATGCACTCAGCTACAACGACACCGTCCGTATGCTTGAAGCAATTCCAGCGCGGCAAACAGCGACGGCAGCCGTCCATGCAGTTGCCGCAGCCACCCAGGGCAACCCGCTCGCCGCCGTCGAACTTTATTCTCAACTACTGGACCGGCAGTCGGAGGGAAAGTACGCCCTTCCCGTTCCCCTGCCCTCCAAGGGCAGCTTCGAGGCTGGGTTCGCGGCGGCCGTCGCTGGGCTCACTCCGGCATCGCGGCAGGTCCTGGACTTGCTGTCACTGTCGTTCCGGAGCGACGTCGCAACCCTTGAGAAGGTCCACGGCGACGTTTGGAGCGGGGTTGACGAGCTCCTGGTCTTCGGGCTGGTCACCCGGTCAGGGCCGTACCTGGGCATCAGGGACCAGCTGCTCCGTGGCTACGTCTTCGCTGCCATGACGCCGGCCGTACGGACTGCCAGCCACCGTGCCCTGGCAGAGGCGGCCACCGACTCAGACCCCCACGCGCGCAGGTGGCATCTGAGCTTCACGGCATTGGAGCGGCAGACCCCGTTTGGCCTCCTCCGCTACGCCGTTAACCTCATCAGGGCAGGGGAAGTGTCCTTCGCCGTCGAGTATATCGAGCGGGCACTCACCATCAATCCGTGGGAAGCGGAGACAGCGGCGCGCCTCACTACTGTGGCGGAGCTGCTGTTCAACCGAGGAGAATTTGTCTACGCCAGGCGCTACCTGGACTGGGCCCGGCGGGTCACCCGCAACCCGGCCCTGATACTCCGGCTGACCGGTCTCTCCTTTGAAATCGAGTTCATGCAGGGCGCTGCAGTGCGGGCCAGGATGGTGCTGCGGCTGGTCAAGGAGTTTGGACAGCATGACCCGGCGTATTCGGCCAACCTGCTGGCCATCGGTGCGCTGCACTTCGCAGAACGCTGGGAGCTCAAGGACGCCGCCGCACTTCTGCGCCATGCAGAGGAATTCCGCGCCGCGGCTTCCTCCGAGTGCCTGGCTGTGGCGGAGCGGGCCAGGCTTCTTATCGAATCGATCGGCGGGAAATCCGAAAACCTCCGGCGCAAGAATGATTCCGTTGGAGAGGCCGGATTGGCTGGCCTGCTGGTGCACGGCCGCGCCCTGAGCTACGCCGAGCATCCCGGCCTCGCCCGGGAGGCCTTCGCCATGGTGCGGAACTCCGCAGAACCAAGCCAGGTCAACTGGCGGGAAACCGCCGCATTCCTCGCCGTGGACAACGAGATCCGCGCCGGCAACGTCCGGACTGCGGTGAAGCTCATCGAAGATCTCGAACTCCAGGAACCGGAGATGAAATACCACCGCGGGATGCGGTGCGTCTTCCGCGTGTGGCGGGCGCACGCCCTGGGTGATGAAGCATTGGCACGGGTATATGCAGCAGACGCCCAGCACTTCTCGGGAGCGGAAAGCCACCACTCCATCACCGCCCAGCTCGCAGCCATCCAAGGCCACTTTGAACTGATGCGCGGCAACCTCGCGGAGTCGCTCGCCCAACTCTCACGTGCGGCCGAATTGGGTCTGGAGTTCGAGAACCCAACGCTGCTTCGGTGCGAGGGGGACCTCGTGGAGGCCCTGGTGCGGCTGGGCCGGCACCGGGAAGCCACCCAGGCGCTCTTCCGGCTGGAGAGCCGGTCCGTGGGGCTGCGGTCCCCCTGGCTCATGACGGCTGTTGCCCGGAGCCGGGCCATGTTGGCCGACGGGGATCAGTCACTCCAGCTTTTCAGTCAGGCACTGGAGGGCAGGAATGCCTACGATTCGCTGCTGGAACGAGCCAGGACCATGCTGTGCTACGCAGAGCGGCTGGGCGCCGATGGCCGGGCACGGGAGGCCCGCGACGCGATGCTGCGGGCAAAAGTCATGTTCGATGAGGCTGGAGCCGATGCCTGGGCCCAGCGCGTGGATTCCCTGCTGCTGGACGAACGCGTGGAGCCTTCGCGTCCCAAAGGCAACCCGGCGATGCTGATGCTTGCCGACCATGAACGGTCGCTGGCGCAGATGGTGGCCCGCGGGATGCGTAATAAGGAAATCGCTGCCACCCTCTACGTGTCCGTCCGGACCGTCGAAGTGCGCCTTACTGCCATCTACCGCAAGCTCGGCGTGGAGTCACGCGCTCAACTCACCGCCCTTGCTGCCAGCAAGGACAGTACGGCCCGCGAACCGTACGTACTGCCCGTACTTTAGGCGCAAATTCCTGCTTTTGCAGGTACCCGCAGTATCCACACTGTACGTCCGCCAGACCACAATCGCCCTTCCTTTCCCCGCTACGGCAGTCATTCCGAGGCTAATTTTGCTCCACGGTCAAAGCACAGGCGGACACGCCGGGAAGAGGACATCATGGCAGAAACACCAGTGGCCAGATCCCGTCGCCCCGCCTTGGGCTGGCCCGTTGCGCCCGCTGCTGCACAGCGGTTGTCAACAGCGCCGTTGGCGGCGGCGGAAACCGCAGGAACCCGGTTCCTGCTGCCGCCAACGGGCACTCCAGCACCTGTAATCCCGGGAAGGCCAGCAGCCCGAACACCAGCCACTGCACCGCAGGCACCCTTCGTTCCCCTGCGCAAGGCGGCGGCCTCATGGCTCGCCAGGCACATCAACTTCCTCCGCACCACCGACTCGCTCCTGGTCCTGGCAGCCGTGTTTGCCGGCTACCAGCTCTCCAGTGTCGTTGTGGCGTCCGAGAGTCCCGGCGATGGTGGCACCCTGGCCACGGCTGCCGCCGTCGCCCTTTTGTGGCCCTCCGCCTTGGAGATCTACCGCACCCGCGACGCGAAGGTGCTGGGGGTGGGCGCCGACGAATACAAGCGCGTGGCATCAGCAAGCCTGCGGATCTTCGGGCTGCTGGCTATCGCCGCAGTTGTTTTCTCCGTCCACGGCGCCGCGGCCTTCGTCACAGTGTCCCTGCCGCTGGGACTGGTATCCCTCACAGCCAACCGCTGGTTCTTCCGACGGCGGCTCACAGCCGAAAAGGCAAAGGGACGCCACCTCTCACGGGCAGTGGTTGTGGGTGACCCGGAAGACGTCCGGTATGTCGTCCAGCAGATAGCGCGGAAGTCCGGGCCTGTCTACAACATCCTCGGTGTCTGCCTCCCCGGAGCACGCCGCGGCACCGGCTTCCGCGTGGACAGCACCCTGGTGCCAGTCCTGTCCTCCACGGACGACATCGCCCGGGCCGTCCGCCTGGCGGAAGCCGACTCGGTGATTGTGGCCGGACCACTTCCCGGGGGCAACCGGTTCATCCGGGAACTCGGCTGGAAGCTCGAAGAGTGCTCCGCCGAGATGGTCCTGGCGGCAACGCTGACCAACGTGGCCGGACCGCGCATCCACTGGCGGCCGGTGGAGGGCCTGCCCCTGATGCACGTGGACATCCCGCAGTACAGCGGCGCCAAGCATGTCCTGAAGCGGGTCATGGATGTGGCAATGGCCCTGGCCGCCCTCCTGGTGCTGTCCCCGCTGCTCCTGGTGCTTTCCCTGATAGTGCACCTGGACGGCCCCGGCCCGGTGTTCTTCCGTCAGGACAGAATCGGCAGGGGCGGAAGTGTTTTCGGAATGCTCAAGTTCCGGTCCATGGTGGTGGACGCCGAAGCCCGCCTGGCGGAGCTGAACGGGCAGAACCAGGGCGCGGGCGTCCTCTTCAAGATGCGCGACGATCCGCGGGTGACGCGATGCGGGCGCTGGATGCGCAAATACTCGCTCGACGAACTCCCGCAACTCTGGAACGTGGTGCTTGGCCACATGAGCATGGTGGGTCCGCGGCCTCCACTGGACCGCGAAGTGAGCGCCTACGAGCGGCACACCCACCGCCGTCTGCTGATCAAACCCGGAATCACTGGACTGTGGCAGATCAACGGCCGCTCCGACCTCTCTTGGGATGAAGCCGTCCGGCTGGATCTCTACTACGTCGAAAACTGGTCAATCGCCGGCGACCTGCTGATCCTGTGGCGGACCTTCCGCGCAGTCATCAAGCCGTCCGGCGCCTACTAAACAACCGCACCCTCGGGAAAGAAAGTGATATGAGGACATTCCACAATCCATTCCACACCCCTACCCCCCGGCAACCCGTCCCCAAACTCAAGATCGCCGTCGTGGGGGCCGGGTACTGGGGCCCGAACCTGGCGCGCAACCTGCAGGCAAGCCCCGACTGGGACCTGGTGGCGATCTGCGACCTGGATATTGAGCGGGCCCGCAAGTTGGCTGCCACACTGGGCGACATTCCAGTGGTCGAGTCGCTGGACGAGATGCTGGACACGTTTGATGTTGACACCGTGGCTATCGCGACGCCGGCACGCACCCACCACGGGACGGTCATGACGGCGCTGCGCGCCGGAAAGCACGTCCTGGTGGAGAAGCCGCTGGCAGACAGTCGGGCGCATGGACTGGAAATGGTGGCCGAAGCACGGGCAAACGGGTTGGTGCTGATGGCGGACCACACCTATTGCTACACACCGGCAGTGCTGAAGATGCAGGAACTGGTGCAGGCAGGGTCCCTGGGTGAAATCCTGTTTGTGGACTCCACCCGCATCAACCTGGGGCTCGTCCAGCCGGACGTTGATGTGTTCTGGGACCTGGCGCCGCACGACTTGTCCATCCTCGATTTCGTCCTCCCCGGCGGGCTGAACCCGGCCGAAGTCTCGGCTTTCGGCGCCGATCCGCTGGGAACCGGGCGGGACTGCGTGGGGCACCTGAACTTCCGGCTTCCCAATGATGCCACCGCCCACGTGCACGTGAACTGGCTCAGCCCCACCAAGATCCGGCAGATGGTGATCGGCGGATCCCTCCGCACCCTCGTGTGGGATGACCTGAACCCGCAGCAGCGGCTCAGCGTGTACGACCGGGGCGTCAGCCTGGACCGGCAGCCGAAGTCGGCCGGGGAGAAGGCATCCGACGCTGTGTCCTACCGGCTCGGGGACACCTGGTCGCCCGCCCTGCCGGAACGCGAGGCGCTGGGACAGGTGGTCGCCGAACTCGCCTTCTGCATCCGCAACGGCCAGGAGGCGCGGACCGGCGGCGAATCGGGCCTTCGGGTCCTTTCCGTCCTGGAGGCGGTGAGCCGCAGCCTCAGTCTGGACGGCCAGGCCTCCCCTGTTGAAGGTACCGGTGCAGCAGAGGCCGCAGCTTCCGGCGTCGAACTCGAGGGTGTGCGGTGAGCCGGCTGCAGGGGGCCAACGTCCTGGTAACCGGAGGAGCGGGAACCATCGGTTCCACATTGGTGGACGCGCTGCTCGAAGCGGGCGTTGAACGCGTGGAGGTCCTGGACAACCTGGTCCGCGGCCGCCTGGACAACCTGGACGGAGCCTTGGCCAGCGGGCAGGTGGAGCTGGTGTACGGAGACATCGGGGACCGTGACCTGGTCCATGACCTGACCAGGGGCAAGGATCTGGTGTTCCACCAGGCGGCCATCCGGATCACCCAGTGCGCTGAGGAACCGCGACTGGCGCTGGAGGTCATGGTGGACGGAACCTTCAACATCCTCGAAGCCGCCGCCGAGCACAAGGTGGACAAGCTGGTAGCTGCGTCCAGCGCCTCGGTGTACGGCATGGCGGAGGAATTTCCCACCCGCGAAAGCCATCACCACGCCAATAACGATACCTTTTATGGGGCCGCGAAATCCTTCAACGAAGGAATGGCCCGCAGCTTCCACGCAATGACCGGCCTGGATTTCGTGATGCTCCGCTACTTCAACGTCTATGGCCCGCGGATGGATGTCCACGGGCTGTACACCGAAGTCCTGGTGCGCTGGATGGAGAGGATCATGGACGGCCGGCCCCCGCTGATTTTCGGGGACGGGCTGCAGACGATGGACTTCGTTTATACGGCCGACGTGGCGCGGGCGAATGTCCTCGCAGCCGCCAGCGACGTCACGAACGGAATCTACAACATCGCCAGCGGAACCGAGACCAGCCTGCTGGAGATGGCGGAGGCGCTGCTGCGGGTCATGGGTTCGGATTTGGTGGTTGAGCACGGGCAGGCGCGGCAGGTCAACGGCGTGGTCCGCCGCCTTGCGGACATCTCCGCGGCTGCCCGTGATCTGGGGTTCAAGGCGGAAGCCGACCTCGAGGCAGGACTGCGGGAGCTCGTCGCCTGGTGGAAGCCGCTCAGGGACGAGATCGCGGCGACAAGGAAGGTCGGTGCCAAATGAGCACGGATGCGGTCCTTTCCCGGATCAATGTCATGAAGCCCTGGCTTGGGGAAGAAGAAGCCAGGGCCCTGGCGGAAGTGGTTGCCTCCGGCTGGGTGGCCCAGGGACCGAAGGTTAAGGAGTTCGAAGCAGCGTTCGCCGCCGCGCAGGGGGTTCGGCACGCCGTCGCAACCTCCAACTGCACTACTGCCCTGCACCTGGCGCTGGTGGTGGCGGGCATCGGCCCGGGCGACGACGTAGTGGTGCCGTCGCTGTCCTTTATCGCGACGGCGAACGCTGTCACCTATGTCGGGGCCCGCCCCGTGTTCTGCGACGTCGATCCGGCAACAGGCAACGTGACCGCGGAAACCATCCACGCGGCCCTGACCCTTGATACCCGGGCTGTGATCGTGGTGGACCAGGGCGGCGTACCCCTGGACATGGACCCGATCCGCGAACTCTGTGACCGCCATGAGATTACCGTCGTCGAAGATGCTGCCTGCGCTGTTGGCTCCACCTACAAGGACCGGCCGGTGGGTGCCAGAGCGGACGTGGCGGTGTGGTCCTTCCATCCCCGCAAGATCCTCACCACCGGCGAAGGCGGAATGCTCACCACCAACCGGGCCGATTGGGCAGCCCGGGCCAGGACTCTCCGGGAGCACTCCATGAGCGTGTCCGCCACGGACCGGCACGGCTCCCTGCTGGCAATGCCGGAGGTCTACCTTGAGGTGGGGTTCAACTACCGGATGACGGACCTGCAGGCCGCCGTCGGAATTGTGCAACTGGGGCGGCTGCCCGAGGTGGTACAACGTCGCCGGGACATTGCGGCGCGGTATGTCGCCGGACTCGCTGGCCTGCGGGGGCTGCGGCTGGTGTCCGACCCGCCCTACGGGACCAGCAACTTCCAGTCGCTGTGGCTGGAGGTCTTGCCCGGTTTCGGCACAACGCGTGAAGGCCTGTTGGCACGCCTCGCGGAAGCGGGCATCTCCGCCCGCAGGGGCATCATGGCGGCACACCGGCAGCCGGCGTACCGCAAGCGGGACACCGGCAATTCATTGCTGCCTAACACCGAACGGCTCAACGACAGGACGCTGATCCTTCCGGTCTTCCACGAACTCGACGATGCAAGCCTCAGCCGGATCATCTGCGCCATCCGCGATACCGCCACAGGGGGGGCGACATGAGCGAGCTGATTTTGATTGCGGCGAGCGGCCTGGCCAGGGAAGTCCTGGCGATGGTGCGGGCCAGCGGACAGTACGACGTCGTGGGTTTGCTGGATGACGACAAGGAGATGGCCGGCGTAACGGTGGACGGTGCTCCGGTGCTTGGGACCATCGACGATGCCGTCAACTACACGCACGCGCTGATCCTGGTCTGCATCGGCTCGGGGAAGTCACGGGAAGCAGTGGTGTCGAGGCTTACGGGGATGGGACTTAATGAGGCGCGCTACGCCACGGCGGTGGACCCCTCCGTGCACTACCCGGAGGGCTGCCGGATCGGAAGGGGGAGCATCCTGCTGCGCAACGTCACCATGACTGCCTCGGTCACTCTCGGTTCGCACGTGGTGGCCATGCCGTCCGTGACATTCACGCACGACGACGACGTGGCGGACTTTGCCACGTTCGCTGCGGGAGTGTCCCTGGGCGGCGGAGTCCGGATCGGCAGGGCTGCTTACCTGGGTATGAACGCCAGCGTCCGTGAACGGACGTCGGTGGGTGCGTACGCGACGGTGGGCATGGGTGCCGCGGTGCTCAGCAATGTGCCCGACGGCGAGACCTGGGTGGGTGTACCGGCTCATGAAATTGAACGGGAAAGTTTCCATTTTGGGGGTGTGCGGTGAGTGCGGAAGTTGAAGTCCGGGCTGATTCAACGGTGCCGTTGGTGGACCTGGCGGCGCAGCAGGCGGATGTCCACGAGCAGGTCATGGCGGAACTGGCCGAGGTGTTTAAAGGGGCGTCCTTCATAGGTGGTCCGGCTGTGGCCCACTTCGAAGCTGCCTACGCTTCGTTCGTCGGAACCAGGCATTGCATTGGTGTGGCCAACGGTACCGATGCGCTGGAGCTGGCCCTGCGGGCAGGCGGTGTCACACCTGGGGGTGAGGTCATTCTTCCCGCCAACACCTTCATTGCTACGGCCGAGGCCGTAAGCCGGATCGGGGCGGTACCAGTTCCGGTGGATGTGGACCCGGAATACCTACTGATGGATCCCTCTGCCGTCGCCGCGGCCGTGACGTCCCGGACCCAGGCTATTGTCCCGGTTCACCTCTTCGGGCAGACGGCGTTCGTAGAGCGGTTGGTCCCTATCGCTGATGCTTGCGGGGCTGTGATTATCGAAGACGCTGCCCAGTCGCAGGGGGCAAGGCGCTTTGGCCGTGCTGCCGGCACGCTGGGCCTTGCTGCCGGCACCAGTTTCTATCCGGGGAAAAACCTTGGTGCGGCCGGTGATGCTGGTGCGGTGCTGACAGATGACCCGCGCGTTGCCGCCCGGGTGCGGATGTTGGGTGCCCATGGCAGCTCGGAGAAGTACCGCCACGATGCTATTGGCATAAACTCACGGCTCGACACCGTTCAAGCGGTGGTGCTCAAGGCCAAACTGGAGCGGTTAGCGTCCTGGAACCTCCTGCGGCGGGCGGCGGCTGAACGATATTCGGAGCTGCTCGCTGATGTTCCCGGTGTTGTTGTCCCTCGCGAGGCGCCCGGAAATGTCGATGTTTGGCACTTGTACGTGGTGCGGGTACCCCAGCGAGATGTTGTTCTAGCTGCTCTTCACTCGGCGGGGATCCAGGCCGGGATCCACTATCCGGTTCCGGTGCATCTCAGTGGGGCCTACGGTTCCGACGGCTCGCTGCCGGGATCCTTCCCTGTTGCAGAGGAAGCCGCCGGACAGATACTGTCCCTGCCCCTTTACCCGCACATCACCGCCGGGCAACAGGAGCGGGTTGTGGAGGCGCTGCGCGACGCCTTGGAGGCATCGTGACGAGTACCACCACCCGCCCCGGCGCTTCCAGCGCCTTCGGCTGGAGCGTGCTCAACACAGTGTTGTCCCGGATAGGAACGCTTGGAATCGGAATCGTGCTTGCCCGCGTCCTGGGACCTGAATCCTTCGGCACCTTCGCGGTGGCATTGGTCGCGCTTATGGCGGTCCTCAGTTTTAACGAGCTGGGGGTATCACTGGCTATTGTGCGTTGGCCAGGGGACCCTTCCAGGATCGTGCCCACGGTCAACACGATATCCGTTGCCGGCAGTGCGCTATTCTGCACCGCCGCAATTTTTGCCGCACCGGTGTTTACCGCGGCTGTCGGCGACCCGGACGCCACCGGTGTGATTCGTGTGTTGATTCTTAGTGTCTTTATCAACGGGATCGTGGCCTCGCCGGCCGCTTTGCTCCAGCGTGATTTCCGTGAGAAAACCCGAATGGGGATCGACCAGGCGAATGTCTGGGTTGGGGCGGTCCTTTCGCTCGCCTTGGCAGTTGCAGGTATGGGAGCCATGGCTTTGGCGGTGGGCCGGGTTGCGGGGAGCCTCATCTCAGCGGTGATGTTCCTCAAGGCTTCCCCACTGCCGTACCGGTTTGGCCTGGACCGTACGCTGGTTGGCCCCCTGCTTCGCTTCGGCCTGCCTTTGGCTGGGACGAGCATAATATTCTTCGCGGTGGGCTACAGTGACCAGCTCACGGCCGGAATATTGCTGGGAACAACAGGGCTGGGGTTCTACGTCCTGGCCTTCAACCTCGCCAGCTGGCCCGTGAGCATCCTGGCGCAACCGTTGCGAAGGGTGGCGCCCGCCGCGTTCTCGTCCCTGCAAAATGACCCGTCCAGACTCAATGACACGCTGGGTGCCATCTTCTCTGTCCTCCTATGCGTCACACTGCCGCCAATGGTCTTCCTTGCCGCCAGCTCCGAACCGGTGGTCAACCTGCTCTACGGGATGGCCTGGCTCCCAGCGGCCGCCGTGCTGTCCTGGCTCGTCATAGCTGCGTTTGCAAAGATCATTTGCGACCTGGCGTACGACTTCCTGGTGGTCCTGGGAAGATCCGGCACGGTCTTCATGATCCAGGCCGTGAGCTTGGTGGTCCTCATACCCGCGCTTATCTCCGGCGCCCTCCTGTTCGGGCTGGCTGGCCTCGCGGCAGCACAGGCGCTGGTCACGGGCCTCGTCGTCCTCCCCTGCTACCTGCGCCAGGTGCGCAAAGCAGGCGTCAATCTCGCACCCATGGCCAGGAGCAGCTGTCTTCCAGCCAGTGCCGGGCTCGCAGCTGGCGCCTTCGCCTGGCTGATGGCAACGGTGCAACCTGATCCACTTCCCGCAGTTGCATCTTCGGGATTGGTCGCAGGAGCCCTTGCCCTGGGCCTGCTCTACCTGCGCCGAACCTCGCTGGGACTCCTGCGCACCATTGGAAATGCTTCTCAAACTGCCGGGGCGGTCGCATGAAAATTCTGGTTTTCCCTCACGACCTCGAAATCGGCGGCAGCCAAATCAATGCCATCGAGATAGCGGCTGCAGTGCAACAAAGGGGCCACGAAGTAGTCATGTTTGGCAAAAGGGGTGCACTCAATGCACGGATCAGCGAACTGGGACTCGAATTCGTTGAATCCCCCCGGCCCTCGCACCGCCCCACTCCGGCAATCGTTGGCGCCTTGAAACAGTTGGTCCGTTCACGTAATTTCGATGTCCTGCACGGCTACGAATGGCCGCCCACTCTTGAATGCGTGCTCGCCGCCCGGAAAACACGCGCGGTGGCCGTTTGCACTGTCATGTCCATGGCAGTTGCTCCTTTCATCCCCAAACACCTGCCCCTGATGGTCGGAACGGCCAACATCCTGGCAGCAGAGCAGAACTTCGGCAGGACGCGCGCTGAGCTGATGGAACCTCCCGTTGACCTTGCCCATAACAATCCCGGCATCGACGTCGGGGTGGAAGCCTTCCGCCGCCAGTGGGGGCTGGAAAGCTCATCCTTTATTGTTTCAACAGTCACCCGCCTCGCAGTTGAATTGAAACTGGAAGGCGTGCTGTCCGCCATCGAGGCAGTGGGCAGGGTGGCCCACCAGATTCCCGTCCAGTACCTCATTGCTGGCAGCGGCCCCGCGCGCAACATCGTCGAGGCGGCCGCCAAAGAACTGAACCAGGGGATAGGACGCCGGGTTGTCGTGTTGGTGGGCCAACTGGATGATCCCCGGCCGGCTTACGCCACCGCGGATCTTGTCCTCGGCATGGGAGGTTCAGCTTTGCGGGCCATGTCTTTCGCCAAACCTCTCGTGGTCCAGGGTGAACAGGGATTCTGGGAGCTGCTGACTCCGGAATCCCTGCCGCTTTTCCTGCAGCAGGGGTGGTTTGGCACCGGCCCAGCGACGGAAACCGGAGCCGGCAGGCTCGCAGGACTACTGGTGGAGATTCACCGGAACCCGGACCGCCGCCGCGAGTTATCCGCCTTCGGCCTCGCGACAGTCACCCGGCGCTTCTCGCTGGCACGGGCGGCCGAATTGCAGGAAGCCTGCTACGGGCGGGCCATGCAGGAGCGGGTGGAAGTGCAGCTACGGAACAATCTGGGAGCTGCCGGCCGGTTTGTCGCCCATGAGGTGGCCCAACATGCCCGGCAACTGCGGGGTTGCGCCGCGGAGGACGACTTCAACGCACCACGGCCCGGCCAGCGCCAGGCCACCATGCAGCGCTTGCTGAAGGGAGTACGGGGATGAGGAACGAAAGGGCAGTGCTGGTTTTCATCCCGGGCAGCCGCTGGGAAAACGTCAGTGGCACCGACCACCACCTTGCCGTAGCACTGGCAGAGTTGGTTCCGGTGCTCTGGGTCGATCCGCCCCTGCCGTTCCATCACGCCCTGCGGTCGCCTGACCGCCCCCAGGGCCGTCTTGAACTTTCAGAGGTTGCTGACGGCGTCACGCGCCTGCGGTCCGTGTCTTTGCCCGGATTTACCCGTCGGCTGGTGATGCCCTTGACGAGCCGGCTGCTGTCAGCGGACATCCGGACTGGTCTTGCCCGGCTAGGTGTGGAGGCCAGGGCCACCCTGCTGTCCTCGCCAGTCTCACGTTTCCCGCCCGGGCTCGCAGGTCCCACCATGCTTTACGTGACAGATGATTGGTCGGCGGGCGCGGGAATGATGCGACTGGCGCCTGCGCTGGTGGAAAAGACCTTGCAAGCCAACCTGGCTGCAGCACGACACACGGCAGCAGTTTCACCAGCATTGGCCGCCTTGGTTGATTCCCGGATGAAGGCAAACCGGCATTCGACCGCAGTGCTTCCCAACGGTTGCGCCGTTACAGCCCTCCAAGAGCCCGCACCCGTCCGGACGCCTACCGCGGCGCTGGTCGGACAGCTGAACGAACGCCTGGACATGGACCTGCTGGAGGCATTGGACGAAGCGGATGTTCCGCTCCTGGTTATAGGACCACGCACCGACCGTGATCCCGAAGTACGCCGCCGGCTGGATACTTTCCTGGCCTCCGACAATGTCTCATGGCTGGGCAGGGTTCCACTCCCCGAAACCCAGGAGCATCTGGCTACCGCTGGAGTGGGCCTGACCCCTTACCGTGACAACGCGTTCAACCGGGCGTCTTTTCCCCTCAAGACCCTCGATTATTTGGCGGCCGGTCTACCGGTGGTGGCGACCGACCTTCCTGCGGTCCGCTGGCTGGAGACAGACCTGGTGACCGTCTGCGATGGGACCGAAAACTTTGTCCGACAAGTCCAGCAGCAACTGGCCGCCCCGCCAGACACTGCAGCGGAGGCTGACCGCCGGACGTTCGCCGCAGGACATTCCTGGCACGAACGGGCCCGTCGCCTGATGTCCATCATTGAAGGAAGTGGCAAGCCATGAGCACTTACGTCCGCAGCACGGCTGCAGCAATATTCGGAATTATCGGACTGTTTTGTGCTGCGTGCACTCCCGTCGCAGGGGCTCCTCCGGTGCCCGGCACCAATGAAGAGATGAAACCTGCGGCCATTACTGGCGCAGGGCTGAATCTGCCCAGGATTCCTTGGGAAGGCGGCCCGGACTACTGGAAATCCTTTACCAATGCAGACGCCGCCGGTTGGGACGAACCCTCCTTCTTTCCTGTGGCAATTTGGTACAACGGCATCAGCAGCGATGAGGAAGTGCGCTTCGACAAAGAGCACGGAATTAACACCTACATGGGCATGGACAGCAGCACTCCCTACTCAATTTTTGAGCGCAACGGCGTCTATTGGATCGGCGGGAAACTCAACGAGAGCTTCACTCCTTCCGGGACCAACTGGGTGGGTGCCTTCCTGGACGACGAAGTCGATGGCCGTTTCACCCCCGAGGACGGCCGTGAGCATCTGCAGCGCCTCGCCGATGCAGCCCCTGCAGGTCTCTTCAAGTACGCCAACTTCACGCAAATGGTCATCAGCCAGTACATGCCGGCCACCGACGCCCAAGCCTTCGTGAACGGCTACACGGACGCCGTCTCCCTGGACATGTACTGGTACACCATCCCCTACTGCAGCCTTGAGCCGTATCAGAACACCCACTTGGTCCCTGTCGACAAAGCTACGTGCCGGACTGCGTCCAGTTATGGGAAGACGATGGAGGCCTTGCGCCAGCAAGACGCCGCGGACGGGAAATTGCAGCCGCTGTGGCAGTTCGTGGAGAACCTCAACGGTGGTCCCGGCGAGGGGCCCTTCGTAGCCAACATCAGCCCGGGACAGCTGGAGGGGGCGGTCATGAGTTCGGTCATCAATGAAGCCCGGGGCATCATCTACTTCAACCAAAGCCTTTCCGGCCCTTGCGGTGGCGGCAGCGTTCTGCGGCTGGCCCAGGTGACCGCCGAATACTGTGGCGCCCCGCAGATCGAGGGCATGAAGAACATCAACTCCCAGATTCATGAGATGGCACCGGTACTCAACACGCAGTCCTATGACTATTCCTTCGGCGAGGGTCTGGACACCATGCTGAAGACCTACGACGGCGCCGCCTACATTTTCGCGATGGCCACAGGGGAGTCCGTACCCGGAAGCCGGCACTTCTCCCTTCCGCCGGACATCAAGGCGGACACCGTGGAGGTCCTTTTCGAGGGCCGTTCCCTTCCGGTTGACGGCCGCGGGCGCTTCTCGGATTCCTTCGCCCATGAATCCGCTTACCACGTCTACAAGGTGAAGCTATGAACCACACAACTGACCATGTGATCCTGACCAGGTTCAATGTGCCCACGGCCGGCATAGAAGGCCGGGTCCGCGCCAGGGAGGGCTGGCTCCGTGAACGGATGGCGTTGTTCGAGGCTTTCTGCCTGCCATCCGTCCAATCCCAGACCAGTACCGATTTCCATTGGATTATCTACCTCGATCCGGAAAGCCCGGTATGGCTCAAGTCCAGACTCGCGGAACTCAACACCGGCGGGCTTTTCACCCCTGTCTACCGGTCGCAGATTTCTGATTCCGAACGGATTTCCGACATCAGGGCTGTCACCGGCGCCAAGGGGCAACGGCTCATAAGTAGTAATTTGGACAACGATGACGCACTCGCAACGGACTTCGTAGAACGGCTCCAGAAGATCCCAACAGGGTCATCCCGGACGGCCGTGTACTTCGTCAACGGCCTGATTCTCAGCGGGGACGCCCTGTACGCGAACAGGGACAGCACCAATGCGTTCTGTTCGGTTCGGGAAACCTGGGACTCGCCCGTGACCTGCTGGGCAGATTGGCACACCCGGCTCGGAAAGTCTATGCCCGTGCTGGAAATCGATGGCCCTGCGGGCTGGCTTCAGGTGGTCCACGGAACCAACGTGAGCAACCGCGTCCATGGGACCCGGATTGCCGCCAGCGCGGCGCCGAAGGCTTTTGGACAGCTGTTGTCCGGGGTTAAGGACCCTTCCGGGCTGGAGTTGCTGTATGAGTTGGCTCTCGCCCGGCCTGGCAGGTGGAGCCGGGACAGGTTGCGGTCCCTGGCAAAGGCAGCAGTTCTCGGGACCTTCGGAAAATCGGGATTGGACCGGCTGAAGGATTCCGTCAATGCCCGGTTCCGTTCCCTGTCCAGCCGCTGATGGTTGAGGAGTCGATAGATGTTCCTGCGTGATTTGTTCGCCAGCCTAAGGCGGAGATGGTATCTGGTCATAGCCGGAGTCCTCCTGACCGCCGCTCTGGCCTTCGTCGTCTACGGCCGGGCGCCGGTGAGGTACGAGGCCACCGGCAGTGTTGCTTTGGTGCCCCCGCCGACTGCCGTCATCTCCGGCGACAACCCGTTCCTTTACATGGGCGGACTGGAACAGGCGCTGGGGGTCCTTACCGTCAAGCTGAATTCTCCCGACGTGCAGCGCGGTATCGTCGGCAAATACGACTCAGTTGAGTACTCCACCAGCCGGGACCCCTCGACCAATGGGCCCATCGTCCTGGTTACGGTCACCGCGGCCAGGGAAGAGGACGCACTGAAGGCCCTTGATGACGTCCTTGGCGCTGTACCGCAGAACCTCAACAGCCTGCAGGATTCGCTGAACGTCAGCGAGCCTTCCACCGTGACGTCATTGCCGTTGTCTTCAGATGAGGAAGCCGGGATAGATGACAGTGCCAGGACGCGGATGACCCTGAGCTTCGGCGCAGCGGGCATCGCTGGAACACTGCTGCTGACCGGGCAACTGGACAAGGTCCTCCTTCGTCGGCGGGCAGGCAAGGGAACGCGACGGGCAAGGGCGGGGTCCCGCAACGGTAAGCGGCCCGAAGGCCTTGGTAGCGTTGCCGCCCAAGTTCATAAAGCGGATGAAGCGTCCGAAGATCAGCAGCACTTCCCCGGCACCCCAACCCTGGGCCCCGAACATGAGCGCATGCATGCGCAGACACGCTGACCCGCGGAGCTCCATGCTCTCCATAGCCGCCAGCGGTCCCGAACGGGACCGTACGGGATGGGACGCCGTCGATTTCCTGATCATTTATTTCCTGATACTCCTGGTGCTGCCCTCCAACCGGGCCATTGAGGCGCTGGGCGGGGCGGGAGCACCCGCAGCACTGTTTGCCTTAGTGCTTCTTCCGTGGTGGGGCTGGTACCACTTGCAGCGGAATGCCCGTATCCTCGCGGACCGCATCCAGCCTGTTCGGATGGCGATGTTCATCTTCATAGGATGTGTCATGGCGAGTTATGCGGCAGGCGCCCTTCGGGCAGCGACGCCCACCGAGACGAATGGACTGAACCTCGGACTGGTCCGGACCGCCGCATTCGCGAGTGTCCTGTTTTTGGCCAGTGACGGAATTCCCACCAAGGAGCGGTTGATCGGCTTCCTGCGCTGGTGCTGCCTCCTCGCCGGCTTGTATGCGGCACTTGGAATCCTGCAATTTTTCACAGGCCAGTCATTTGTTGCAGACCTGGCCATTCCCGGCCTGTCGGTCAGTGATTTCGGGGCCCTTCAGGAACGCGGCGGTTTCAGCCGGCCTTCCGCCACTGCTCGGAATCCACTGGAGTACGCCTTCGTGATGTCCATGCTCTTCCCTGTCTCCATCAGCCTTGCACTGCATGACCGCGGTAGGCATGTCTTCCTGCGGTGGTTCCCCGTCGCCGCCATTGCCTTTGCCCTCATGCTCTCCGTATCCCGTTCGGCAATCATCGGCCTGGCGGTGGCGGTGGCGGTACTCTTTCCGTTCTGGTCCCCGCAGATCCGCTGCAAGGCGGGTATTGCCGCGCTGGGCCTGCTTGTCACGGTGTGGGCCGTGGTACCAGGAATGATGGGAACAGTGCTGGGCCTCTTCGGCGGGGAGGACGCCAGCCTGAAATCCAGAACCGAGAACTACGACATCGTGTGGACTTTCTGGCAGATGAACCCCGTCTTTGGCAGGGGCCTGGGTACGTTCCTGCCCGAGTACCGGATTCTTGACAACCAATACCTCGTCAGCCTGATAGATACCGGTAGCGCGGGCCTGGCTGCCTTAATCGCTGTTCCCGTCACGGCCTTCGCGGCTGCCCTCATCGCCCGAAAGCGCTACACCGAAGAGCTGTATGTTCAACTCGGTCCAGCGCTGGCGGCCGGAGTCGCAGCCGGAACAACGCTGACTGCTTTCTTCGATGTCTTGTCGTTTCCGCAGGCGGCGGGCTGTCTCTTCCTCATGACGGGCGTGTGTGGCGCTTACTGGCACCTGCGGGACCTGCCGTCAGCGTCTTTTCCGGCTCTCCCGCGCCTGCGGTCCACAAGCGGATGGGGAAACATCAGGCACTGGGCACCTGCCCTGACCGTATTGCTGCTGATGGCGCCCTTCGTCGTTGCTGCCAGCCAAAGCAAAGGAGTCTATTGGGCCCGGCAGGATGTGGTTTTCCTGCCACCTCCGGGGGCAGCGGCAGGAAACCCCCTTCGCTCGGATTCGCAGGACATCGTCCAGTTCGCCGCAGTGATCGAACGCCGGGCCATTGCCAAGGGCAGCGAGCCGCAGCTCAAGACAAACGGCGCAAGCCTCTACTCAACCGGGATCCGGGAAGGCTACTCCGTGTACCTTCCCAACGGCGGGACTCAGTGGCAGCCTTCGTTCGGCAGGGCCGTGGTCACCGTTGAAGCCGTGGCGGAAGACCCTGCCACAGTGGAAAAAATGGTGGCAGAACTGACCGGAAAAGTCGCGGCAGCGGCGGTTCAGGAACAGGACTCCTTGGGGGTGGCCGGGACTGCGCGCATCACCACTGAAGGCTCACCCTCGGCAATAACCGTAAGTTACCACGCCTCCAGGCCCACGGCGGCGGCGGTGGTGCTGGTCCTGCTCGCCTTTGGTCTTTGTACGGGCGCTGCTGCCGTGGCCGGCAGAGTACCCCGATATCCCGTCCGGCGCAGGCAGCAAACAATGGGTGGCGCAGAGGAAATATCACTGGGCCAATCGCGTAGACCGCGCTGACGGGGATCCGGCCTCACCGCGCCCAGGGGATGTCGGGCGCCTTCCGGCAGGCCGGCAGCCGCAAACCGCAATGGCCGATGGACTTATCCCACTGATAGGTCCATCGGCCATTTTCCGCTTCAGCGGCTACTGTCGTCCCGCTCCCAGACTGCCGTGCCAGCCTTTCGGCCCGGAACCCGTGCCCGCACCGCGAAGAAAGTATATACAGCGGCGTCCATGGCCGACGTCGGCCCGTTCACTGTGGCCAGCAGCTCCGCCAGCCTGCCGCTGACCCTGATTGTGCCCCCTTGCTCCGCATTGCCGCGGTAAGTGCGGCGCAGGATCGAGTTCAGCCCTGTGATGGTGCGTGGGGTCCGGACCACCAAGGCCTTGGTTGTCAGGATGGTCTTCTCGGCGGAGGTGAACTGCGAATCGACGAAAAGGTCGTCGGCCGTCAGGTCGGGGAAGCAGCCAAATCTGGTATGGCCCTCAGCACTGACGGCATATGCGCCGGCACCCCAAAGATGTGTCCGCTGGGAGGGCATCCTGGAGCGTGCCCGGTAATATGAGCGGACCAACCAGTGGGCTCCCCGGCTGTCGTAGATAAAGTCGGGGCGGGCTGCGAGCAGACGCCCGACGGACAGCGAGGAGAACAGTGCGGCCAAGGCTGGAGGATGAATCTCGATATCCGCGTCGAGGTAAAGCCGCGGCCACGTGGTCGCAAGTGCATCTGCTGCATTGAGTGCCGCCACTTTGGAGGCTTCGGTGAGTTCGAGGACCTGTACACCCGGGTAGCGTCGCGCAATTCCTTCAGTGCCGTCTTCACACGCGTTGCAGGCCACGATGACTTCCAGCCGGCCGGCGGCCGCGTAGGGAGCCAGATGATCGAGTGTGCGCGCAAGAACCGCAGCCTCGTTGTGGGCTGGGATGACGACGGACCCCCTTGGCATGAGCGAAGGGTCCAGCTCCGAATCAGGATGCGGAAGGTCAGACCAGCGCGATTCGTGCGCGACTGTTGCGAGGACCCCGCGGTTGCCCGGCAGGGGCGCCCGAAGCAGGGAACTGAGGATCACTGCCGCGTGGAAGACGCGGGCATAGGAGACCGGCCTGAACTTGCGGACGTAGCGGACGCGGTTCGCAGCCATAAGCGCATTCAGTGCTGCCGAAGCTCCGGAAGCCCCGCGGGAATGAGCCATCCTTGCCGTGGGCTCAAACCACACGGTGGCCCCGGCACGTCGGACGCGGCGCATGAAGTCAGTTTCCTCCGAATAGAGGAAGTACCGCTCGTCCCAATCTCCGACCGTTCGGGCAATCCTGCTGTCTATCAGCAGTGCGGCGCCGGTTGCCCAGTCCACCTGGTGGGCCCGCGCGTAGCTGTCCGGGTGGAAATCCATTTCGGACAACCACCCGGGGCGCTCTGGGATCCGGCTGCCCAGGACAGCATCGCCCACTGCCCTCGCGACGGTTGGTTCGCGCCGCAGCGACGGGTATACACTGCCATCGTCATCGCGCAGCAGGGGGACGACAACGCCGGCGCCCGACTGCTGCATCCGGGTGCGCATCCTGGCCACGCACCCCTGCTCCATCCGAATATCCGGGTTCAGGACCAGGAACGCATCCACTGAGCCAGCCCGTCGCATGGCAAGATTGATGCCCGCCGCATACCCCAGGTTGCCGCCGGTCCGGAAAATGTCCACATCATGCTGCCCGGAGAGCGCATCCACCGTTGTGGTGGACGGTGAATTATCCGCGACAATGACCCGGATGCTCTGCTCGCCGGTTTCCCTGCGGAGATCTGCCACCAGCAACGGAAGTGTGTCCTGGCTGTTATAGGTCACGATCAGGACGGCAACCTGGGCGGCATCGCCGTTTGCCGTGAATTTTTGAGCTGGCGAATGTGGGATCCCGGCTACAACTGGGGAGGCGGGTTGCAGCGGCTCCGGACGGACTGGAGCCTTGGCCTCGGCCCCACTGAAAGACCGGAGCCTGGCATAGGCGGGAGGGCCGTCCATCAAGTACCGCGAGGCCAGACGCTTCGGCTCAAGTGCCAGTCGCCAGGCCCATTCAAGCCCGGCATCGCGGAGCGGTTCCGGCGCCCGGCGAACGCTGCCAGCCAGGAAATCGACGGTAGCTCCGAAGGCCAGCAGCACCCTGGCGCCGGTGAGATGGCCGAAGTTGTTGATCCACAGCTCCTGCAGCGGTTTGCCCAGGCAGACGAACAGGATGTCCACCCCGGCGGCCGAAATTGCAGCGGCCAGCGCCTCCGATGCCCCTGGATCCGACAGGGACTGCCGTTCAGGCGCCCAATAGCCAGCAACTTCGAGTGTCCCCAGCTCCTGGCTTAGGCGCCCGCGGACCAGATCATGCGTAGCAGCCAGCCCGCCCATAAATCCCACACGTAATGAATTTTCCGCGGCGGCGGCCAGGATGGGCAAGGCTAGGTCACTGCCGGCCAGCCGTGGCCAGCGGACCTTCGTAACCCTTTCAGCCTGGGTCACCAGTGGTGCACCGTCCAGGAGGGTCAGCCATTCCACAGGCCCATTCCGCCGCAGGGCGCCGGACCACTGTGAGCCGTGGCCAAAGTGCTTGATGTGGTCCAAGTTGGCAGAGGCAACGGCAAGAGGCTTCTCCTCGCTGCCGGCACGCTTCATGATGATCTCCAGGGCTTCCTCGAAAGCCGTCAAATGGACCAGTGCACCGCCAAGGTTTATGGGCACGGGAAGTGCGCGCACGGTGGCCGGAGGCTGCGTCGGTGCGGGCGGGAGCAGGTCGGTCGGCGTGACCACCGGGCTCGCGGTGCTCGACTTTTTGGTCAGGCGGGGAAGGACTCCAGGTGCAGACGTCATATTTTGGCTCCATGGTCGCGGCGCAACCTGCGACGGCCAAGTCCGGGGTCTGCACTCCCCGTGCCGGCCAGGCACCAATGCTTGGCGCCCTGCCTGATGCGTCAGTCATTTTTCACAGAGGTCCTTTCGGTGGCCGGACCGTAAGGTCCCGCCCGTTTGCAGCCCGGAACCATGGACCGCAAACCCAAAGGGCTTCCGTATTTCCCAACCGTAGGCTCAGCCCAACCGCCCTACTAGGCGGCGGGACCCGCTATGTGGGTATCCGCACCAGCTTTGTGGCGGAAACCAGGCCAAAACTACGCAGAGGTCCGGAAAAAGAGCTCTGTCACAGCAGCCAAACGCCGTGGATCCTCCACACCGCACAGCTCCCGCGCCGAGTGCATCGAGAGCAGCGGAACACCAACGTCCACGGTCCGGATTCCCAGGCGCGTGGCGGTGAGCGGACCGATAGTCGATCCGCATGGGATCGCGTTGTTCGACACGAACTCCTGGTACGGGATATCCGACTCCGCACACAGGCGCGCCCACAAAGCTGCGCCGGACGCGTCCGTGGCATAGCGCTGGCTGGCATTGATTTTGAGCAGCGGGCCGCCGTTGAGCACCGGGTGGTTGACGGGGTCGTGCCGCTCGGCATAGTTGGGATGGACCGCATGTCCGGCATCAGCAGAAACACAGAACGATGCCGCCAGCGCCTGGCGCCGCTGGCTCACTGATGCACCAAGGCCGTCAGAGATGCGCACCAGCACGTCCTCAAGGATGGGCCCGCTGGCCCCCGAACGGGAGTTGGAGCCAATCTCCTCATGGTCGAATGCGGCGAGGACGGCAATCGGTGCGCCCGCTTCAGTTCCCGAAGCGTGCGCGATCAGTGCCACCAGCCCCGCGTGGGTGGCGGAGAGGTTGTCCAGCCTCCCGGACGCGAAGAACTCACCGTTCCCCCCGAAAACCGCAGGGGCCTGCGTGTCTGCAATGACGACGTCGTATCCGCCAATCCGGGCCGGATCCACGGAAGCATCCGGCACATGCGAAGCCAGCACGGCGAGCAGGTCAAAATCGGCAGGATTCCCCAGCCCCCACACGGGATTCATGTGCCGCTGCTTGTCCAGGGCCAGGCCATCATTCACGGCCCGGTCCAGGTGGATGGCCAGCTGCGGGAAGCGCAGCATGGGCCCGGTAGCGGTGAGGTGCTCGGCGCCGTCCAGCATCACCAGCCGGCCCGCGAGCTGCAGTTCGCGGTCCAGCCATGAATTCAGCAGTGGACCGCCGTACACTTCCACACCCGCCTGCAGCCAGCCGAATGCGCCGGTGGTGGGCTTGGGCTTGAGTTTGAAGGAGGGCGAATCCGTGTGCGCTCCCAGGATGTTGAACCCGGTAGTGGGCCCGGCGCCCTCCGGCGCAACCCATGCGATCAACGCGCCGTCACGGATCACAAAAAACGAACCGGCACCGCCCTCCCAGGGTTCCAGCTCATCAAGGCGGACAAAGCCGGCCTCCCCCAGCCGCCGCGCAGCTTCATGCACTGCATGAAAGCTCGACGGCGATGCGCTGACGTAGGCGCCAAGGTCCTGGATGTGGTCTGCGGCGGAGGAGGGTAAAGGCATGGTCCCGAGTCTAGCGCCGGGCTTCCTCCGCCGGCGTCCGCTCTACTGTGGCCGGCAGGCCAGCGGCCGTTGCACCCTGCCGCCGGTAGCGGAGCACGCCCACGGCCACAACTACGGCAGCCAGTGCCAGGGAGAGCAGCAGCGATTCGCGGGTTGACTCCACGATCACCATGCCGATCAGCAGCGCCACGATGCTGATGATGGCTGCCCACGTGAGGTACGGGAAAAGCCACATCTTCAGCTGCAGGTCTTTTGCGGCAGCGCCCATCCGGCGGCGCAGGATCAGCTGCGAAGCGGAGATGACCAGCCACACGAACAGTGCGATGGCACCGGAGGTGTTGACCAGGAACAGGAAGACCGTGTCCGGGGCGATGTAGTTCAGCCCCACCGTGACAAAGCCAACCACCGTGGAGGCAAGCACGGCTGCGGCGGGGACCCCGCGCTTGGAGATGCGCGTCCAGGAGCGCGGTGCATCACCTCGTGTGGAGAGCGAGAACAGCATCCGGCTGGCGGTGTAGAGTCCGGAGTTCAGGCAGGAAAGCACCGAGGTCAGGACGACGACGTCCATAATGGTTCCGGCGCCAGGGATGCCGAACAGTTCGATGACTGCGACATAGGGGCTCTTGGCGACGGACGCCGAGTTCCATGGCAGCAGGGTGACCACCACGGCAATGGAGCCGATGTAGAACACCAGAATGCGCCAGACTGTGGATTTGACGGCTTTCTTCACCGCATCCACCGGGTTCTCGGATTCACCGGCGGCGATGGTGGCTATCTCTGCACCGAAGAAGGAGAAGACCACCACGAGGATGCCGGCCAGGACGGCACCCGGGCCGTTGGGCATAAAGCCGCCGTTATTGATCAGGTTGCTTAGGCCTGGTGCGGGAACACCGGGTACCAGGCCCAGGATCGCGGCGGCGCCGAAGACCAGGAAGAGGACAATTGCTGCCACCTTAATGGACGCGAACCAGAATTCGAACTCACCATACGACTTCACCGAACCAAGGTTGGTCAGCGTCAGCAGCACCATGAGCAGTAGCGCCCACACCCACTGGTCGATGCCAGGCACCCAGCGGTGCATGATGGCTGCCCCGGCTGTGGCTTCAATGCCCAGGACGATAATCCAGAACCAGGCGTAGAGCCATCCGATGCTGAACCCGGCCCAGCGGCCCAGTGCCTTGTCCGCATATGTCGAGAAGGAGCCGGTTTCAGGATTGGCAGCCGCCATCTCCCCCAGCATGCGCATCACAAGGATGACCACCAGCCCGGCTGCCGCGTAAGCGACGAGTATGCCCGGGCCGGCCTGCTGGATCGCGGCCCCCGAACCTACAAACAGGCCTGCGCCGATGACGCCCGCGATGGCGATCATCGACAGGTGCCTGGGTTTCAAGGATTTTGATAGTTGCTGCTCAGCATGCATGGAGGTGCCGTCCTGTAGGAGAATCGCCTGGGGCATGGGTCGTGGTATCGCGATGGTGGTGATCACTGGCAGAAATGTGACCCACCCCACCGCCGTTGTTTTACCCTAGTCCCGCCTTCACGTGTGGCGCCTTGTGCAATTCACCATAAACAATGAGCAAGGGCAGGTCGCGGCTCCAAGCAATCGCCGCAGAATGCATCAAAAGTTTTCATGAAGGCAACTCTGTCATGTGCCGGAAACCACGGCGCCCAAGGCCCGTCCTATACGTCGCGTTTCTTCAGCGCAATCATTGCCGGGACCAGGAACAGCAGCACGTAGCCCAGGAAGATCAGCCCGCCATGCCAAGGGTCAATGATGCCGTCGGTGTGACCAACCGACAGGAACCTTCCGCCGGCTTCACTCGGAATGTACTGCGGGACGTACTTCCAGAACTCGCCGGGGATAAGGGTCATAAAGCTTGCGGCGATGGACAGAACGAAGAATATTGCCACCAGGACAGTGATGCCGCCGGCGGAGTTGCGCAGCAGCGTTCCCAGGGATAGGCCGATCAACGCAACCCCGGCCACATAGAGGCCGCCGGTGAAGATGCTGTACAGCACGCCGCCGGTTGACCAGTCGAGGTCGAAGCCCATGCCCTCGAACACCGGCATGGCGATCAGGAAGGTGGCTGCGCCGGCAATAGTGGTGATGACATAGGAAATGACGGCGAGGATGATCGCCTTGGCCGCAAAGGCGGGTGTGCGTTGCGGGACGGCGTTCATGGTGGATCGGATCATTCCGGTGGCGTACTCGGAGGACATAAAGAGGACCGCGAGCGAGCCGAGGATCAGGATGCCGATCTGCAGCCCCGCGTTGGGCAGGTTGTACAGGTCAAAGCCGGAGCCTGGAGGGAACGATTTTTCCAGCATTTCGGGGGTCATTGTCTGGCCCCTGTCCCTGGCGTTGCGGATCATCTCGTCCAGGTAGGTGTAGCGGATCAGGACAGCCAGCGCCCCCACGCCGATGATGGCAACGAGCGTCAGGAGCAGCAGGATGCGGGTGGACAACAGGGACCACAGCTTGATCCATTCGGATCGCAGGACGCCGCCAAAGGTTACCCCCCGTGAACCTGCGGAGGAACGGGTGGGGGCGTTACGGGTTTCAGTCATGGCGCTCATCGTCCTTACTTTCCTGCCGCTGCCGGGGCGGCCAGGGCAGGCCCGCCGGCCAGGTGTGAGTGGTATTCCACTTCGTCCTTGGTGAGGTCGAAGTACGCGTCTTCCAGCGATGAAAGCTGTGGAGTGAGCTCATACAGCAGCACCTGGTTGTCCAGGGCAATCTGGGCGATCTGCCGCGAATCCATCCCTGTCACTTCCAGGGTTTCCGGTTCGCTCTGGTCCACGGTGACCCCGTCACCGGCCAGGAGGGCAGACAGTTGCAGTGCGGCGCCCGTCCGAACCAGCGTCTTGGCCTGGCGCGTTCCGGCAATGATTTCCTTCACCGGGGCATCGGCGATGATCCGGCCGCGGCCTATAACGATCAGGTGGTCTGCGGTCTGGGCCATCTCACTCATCAGGTGCGAAGACAGGAAGATGGTCTTGCCCTGGTTGGCGAGGTACCGGACGAGGTTCCGGACCCACAGCACACCTTCCGGGTCCAGGCCGTTGACCGGTTCGTCCAGGATGAGGGTCTGCGGGTCGCCCAGCAGGGCCGCGGCAATGCCCAGCCGCTGGCCCATGCCCAGGGAGAACCCGCCGGCCTTCTTGCGGGCCACAGCCTCAAGGCCTGTCATCTCAATGACTTCCCGGACCCTGGCCTTGGGAATTCCGTGCGTGGCCGCCATGGCGAGCAGGTGGTTGTACGCACTGCGGCTCGTGTGGACGGCCTTGGCGTCCAGCAGCGCGCCGACCTCATGCAGTGGCGCCTTGTGACGCGCGTAGGGCAGGCCGTTGACGGTGACCGAGCCCGACGTCGGACGGTCCAATCCCATCACCATGCGCATGGTGGTGGACTTGCCGGCACCGTTGGGCCCGAGGAAGCCCGTGACGAGCCCTGGTTGCACAGTGAAGCTGACCCCGGCCACAGCGGTTTTTCCGCCATAGACCTTGGTCAGGCCTTTTGCCTCAATCATGGATTGTTTCCTTCGGACGGCAGCATGCGCTGCGGGAAATGTTGCTCGGACGGATGTCTATCTTCAACGCTACCGATCCGCCTGCCCGAATTCTCCGGTCTCAGGGATGATTCAGGGTTAACCGGGGTAGTCCCCCTGGATGACCGCCAGATGCAACGCCCGAGGTCAGGGGCGCGGGGAGTAATACGTCAATGCACGGGGCCGTACCCTGTACTCCACACTGCGTACGCCTGCCACCGCCTCGCCGTCCACAGCCAAGGCCATGGGTGACGCGCCTGCTTCGATCCGGACGCGCGTCGCCTCTGTCAGGTGGGTGATGCGTGAGGTGGCGACCGTGCCGGTCAGCACCGACCAGAGCAGGCGGAGCCGGGCAAAGGATTCGTCTGCCGTGATCATGCGGACGTCCAGGATGCCGTCGTCCAGCAGAGGCCGGAACAACGGCGCGTGGTCGCGGGGGTAGTAGCGGCCGCGTCCCACGTAGGCGATCCACAACTTGTGGCGCCTGCCGTCCACCGTCAGGGTGGTGGGGGTGCCGGCCGCGAAGGTGCGGAACATGGCCACGACTCCGGCGAGGGGCTTCCCCAGTGCAGGCTGCAGGTGTTCGCGGCGCCGCACAAGGTTGGGATAGAGCCCGATGCTGGAGGTGTTGAGCATCATCACTTCCGCCGTTTCGGGCTTGCCGGCCAGGCCGCGCTCCACGGTGACAATGCCTACGTCGGCAAGGGCAGCTTCGCCTTTAGATGCTGCGGCAAGTGCCTCCTTGAGGCTGCCGGTTCCGGCATCCCGCGCGAAGTGGTTGAGCGTTCCGCCGGGAAGCACCAGCAAGGGGAGGGAACGCTGCACGGCGGCAGCGGCCGCTGCTCCCACGGTTCCGTCGCCGCCCCACACACCGAGGGCCCGCGTACTTGGCTGTTGCGCTGTCTGCGCAATCGCCACAAGGAGATCCTCCTCCGGCTCCACGGTCCTTACATACGCCTTTGGGAATACTTGCAGAAGCGCGTCTGCTGTCTCTTCTTTGAAGGACCCGCCGAGGGTGTTCACCACGATGCTCAGTCCGTCCCCCTCCGGCAACTCAGGCGCTGCCGTCCAGGTCCGCGTGGTCGCGGGAAAGGGCGGCCGGACCGGCCACCACCGCCGCGTGACCAGGGCCGCACCGGCTCCGATCGCCGAACCAAAAAGCACATCGGAGGGCCAGTGCGCGCCGGTGTGAACGCGGGAGTAGGCAACTCCCAGTGCTGCCGGGGCCAGCGCAAACCCGAGCGAAGGCTTCACGAGTCCGACTCCCACTGCGAACGCTACTGCCGAGGCAGAATGCCCCGACGGCATGGAGGAACTTTTAGGTTGCGGATGCACAAACCGGAAAACCGGCAGGTGTTCCGGGAGCGGGCGGGCGCGGGGCAACAGCGTCTTGAAGACTCCATTGGTTACGGCGGAAGCCACTGCTTGGGCGATCAGTCCGTGAAGGGCAGCACGGCGGGGCCTGCCCGGAATGGTGGCGATGAGGGCTGCCGCACCCATCCAGAGTTTTCCGTGGTTCGCGGCCGCGGAAAGCCTGCGGAAGAAATCATCATGGTTTCCGCCGGGCAAACGGGAGACATGCCGGACCAGGTACCTGTCAGTGCGGCTGATCCATCGATGGCTCTGGCGCCATTTGCTCTGCATGCCCTCACCCTACCGCCGGAAGCAACGCGGCGGCGCAGCCGCCCTTGGTCCGGCGTCGCGGTTTACTTGACCTTCAATGGCTTGGCCGCACCCGCCAGCAGGAGCGCCAGGAGGATGGGCGCAAGGATGGCCAGCAGTGCCTTGTGGATTCCCGTGAGGTCACCCAGGTAACCCAGCAGGGGAGGACCGGCCAGGAACGAGATGTATCCCAGGGTGGACACCACGGAGACCCGCGCTGCGGCGTGCCGGGGATCGTCAGCGGCGGCGGACATTCCCATCGGAAAGGCCAGGGCAGCCCCAACGCCCCAGAGTGCGGCACCGCCTGCGGCCACCCAGGCATTCCCGGCGAGCACGAAGAGGCAGAGTCCGACGGCGGCTGCGGCCATGCTGGCCCGGAGGACGGCAACCCGGCCATACTTGTCGATGACGCGGCCACCGAAGAAGCGCATCGCCGTCATGGCCAGGACAAAGAGGGCAAACATCAGGGCACCGGTGGATTCGGAGGTTCCCAGCCCGTCCACTGATGCCTTGGCAATCCAGTCATTGCCCGCACCTTCGGTCAAGGTGGCCCCGAGGACCACGACGCCGATGAGCACGGTCCTGCTGTCCCGCCACGCCGAGGGACCTTTGACAGCCTTGGCGCCTTCCGCGGGAGCCGGAACGGCGGCGTGCGGGAGGAAGTAGCGTGGCGCGGTCATGGTCACCAGCAGCACGATGCCCACGATGACCAGCAGGTGCAGCGGCAGGTCGACACCGAGGTTTGACAGACCCGCGCCAATGAGGGCGCCCACGAAGGCCCCGCCGCTGAAGGCAGCGTGGAACTGGGGCATGATGGTGCGCCGCAGCTTATGTTCCACATCAGCGCCTTCGATGTTCTGCGACACGTCCCACAGGCCGATGGCGATACCGAAGAAGAACAGGGAAATGGCCGTGCCGGGGATGGACTCGATGGACAGCGAGAACGCGATTCCCGCCCCTGCGGCCGAGGCCAGCAGTCCGCCCAGGCGGACGGTGTTCGCTGTACCGAGTCGTCCCACCACCCATCCGGCAGTGGGCAGTGCCAGCAGTGAACCGACGGCGGTGCACAGCAGCAGGGTGCCCATTTGTCCGGACGTGATCTGCAGTGTTTGGGTAACCGCGGGAATCCTGGCCGCCCAGCTGGCGAAAACCAGTCCGTTGATGCCAAAGACAACAACAGTGGCAGCCGCGGCTGCCTTAAGTCCAGCTTCTTCTGCCGTGCCGGTGTTGATGCTCATACGTTCACTACTTCCACAGAGTTGTCGTCAAGTCGTCGCTGTTCGTCCGGGCTGAACCGCTTGTCCGTGACCATGATGTCCACACGGTTCAGGCCTGCCACAAGGGCCCGGGCATGTGCTTCCCATTTCGCTGCGGCGGCCGCCACCACCACGCGCGACGCTGATTCGAGCCCGGCACGCTTCACCGCCGCGTCTTCCAGGTCATGGGCAAGGAGCCCGTCCTTGAGGTCCAGGGCGCAGGGCGTCACCACTGCAGTGTCAAAACGCAGCGAGCGGACGTTGGATTCCGCGAGCGGACCCCGGAAACACAGTTCGGCGGGTACGAGGCTTCCCCCGGGCAACAGCAGGGCGGGGCGGGTTCCGGCCGTGGCTTCCTCAGCCGTGAGCACGTTGAGTGACCGCAGTGACATCGGCATCAGGGTCAGGTTCCTCCCGGCCAACGCCCGGGCCACCTCGGTGGCGGTGCTGCCACTGTCCAGCCAGACATGCTCCCGGTCCCGAAGGAGGCTGGCCACGGCGGCGGCGATGCGTTTCTTGGTGTCCTGGTCCTCCAGCTCGCGCTGCCCGTAGCCGGGATTCTCACCATGGCCGATCAGGCTCCGGGCCCCGCCATGGACCCGGCGTAAAACGCCGTTGGCGGCGAGGACTTCAAGGTCACGGCGGATGGTCGCCCCGGAAGCGCCACAGGCAACGGTCAACTCCTCCACCGACACCTCGTGGCGCTGCCGGAGCACTTCGGCGATGGTGCGGTGCCGCTCGTCCGTCTTCATGATCAAATGCTAACAAGCTTTGATCATTTGCTCATAAAGTCTTCAGACGCTCTCTCACTTTATGCGGCTAATTGCCGAATCCTCTCTCACTTGACGCACCTTAAGCACCGACGTTCCCGCACCGGTGCGAGAGCGTGAACGAAAAACGCGCATTAACTGAGAGAGCGTTGGGGGTCAGCGGGCGCGCTCCACCCGCTTCTCATCCCACACCGGCTCGTCCGATTCGTACACCTTCCCGTCGGATCCGAACACCAGGAAGCGGTCGAAGGTGCGGGCAAACCAGCGGTCGTGGGTCACAGCCAGGACAGTACCCTCAAAGTGGTCGATGGCCCGCTCAAGGGCCTCGGCGGAGTGCAGGTCCAGGTTGTCCGTTGGTTCGTCGAGGAGCAGCAGCGTGGCGCCGCTCAGCTGCAGGAGGAGGATCTGGAACCGTGCCTGCTGCCCGCCGGAAAGGGATTCGTACTTCTGCTCCGATTGCCCCGCAAGCCCGTACCCGTCAAGTGCACCCGCTGCCGCCTCACGGCCCAGCCCGGACCGGTGTTCGTCGCCGCGGTGCAGGATTTCCAGGAGCGTCTTGCCCAGCAGGTCCGGCCGCACGTGCGTCTGGGCAAAGAAGCCCGGGCGGATGCGGGCGCCAAGTTTCACTGTGCCCTCGTGCGGCACTTCGGCGATTTCGACGTCGGACACCGGCACGTGCTCCCGCTCGGGATCGGTCCCGCCGGTGGCCAGCAGCCGGAGGAAGTGCGATTTGCCCGAGCCGTTGGACCCGAGGACTCCCACGCGGTCACCGAACCACACTTCCGTGGAGAAGGGCTTCATCAGGCCGGTCAGTTCCAGCTTCTCGGCAACGATGGCGCGCTTGGCGGTGCGGCCGCCCTTGAGCCGCATCTGCACATTCTGCTCCATGGGCAGCGCCTCGGGCGGCCCGATCTCCAGGAATTTCGCCAGCCGGGTCTGGGCTGCGTGGTACCGGTTGGCCATATCGGAGCGGAACGCGGCCTTGTTTTTATACATATTGACCAGTTCCTTGAGCTTGACGTGCTCCTCATCCCACCGCTTGCGCAGTTCCTCAAAGCGGGCATTCCGGTCCGCCCGCGCCTCCACATAGGAGCCGAAGCCGCCGCCGTGGATCCAGGCTCCCGCGCCATTTATGCCGGGCTCAAGAGTGACGATGCGGCCCGCAGCGTTGTTCAGCAGTTCCCGGTCGTGGCTGATGAAGAAGACGGTTTTCTTGGATTCGTTCAGCTTGTCCTCAAGCCAGCGCTTGCCCGGCACGTCCAGGTAGTTGTCCGGTTCGTCGAGCAGCAGCAGGTCGTCAGGACCGGCGAAGAGCGCTTCGAGTACCAGCCGCTTCTGCTCGCCGCCGGACAGGCTCGACGCCGGTCGGTGCTGCGCGCGGTCAAAGGGGAGTCCCAGCGCGGCCATGCACACCTCGTCCCAGACGGTTTCGACGTCGTAGCCGCCCGCGTCCCCCCAGTCCACGATGGCCTGGGCGTAGCGCATCTGGCTTGGCTCGTCGTCGTGCTCCACCATCGCCAGCTCGGCGTCGTCCACCTCATGGGCTGCGGCAGCCAGGGCAGGCGGGGCCGCGGACACCAGCAGGTCACGGACCGTGGACCCGTCGCGGACCTGGCCCACGAACTGCCGCATGATGCCCATGGTGCCCGACCGGCCGACCACGCCTTCATCGGCAGTCAGGTCGCCGGCGATGATCCGGAACAGCGTGGTCTTGCCCGTACCGTTGGGGCCGATGAGGGCCGTTTTAGTGCCGTCCGGAACCTTGAAGGTCACTCCGTTGAGCAGCTGCGTGCCGTCGGAGAGGAAGTAATCGATACCGGAAACGTCAATATGGGCCACGCAATCCATCTTCCCACGGCGCACCCTCCAGGATTTTTAGCCGGCGGAGGTGAGGAACTTCTGCAGCAGCGGGCCGGAGGTTGTTGCCCCGAAGCCCCCGTCCTCCACAAACACAGCCACGGCAAGGTCGCCATGGACGGCCACGATCCAGGCGTGGGTCTTGGGCGGATTCTCGTTGCCGAATTCAGCGGTGCCGGTCTTGGCCCCCACGGGCGCACCGGGGACGCTGGTAAGGAAGCCCGCATGCCCGGACGTCACGACGGCGCGCATCATGTCTGCCAGCTTGGCCGCTTCCTCAGGGGTAATGGGATTCGCGGACGCCTGGGAGGGTGCCTCTGCACTCGCCGTGGCGGAGGGCTGGGCAGGCGGCACAGACGCTCCGCTGGTGGTTCCCTCGGCGGCAGCGCCGGCGTCGGGATTCACCACAAGCTGCGGGGCAACCGGGGCACCCTTGGCAACCGAGCCGGCCATCATGGCAGCTGCCAAAGGCGAGAGCAGCACCTTGCCCTGGCCAATCATCGACGCGGCGTGCTCGGTGCCGGCGGCCTCGCCGGGGACGGATCCCAGGAAGGCATCCGCCCCGAGGGTCGGCGCTTCGACGGCGATCCCCATCGCCAGGGCTGCTGCTTCGAGCTGGCTCTGCGAGACCTTGTCCCGCGCCGCAATGAAGGCCGTGTTGCAGGAGTGGGCGAAGGCATCACGGAGCGTCACTGAACCCAGGGAGCTCTCCGGGTATCCCTCAGAGTTCTTGAAGGTCCGCCCTTCCACATTCAAAGTGGGTGTGCACTCAACTTTCGAATCCGGCGTCAGGCCATTCCGTAACATCGCCAGCGAGTCCACCATTTTGAAGATGGAACCTGGTGCGTACTGGCCCAGCATTGCCGTGTTGTAGCCGTTGCTTCCCTGCCCTGACGCTGCTGCCAGGACAGCCCCGGTGGAAGGACGCAACGCCACAATCGCGGAGGCAGGTTCCACGCCTTCAAGGGTGGTCTCGGCCAGCGATTGCAGCGTGGGGTCCAGGGTGGTCTTCAGCGGTGTTCCCGGCGTGGGCTTCACTTCGAAGAGCACCCGGCGCGGATCCGTTGCGGCGGACTGGACCTGTTCCCTCGTCAGGTCTGCACGCTGGGCACGGATGACGACGGCGTCCGTCCCCCTGAGCTGTTCATCATACTGTTGCTGCAGCCCGCCGATGCCGGTGACATCTCCCGCGGTCAGCTCACCTCCCGATGCTTCGATCTGCTCGGCCGTGGCCTCGCCGACGGAGCCGAGGACGGCGCGGGCAAAGGTGCGGGTTGGAGCCAGCGGCATGGATGCAGGAATGGCACGCGCTCCGGGAATGGCTGCAATCTGCTCATTGCTGATGGTGCGGCCTTCTTCGCGCAGCGTTATCGCGGACACAAAGGCATCGGCGCCGGAGGCCTGCACCTGCTGGCTGTAGGCGGCGGGATCCACCCCGACGAGGGCCGCGAGCTTGCCGGCGGAATCAGCGGGATCCGCGGCGCCCAGCTGGGGTTTGTCGATGCCGACATTCACCACCGGGCGGTACGTCACCAGGGGTACGTCGCCGGCACCCAAAATGTCCGCCCGCTGGGGTGATTGTGATCCCTTGGTCAGGATCTCGCTGTCCGCCAGGCCCGGTGCCAGGGCGGCAGGGTCCCAGACGGTGAGCCACTTGTCCCCGGACTTCTTGAATTTCGCGGACAGGGTGTACTTCCATTCGGCACCGCCGAAGTTCCAGGTGTAGTTCAGCGGTGTTGAGGCGTTCTCGCCGTCAAGCGTCGGTTCTCCTGCTTCAACCGTCGGCTTCTGGGGATCCAGTGCGGCGAAAACGCTCTTCAGCTGATCATTGGCGGCTGCGGAGTCTTTACCATCGAAGGGCACCGATCCCACGTCCAGTCCGGAGACCGCGGTGGCAAACTGCCTGGACGCGGCTTCGGCGCCGCTCCTGCCGTCGTCGCAGGCCACCAGCGATGCTCCAAGAACGACGGCAGCGATGCCCAAAGACAGTTTTGCAGATATCCCCATCGCGCCATTATCCCCCGGTTTTTGCCGCCCGCTTGCCATCGCCCGGGTGCAGGGCGGCGAAGCGGGGACTAGGCTGCGTCCAGCGCCAGTGACGGGATACGCCGGCCAAATATGTCCTGAAGGGCATATCTCGCTGCATGGTACCCCGGCATGCCCGTGACCCCGGGCCCTGGAGGAGTGGAGGAGGAGCAAAGGTAGACGCCGCGTAAGGGCGTTCGCCAAGGCGCCGGGGACACCACGGGCCGCTGGACAAGGTTCAGCATGTCCATGGTTCCGGCGCTGAAGTCCCCGCCCACGTAGTTCCGGTTGTACTCCGCCAGCCCTGCGGCGGTGATGGCCCTGGACTCCACCACCAGGTCCCGGAAGCCCGGCGCAAACCGCTCGAGCTGGGCTGTTATGGCCTCCGTCATGTCCCTCGTTGATCCGGCAGGAACGTGGCAGTAGGTCCAGAGTGTGTGGTGGCCGGCGGGGGCCCGGCTGGAGTCGAAGCGGGACTGCTGGGCCACCAGCACGTAGGGCCGTTCCGGGTGCTTGCCGGAGCTGACTTCGTTCTCAGCCCGGGCAACCTCTGCCCTGGTGCCGCCAACGTGGACAGTTCCGGCGTTGGCCAGTTCCTGCGCAGCCCATGGCACCGGCCCGGAAAGGATGAAGTCCACTTTGCATGAGCCGTTCCCGTACCTGAAGGACTCCAATGCTGCCCGGTAGCGGGTGGGAAGGGCATGGCCGGCCATGTTCAGCAGCCCTTGCGGGGCAACGTTCAACAAAGTTGCACGTGCAGGGGGAAGGTCGTTGAGCCGGTCGATCGGCGCATCGGTGTGGATGACACCTCCATGGGCAGTGAGATCCTGGGCCATGGCTGCTGCAATGGAAGCTGATCCGCCTTCGGGAATTGGCCAGCCTCCGGCATGTCCCAGCGCCCCCAGCATCAACCCGCCGCCGGAAGCTGCGAGGGACGGCTGATGGGAGATGGCATGGGCCGCAACACCGGACAGCAAGGCGGGTGCCAGTTCTTCCTTGAACCGGGCGTTCCACAGTCCTGACCCCTGTTCCAGGGTCCTGAGCCCGAAGATCCCCGCCGCCAAGGGGTTGCGGGGGAGGCGGAGGAGCTGGTTCTGGGTGAAGTCCATGACGTCGTCGATGCGCTGGACGATAGGTGCCATCAACCGCCGGTAGGCATCGCCGTCGCGGCCCAGTCCCTCAGCCGTCCTGTCTAGCGACCGGTAGGCGAGGGCGGCCCTTCCACCGTCCAGGGGCGTGGCGTAGGACAGGTCGGGGGTGATGAGGTTGACCCGGCGGAAAAGTTCGAAGGCCTTGAAGAACGGGGACGCTACTGCCATGGGATGCACGGCCGAGCAGACGTCGTGGAAGTGTCCGGGCTGCATCAGTTCGCTGGTGCGGGTGCCTCCGCCGATCGTGGAGCCAGCCTCGAAGACTTCCACCGACAGGCCGGCCCGTGCCATCACAACTGCGGCTGCGAGTCCGTTAGGTCCCGCGCCCACCACCACGACGTCAGGCATTGACCCCTGCTTTCCACGGAAGGACCGAACTGGAGGAGCTCCAGGGGCTCAACCGGAACCAGTCAGGCGCGCCGGCGAAAGGGCCCCCATGGGGGTCGTCCAGGTGATGCCGCCGGATGGGATCGTAATCGGGGTTGTAGATGTCCCGTGTCACGCGCAGCATAAGGTAGCCCACCGCAGCCATGTGCGCCGCCACGGCCAGGACGTAGTAGGGCATATCCAGGTTGTGCTGGGAAGAGCCTGCGCTGGTCACCTGTCCAAGGTACATCCACACGGCTGCCCAATGCAGGCCTTCAATGCCCTGCCAGACCAGAAATTCCCGCCATCGCGGCCGTGCCAGCGCGAGCAGGGGGATCAGCCACACCACAAACTGCGGTGAGTAGACCTTGCCGGTGAGGATGAACGCCGCCACGATCAGGAAGGCAAGCTGGGCCAGGCGGGGCCGGCGCGGGGCAGTGAGGGCGACTGCGGCTATCGCCGCGCAGGAGAGCACAAAGAGGCCAGGGGACAAAAGGTCGACGGCGGCCGGGCTGAGCTCCGTCCACCGCAGCCGGGCTGCAACGAGGTTGTAGGCGAACCAGGGCGAGCCGTAACCGGCATCGCGGGCGGCGCTGAATTGGAAAAAGTAGATCCAGCCGGCGGGGTTGGCGGCGGCGAAGGGGAGATTGGCGGCCAGCCAGGACGCGGCGGCTGTCCCCGCCGTGACCAGGAAGGGACGGAACCGTCCGGTGCGGAGGGCAAGGAGCAGCACGGCGCCCAGCACCAGCAGCGGATAGAACTTCATGGCCGCGCCCAGTCCAATGAAGACGCCGGCAAGCACAGGCTGTTGCCGCGAGAAGAAGTACATGCCCAGGGCGAGCATGGCTACGGCCCACATGTCCCAGTTGATGGTGCCGGCCAGCACGATGCCCGGGGCCAGGGCAACCATGGCGGCATCCCACGGCCGCCGGCTGGTCATCCGGGCTGTAGCCAGGACCGTTACCACGGTGACCGCCGCCAGGAGCGCGACATTTATGTCGAAGTAGGCGAGCACCCGCCCCTCCGATATTCCGCTCCCCGGGACCAGCCAGGCCGTTACCCCGGCAATCAGGGCGGTCAGGACAGGGTATTCGAACTGGCTTCCGGAGCCGAGGACGGGGAATGTTCCCGCTGCCAGCCCCCGGTTCCGGAACACATCGGGGAAGTCCGAATAACAGGTGGCATAGAACTGCGTGGGGGATTCCCAGCCATTGACCCGGCAATAACCCTTGACCAGGATCCCCGCGAGGGCAGCCATGACCGTCAGAAGGATCAGGACGCGTTCAACGGTGAAGCTCCCGGGCGAGACAATGCCCGGCGCGGAACGTGATCCAAGGGGGCCGCCGATGACTTCGGTGAAGTTGCGCAGGAGGACATCGCTGCGGCTGGGGACTACCAGGCGGGAACGCCCTCGATGCTCCGGCGGCTGGTTCTCCTGCATGCCATCGAGCTTACCGTCGCCCGCAGCAGCTCTGGGAGAGCGGGGACAAGGAGCCCACGCGCCGCCGCGGGGGCTCCTGTACCGCATGGAAGTGCTGCATCGGTTTCTCCCCGGGACCGGCCGGCGGGTCAGCGCAGGCCGCCCATTTGCTGGTGCATCAGGACGAATACGTCTTCCCGCTGCTTCTCCAGCAGTGGACTGTTGAATTGGCGGCGGCTCCTGCGCCTTCCTCGTTGGGGAATCAGGAGCTGTTGAAGTTTCTTTATCATTGTGGTCACCTCCTTTCGGATTGATTGGCCCACGCAATGGGCGCGACAATTGAGCCCTCCTCGTACCGCAGGTGTGGCAAATTTGGGCGCAGGAATATACCGCAATAGGCAAGATAGTTTATGCGCGACGAGTTATGCGCAGGGAAATACCCCTAAAGCCCAAAAGCCGAAGGGTGCCGAAAAGCAATTATCCGGGCTAAAGAGACTTATCCCGTGATGGATGCAGTGGAGGCAAAAGGTACTGGCACCTGGGCCCACAACTGCCGCCGCGCCGCCGCCGGTTTCAGTGCCGGCAGGAAAGGCGAAGGCTAGGAGCCTGCATGACCCCTAAACGGGCGCGCAAAAGCATCAGGGGCCGGGGGTGCGGTGATGGTCGTCTTCCATCCGCCAGTCAAAGTAATCATTTTCCCAACCTCCTTTTCTGCTCTGCCGTTACTCAAGCTGACCGCTGAGCGAACGTGCGCCGTGACCCCGGCAAGAGGCTCTGGGGTCAGGAATAAAACTACACCACCATTACGGCGCGTGGCTACCTATTCGCAATACTTTTCAAAAACATTCAGAAATGCTTCCTAAAGGCCCCAACGGACAATTGCCGGAGTCCTCTTATCCCAGCCCAGGGTGCACACTTTGGCAGTGCCGAGAATAAAGTGCCGCCCTTCGGCGGGTGGAAGTTCAAGCCAGCGGGCCGTCAGGATCCGCGAGAAGTGCCCGTGGGCAACAATAAGCACGTTATCCATTCCCGATTCGAGCACGCGGCCGATGATTTTGTCCGCCCTGGCCGCTACCTCGTCGAGCGTCTCACCATTGGGCACGCCATGCGTCCAGATCAGGTAATCCGGGTTGTCTTTGCGGATCAGGTCCGAGCTGATGCCTTCATAGTCACCGTAGTTCCATTCGACGGCGAGCGGCTCGTGCTGGGCGTCGGGGAAGCCTGCCAGTTCGGCAGTACGCCGGGCCCGCCGCAAAGGAGATGTCAGCACCAGGTCGAAGTCGACAGGATCCAGCACCTTCCGGGCCTCCACCGCCTGCTGTTCGCCTTCCACGGTCAGGGGGAGGTCAGTGAGTCCGGTGTACTGCCCGCTCTTGGACCACTCGGTCTCGCCGTGGCGCAGGATCCAGAGCTGGGGGCGGGGGGCAAGGGCAGGATTGGTCACTTGGACTCCTTAGGGGAAAGGTCGACGGCGTCAGGAGAGGTTCCAGCCCCGGTTCCGGCAGGTGCTGCTTCAGGCTGTCCGGCCCACCAGCGAAGGAGCCTGGCCTCCGCTTCCTCCACGGGCAGCGGTCCGTGCTCCATCCGCTCGTTGAGCAGGAACTTGTAGGCCCGGCCCACCACCGGACCCGGCTTAAGGTCCAGCAGGGCCATGATGCGGGCGCCGTCCAGGTCGGGGCGGACTGCATCCAGCGATTCCTGTTCCCGGAGGGCGGCGATCCGGGCCTCGAGGTCGTCGTAGGCGAAGGCCAGTCGTTCGGCCTTCCGCTGGTTGCGGGTGGTGACGTCGGAGCGGGTCAGCCGGTGCAGCCGTTCCAGCAGCGGCCCGGCATCGGTGACGTAGCGGCGGACTGCCGAATCGCTCCAGCCTGCCTCTCCGTAGCCGTAGAAGCGCATGTGGAGTTCGACCAGCCGGGCTACGGCCTTGATGGAGTCGTTGTCGAACCGCAGCTTCTTCATCCTCTTCGTGGTGAGCTTGGCACCCACCATGTCGTGATGGCGGAAGCTCACCGCGCCGCCCGGCTCGAAGCGCCGCGTAGCCGGCTTGCCGACGTCGTGCATCAATGCTGCGAAGCGCAGCACAAAGTCCGGCCCGGGCACAGGCCCCTCGGCGTCCGTTTCGAGCTCCGCCGCCTGCTCCAGCACCTGGAGCGAGTGCTGGTAGACGTCCTTGTGGCGGTGGTGTTCGTCCGCTTCGAGCCGCAGGGCGGAGACTTCGGGCAGCACGAATTCCGCCAGGCCTGTTTCCACCAGCAGGTCGATGCCCGCCCGGGGCCGGTCCCCGCAGATGAGCTTGACCAGTTCGTCGCGCACCCGCTCCGCGGAGATGATGGTGATCCGCTCAGCCATCTGCGTCATGGCCTGCCGCACGTCGTCGTGGACGGAGACGCCCAGCTGCGCCGCGAACCGTGCCGCGCGCATCATCCGCAGGGGATCGTCGGAGAAGGACGCTTCCGGGGCGCCGGGCGTGGCCAGGACGGAGGCGTGCAGGTGCTTCACGCCGCCGAACGGGTCCACCAGTTCCAGGGCCGGCAGCTTGAGGGCCATGGCGTTGATGGTGAAGTCGCGCCGGAGCAGGTCGTCAGTCAAGGAGGAGCCGAAGGCCACCACAGGTTTGCGGGACTCAGGATCGTACGCCTCGGCCCGGTAAGTGGTGATCTCGATCTGGAATCCGGCCTTGCGCATGCCGATGGTGCCGAAGGCGCGGCCGATCTCCCAGTAGTTGTCCGCCCACCTCTTAATAAGGGCCACCGTCTGGTCGGGGGTGGCGTCGGTGGTGAAGTCCAGATCGGGGGAGGTCCTGCCCAGGAAAAGGTCACGCACCGGACCGCCCACCAGCGACAGTTCATGGCCGGCGTCCACAAAGCGCTGGCCGAGCTCCAGGACCACCGGGTCCACCTGGAAATCGACGGTGTGGGATTCAGTCTTGTGATGTGCGTGCGCCATAGTTACTTAAGCTTGTCAGAAACCAGCGGCACCGCAGGCCAAAATACTGTCAAGATCCTGTTGATTCCGTCCGCCCCCGGCAAAGCGCGTCATATGCCGTCCATGTTGATGTCATGTTCCGGTCATCACGAACGGGCAACAGTCGTTAGAGTGGACTCCATGGCCCATCCCGTACCGAGCGCTCCAGGCAGGAGGACAAACGCACCGTTGCCGTCGGCAATCGGTGCGCACGTCGCGCCTGCCCAGCATTCGGCACCGGCCTCGCTGCCTACCGTCGAGGAAGTCTCCGCCGGCGGCGTCGTGGTGGACACGTCCGACGCCGGACTGAGGGTGGCGATCATCGCCCGCCTTAATCGCGGCGGGCGTTTGGAATGGTGCCTGCCCAAGGGGCATCCGGAGGGCAAGGAAAACAACGAGCAGGCCGCGGTCCGCGAGATTGCCGAGGAAACGGGCATCGAAGGAGACATCCTGGCGCCGCTGGGAAGCATTGACTACTGGTTTACCGTCAGCGGCCACCGGGTCCACAAGACGGTTCACCACTACCTCCTCCGGGCCACAGGCGGCGAGCTCACCATCGAGAACGATCCGGACCAGGAAGCGGTGGATGTGGCATGGGTTCCCATCCAGGAACTCGCCCGCAAACTGTCCTTTCCCAATGAGCGCCGGATCGCCGACCTCGCCCGGGAAGTCCTTCCCGAACACCTTTAGGGCCGCACCGCCGGCCCCTGCAGTGCCGTAATTGGCTGCTGCGGGTGAGACGATGAACTCGATGTCAGCTTCCAACTTCCCTTCCGACAGGTCCAGCCGGCCCGACGACGCCGCGCCCGACGGCGTTCCACCGGAACCGGCCGCGCCGGACGTTGCCCAGCCCGCCCCTCCAGGCGCGAGTGAAACCCGCTCCAGCGCCATCATGGCCGCGGGGACACTGGTGTCGCGTTTCCTGGGTTTCGGAAAGACCTGGATGCTTGGCACGGCCCTGGGCCTCGGCTCCACCGTCAATGACACGTTCATCAACGCCAACAACCTGCCCAACCTGATTTTCCTGCTGGTGGCCGGCGGCGTGTTCAACGCCGTGCTGGTGCCCCAGATCATCAAGGCAAGCAAGGCTCCGGACAGGGGAGCGGACTACATCAGCCGGCTCCTGACGCTGGCGGTCCTGCTCCTGCTGGGGCTGACTGCGCTGGTGACGCTGGCTGCGCCGTGGGTCATCGAACTCACCACGCAGGGGTACTCGCCGCAGCAGAAAGCACTGGCCGTAACGTTCGCCTTCTGGTGCCTGCCCCAGATCTTCTTCTACGGCCTGTACGCCCTCCTCACCCAGGTCCTGAACGCCAACGGCGCGTTTGGTCCTGCCATGTGGGCGCCCATCCTCAACAACGTGGTGGCCATCGCCGGGCTGGGCATGTTCATCTGGATCTTCGGCACCAACGAGTTCAGTCCACATACCCTGGACAATTGGGGCGAGACGCAAACCCTGTTCGTTGCAGGGTTCTCCACCATTGGGGTTGTCTCGCAGACCGCCATCCTGATGATCCCGGTGATCCGGTTGAAGCTGGGGCTCCGGCCGCGGTTCGGCTGGCGCGGCGTGGGACTGGGCCGGGCAGCCAAGCTGAGCGTCTGGACCCTGCTGACGGCCGCCGTCGGGCAGCTCGCCTTCCTGTACGTCATGCGCATCGCCACCATCCCCGGTGCCGAACGCCTCCGGCTGAAGCAGGCGGGCGACCCGGCGGCGGAGATGCTGCCGGGCAACGCGGTGCTGGAAGTGGCCAGCCAGCTGTACCTGCTGCCGCACTCCATCATTGCGCTGTCCCTCGCCACGGTGCTGTTCAACCGGATGACCAGGGCATCGCAGGACGGCAACCGGGACGAGCTGCGGGATGCGCTCTCACACGGGCTGCGCACCATGGCCGTTGCCACCGTTTTTGGTGCCCTGGCCCTGTTTGCCCTGGCCGGCCCGCTGGGCATGTTCTTCTCGGGAGGACTTCGCCAGGACGGCGTCATGCTGGCCCAGACCTTGACCATCCTCGCGCTCAGCACCCCGTTCATGAGCGCCAACTTCATGATGTCCCGGGTGTTCTACGCCAACGAGGACGCGCGCACACCGTTCTACGTCCAGCTGCTGCTCGCCGTTGTTTACGTGGCCGGGGCGTTTGCCATCCAGTTCCTGCCCGTCACCCAGATCATTTACGCCATCGCTGTCCTGTACATGGTGGGCAACATCCTTTCGGTGGTCATCAGCGCGTTCTTCCTGCGGCGCCTCCTGGGCCACCTGGACGGGCCACGGATCGCCAACTCCTACATCCGCATGGGCTACGCAGCGTTGGGTTCCGCCATTGCGGGCGCGGGCGCGCTCTGGCTCATGGGCAGCTACAGCCCGGCCGGTTTCGCCTGGCAGGACCGGATCACGGCGCTGATCACGGTGATCGTAGCGGGCCCCGTCATGCTGGTGGCCTACTTCTTCCTGCTCAAGTTGTTCCGGGTGTCTGAACTGCGGGACCTGCTCGGGCCCCTGATGGGACGGCTGGGGCGCGGAGGACCGGCCGCACCTTCCGCTGAAGGCGGGGAGCCGCCGTCGGACTCTTCAGCTGGTGGGCCCACCGGCGACCGCCAACCACCTGCGCCCGAACGCGCCACCACCTCTGTGGACACCGGCCTCATTCCCCGGATTTCGGGCGAATTCGATGCCGCTTCCTTCCGTGCCGGCCCCGCTCAACAGCCCGCTCCGCAGAAGCCAGACGACGGCGGCGCAGGCCAGTCCGACGGCGGGTACCTCCCCGGTGAGGACCAGCCCAGTACCGCAAGGGGCGGCTTGCTGCGTGAGCAGATCCCGCTCCCCGGCCGCCGGACCTTCCAAGGAAAGGCCGGGGAGAACCCACACTTCAAGCCGAGGCGGCCACGAAAAAAGTGATGCTGCGGCGGTCTGGCGCTGCCTTCGTCCACGGTCCGCTGGGCTCAATCGGCTAGGATCGAAAGGGAACAGGGGTAGTTGCATTCAAGGGTCGGCCTCGCGCCGGCCTCTGAACGGTGGTTGCGTCATCCAAGCCGGCAATACCGGACAGTCTAGGAGGAACACGTGTCCAACCCGATCGATGTCGGATCAGTACTGGGCGGCCGTTACAAGGTCACAGCCACCGTATTGGCCTCGCACGACCACGATCTGGTGCTGGATGGTGTGGACCAGGTACTTAACCGTCCGGTCAGCATCCTGGTTGCCGGACCCGACAACACAGAGCAGGTTGCCCAGAGTGCCCGCGAGGTTGCCACCGGGGAGCGTCCCGGCACTGTCCAGGTCTTGGACCTTGGCGTCACCGCGGCGGCAACATACCTCATCACCAACCACACGTCTGCGGCGGACCTGCTGGATCTCGTGGTGGCCTCCAACCCTCCGTATGTGGAGCCATTCTTCACGGACACCCTGGGCAGCGAAATTTTCGGGCAGCCCCGGTCCCATGAACCCGAGCCCTACGATGACGACGACGAGAATGTTGACGCCGGCTACATCAGTTACTCGGCTACGCATCCCAGCCAGGTTGATCCTTACCGTAGCGCGCCCGTTGCGCCGCCCAAGCCGCCGGCACGTCCTGCGGGGACGCCCGCCGTCGGACGCAAGCCCTCCGGTTCCTCCGCTTTGGGTGGCTCCGCTTTGGATGGGGCAGCCGGTGGTGCCGGTGCGGGCGCCGCCGCTTTGAGCGGTTCGGCGCGTCCCAATGGGTCGTCACTGCAGTCCGGGGAGCCTGCTACTGCCAGCTCCGATTCCAGCCCGAAGAGCCAGGAGAATGCGCCCGGGTCCGGTAAGCCGAAGGTTTCCCTGTGGTCCGAGGACGACTACGCCAATACCGGTGACCAGGACCTGTATGAAGACACTTTGGCAGAAGAAGAACCTCGGCCCGCCAAGAAAAAATCTTCCGTCTTAGCGCGGTCAGCAGCCCCCGCCGCTGCTTCAGGCCCTGTTTCTGGGGCCTCCTACGCCGGTCAGGGCGGCTACGATGACGACGACGAGGCTGCCCCTGAGCGTGAACCCCGCTCCATGCGCTGGCTGGTGGGCGGGCTCCTGGCCGTGGTCCTGATTGCCGGCCTTGTTTTCGCCGTGACCAATCTTGGCAGCCTGTTGCCTTCGCCGCAGGCCAACCCGACTGCTGCTGCCACGAACAGCAGTGCCCCCGAAGGGTCCTCTGCAGCGACCCAGGCGCCTACCTCCGCGCCGGCTGCTGTCCTGCCCGCCATAGAGGCAGTCAGCCGCCAAGGTGACTTCGACTTTGCCGCCACGTTCGACGGTGACTTGGTGAAGGCCTACGACGGTAACGCTGCGAGCTACTGGTCGGACATGGAATTTGCCACCGAAAACTGGGGTGGGCTCGCGCCTCAGGGTGTGCCTCTCGTGGTGAAGCTGAAGGCCCCTGCCAAGGTCTCGTCCATCACGCTTTCACAGCTTGGCGGCTCCGGTGGAAACATCACCGTGTACACGAACGATCGGCCCTCCACTGACGGGGCCAAGGCAGTGGGAACGAACAGCTTCACCTCCACGGACCTGAACATCCCGCTGGCGGAGCCTGTGCAGGCACAGTACGTGATCGTTTCGATCAACGCGCTTCCGCGGCTCGCCGCTCCCAAGACGCGTTATGGTTACGGCCTTCGGCTGGCAGAGATCAAGGTCCAGTAACTTCGGCTGCTCCCCGGCTGGCCTCCTCGAGTCGGTCCGGTGAAGGCACGGCGGCCGGGCTGAATGGACGGCCGCACTTTGCCTTCGCCGCGGGACGGTAGTCTGGAAAGAGCGCCTAACGGAGTGGGCATAGTGCTGACTGCCGGTATTCGTCCGTGTTTGGGCGCCGGAATATTCAGCCAGCAGTATCAGTTGTGCCATGTGGCCGGCCTCCAAGGCGGGCGCGTCTAATAAGGAAGAGGTTCACCGTCCAGTGACCATCGCAGAAAACACCGCGTCGGACGTACGTGATGTCATCATCGTCGGCTCCGGCCCGGCCGGTTACACGGCAGCTGTCTACACTGCCCGCGCCAACCTGAAGCCCCTTATGCTGGCAGGTTCCGTCACCGCCGGCGGTGAACTGATGAACACCACTGACGTGGAGAACTTCCCGGGATTCCCGGAAGGCATCATGGGACCGGACCTGATGGAGAACTTCGAGAAGCAGGCAGCACGCTTCGGCACGGAGATCCAGTTCGAAGACGTCACGTCGCTCCAGCTGGAAGGACCTGTCAAGAAGGTCACCATCGCCACGGGTGAAACTTTCCAGGCAAAGGCTGTGATTCTCTCCACCGGCTCTGCCTACCGTGAGCTTGGCCTGCCCAATGAGAAACGGCTCTCAGGACACGGCGTCAGCTGGTGTGCAACCTGTGACGGTTTCTTCTTCAAGGACCAGGACATTGCAGTAATCGGTGGGGGAGACTCCGCCATGGAAGAGGCGTTGTTCCTGACCAAGTTTGCGAAATCGGTAACGGTTGTTCATCGCCGCGATTCCCTGAAGGCATCCAAGATTATGGCCGATCGGGCACTGGCGCACGAGAAGATCAACTTTATCTGGAACAGCACGGTTGATGACGTCATCGGTGAAAACAAAGTCACCGGCTTGAAGTTGAAGAACCTCATTGACGGTTCAGTTTCAGATCTCGCGGTCACGGGTGTTTTCGTGGCTATCGGTAACGACCCCCGGACCGACCTGGTCAAGGACGTCCTGGAGTTGACCCCCGAGGGCACCATTGCCGTCCAGGGGAGGAGCTCCAAGACGAGCCTGCCCGGTGTCTTTGCTGCCGGCGACGTCGTGGATCCGACTTACCGCCAAGCCATCACCGCGTCGGGTTCGGGTTGTGTAGCAGCCATCGATGTTGAGCACTACCTCGCAGACCTGCCCGCACAAGCCCTTTAACGATTCGAAGAGAGAGACAAGGTTATGAGCAACGCAAAAGATGTAACAGACGCAAGTTTCGGCACGGACGTACTGTCCTCTGACAAGCCGGTTATCGTTGATTTCTGGGCAGAATGGTGCGGTCCCTGCCGCAAGCTTGGTCCTATCCTCGACGAGATCTCCGTTGAGTACAGCGAGAAGGTTGATGTCGTGAAACTGAATGTTGACGACAACCCTGCTATTGCAGCCGAATACGGGATCACATCTATTCCTGCCGTTTACCTGTTCCAGGGTGGCGAAGTGAAGAGCACCGTCATTGGAGCGAAGCCGAAGCAGTTCTTCGAGAAGGAATTTGCTGACGTTCTCTCTTGAGAGCCTCTGTTGTTGGAGGTCCAGCAACAATAAAAGGGTGGCCACTGCTTTCGTAAGCGGTGGCCACCCTTTTGTGTTCACCCGAGCGCCGCTACCCGCGTGCGCCGGCCGGCAGTTCGTGCGCCTCCTTCGGCCGTAGAGGATGGACGTTTCACGTGAAACAGGGGGAGGTTTTGGCGTATTCAAGAGAGACCTTCTGCCAGCCGTCTCCCGCCTGCGTTTCGCAGTGGTGCCTGCAGGAAGCACGAACGCACATCTTCAGTCGAACTCTCAACGGAATCCACGCTTCGAGCCCCCTACTCCTTCCTCTCTTTCGGGACAGCGACCACTTCCTAACCTTCGAGGATACCCATCGCCACTGCGTTCGGAGCTGCTTAAGCTACCAGCACTTCGAAGGTCCGGAGCAGGCGCACGGAGGCCATGGATAGCAGGACCTGGTTTCCCCTTAATCCGCTCGCTCAAAACTCAATAGCAGCCAGCATGAGCCGGACGCCTGCCTTTCCATCCTCTACTTGGCCACCCTGGTTTGCAGAGAAGGAGCAGCGAAATGTGTGGCGGAGGCAGCCCTTGGACACGGCGGCGAGGCATCGCAAGCCCCACTCATGGCTGACGTGCCTTGGCAAGCGAGAGCCGGGGGAATTCTGGAGGTACAAACCGCCTGGTGGCACCCGTAATTCTTTAGCGCGTCTACTTTAGCGCTGACTACTTTCGTGCTGACTACTTCCGCGCGGACTAACTGTCGTGACAGGAGGAGTAGCGAAGGAATCAGCGTAGTTGCCGACTTGTTTCACGTGAAACAGTTTCATCCCTAGGGCTTAGCTCTAAACCGGCCCCTAGCCCGCAAGGCCGCGTATAACTACTAACTCTCAGACCGGAGGTCGAACTGACAGGTTCCCCGACATCTTGGGTGTCTCCAAAAGTAGGCGTTTCCGGCCAAGGCCAAGGTCCGGTACTGGGCTGCGCCCCGAACAGGAGACATCAGATCTGCGGGGATCGGATCCCTAGCCGAGATAGAGAATGAAGCCAGCCACCGAAACCTGGCACGTGTCGCGGCCTTGCATCCTTAGTTCACCGCCCGAGCCTGGCGGCAGCTATCAAGTACGAGGCTCGCCATGGAAAGAAAATGACTCCCTGCAATAGGACAGTCAGGTAGCATCTACCGGCAAAGATCCCGATGCTCATACACTGCTCATACACTGACCGGAGCAGCGGATAACAATGCGAGCAGTGGCAGGAGACGAAGGCCTCAGAGCAGGAAGCAGAAAGCCTCGGGCGGCTTGTTATAGGTATCAAGATAGGAACGTGCACCTTTTGGCCGCGCAGCGGTCGTAGCAGAGGAACGTTGCGGCTCGGTCAGTACTAACGCTTCCCGTGATGGGCGAAAGTCACAACTCCTACTCCAATCCTCCTAGCACGAGAATCGAACTCGACCTCCCCGCTCCTGACCTTCCAACGTCCGGGCTGCCCCGGTCTCGTTCCTGTTTCACGTGAAACAGGAACAACCGTTTGCCTACTGGGCCGTCGGGGCGGCACGTGGCAAGACGGTCTGTTGCCGAAGGCAACGGCCGCACCCGTCGGTGGGACGGGGCCGCTCCCGCTTCAGCTGGTGCAGACGGAAACACACAGGCTGATGGCACTACGCGCTCCTGACTTCAAATCGCCATTAGCAAGGCAAATCAGACAAGAGCGGCGTAGCATCTTCTGGACCCGTGGGACGCAGCTGTTCCCCGTGAGTGAACACCTACCTGGCCGATCACACCAGCCGACGTAGGAGGCAGCGTTCATGAGGCGCCCGGATACTGCTGCTCGGCATTGTGGGCCATGACGCGATGGGCGGGGAATAAGACACGGTGCTCTCAGCACTCGAGCCACCAATTCCCATGTCAATCCGATTCCACGAGTCCGATGGGGAGCCGTGCCGTATTCGATCCAACGAGAGCATCGGCACCCGTGCGCCACGAGACAAAGAAGGAGTTAGCCGAGGCCGGTGCCGAGTCGCTAACTTGTCTACCTAACGCGTTGTTTGGGGGACATCTTGTCTAGGTGCAGTGCGTGGGTAAGGTGCCGCCCTGGCAGGCATGTCAATGTCGGCAGCTAAGCTGGACGATCTGTCGCGATGCCGCCGATGGAACCACTCGTCGGTAAGGGAACGCCTGAAGGGGATCAGCGGCTCGCGCGGTCCGCTGGGCTAGTCCAGGAGGACCTTTAAGTCCCCGGGAGTAGTCCCTGTTCAAGTCGCCTAGCCACTCCAGGTCCGCCAGTTATCCCCACGTTATCCACACCATAGCTTGAAGCTTATCCACATAGTTATCCACAAGCTGTCGCGCCATGGCCGACGTCACCGCTGCCACGAGCAAGGACTGCGGTTAGCCCTGACACTCAAGGGCCAAGCCGTTAGCCGAAGGGGAATCACCAGTTGGCTCAGCGAGCACATCTCCGCAGCCGTAAAACGCGCGAAAATAAACCGGATTAGGCGGCTGCCACCTTTAAATCGCTCCCGTTACCCGGACTCCCGTGATGTGCGTCAGCAGGCCGTCCGTTTCACGTGACATGCTGGGAGCACGTACCACCCTGGCACTCGCTTTGCCTCAGGTCTCGCACCAAGTGTCTATATGGGAGGACCGTCACATCCACAGGTGGCCCTCCGAGTATCCACAGAGTTATCCACAGTGTTATCCACCGTCCGGGTGCACGAGTAACTACCTTGATGGTGCCGCCCCTAGGTCAACGTAAGGAGCAGCACCCGCCGCCGCAAGGCGACCAATGTACGTCTGATCCTTTGGTCATAATCAAAACAATGACCCTCAGCAAGAGCCCGAGACATAGGCCTCTGTATTCAACACGACAGGGTGCTTCAAGATTCTCTCGCGACGACTTTCCTTCCCATTCCGTCCTAGCGCGCGATGGCCCGGGAGATTGCCACCTCGAACGCTGGCGAGGCACGCGTAAGTCGGATTCCTGCCTCTTCCCGCCAGCAGGGGATGGCAGGCTTGCATAGTCAAAGCAAAGGGCGATCGAGCAGCTGGACCGCCATTTCGTGTTCTCCCGCTTACCAAGTCGGTTCAAACCCTGAGCCTTCAAACATCTGGTGAGACCAAACATCTGGTGAGACGCGATCTCACTATAGCTCGGCGCAGAATTCTGTTCTGCGGGCATCACTCATGGCAAAGATCCTGGAGTCCCAAGCGATTCTGTTTCACGTGAAACGGCGCGATCCCATCCTCCGGCAGCCTCCCCCAGAACGGACATGGACATCGAGCGGTCCTCGGCCAGCATGCATCGAAGCTGAGCGGTTCGTATCGGAGCTTGGGTTTCAGCTGGTTGCAGATTCACGGACAGTATGCGTGGCCACGCTCCTTCATACCCGCGGTTTCCGCAGGCGGTCGGCACTCACGTGTGACAACAGTCGAGAATGCCTCTATCGGCAGCCGCAACAGCACAGCGGCGCCCTACTGATTACTGAGCATGATGTCGACCGGACTACGACAACCCGGCGTTTCGGGCGGCCCGCACAGGATGAGTACAAGCGATCGAGGTGGTGGCCTTCCGCTGGTCACCAGAGATTCATCCCCACAGCCGTAACCACGTGCGTCACCTTACCCTGGGCTGTTCGCCTAGGGGCGTGCCCAGCCGTGAAAGAAGTTCCAGGCTGTTCGATGCGAACCACTATCTGCGGCGCATTTCCGGTCTGCTGAAAAGTCCTGCGGGACCACATCCGCAACGCTGGCTTAGTTGTCCGCACGCGTGAAATCACCCAACACGCGCATTACTTCCGTCCTAGCCGGTCAGCCTTCCGGCATAAGAACCCCTCGGATCAAGCCAACCCTCCCGTGTATCTGGGCACATAGCTTTGCTTTGTTTCACGTGAAACGGACGAGAGCTTGCCATCTGTCCGCGGCCCGCTCATGTCTCCGACCGCACCGGTTGACCCCGTATCAGTCGGTAGAACCTAGCTGTTGAGCAGAAGAACTAGGTCCCATACCAAGGGACGCCGGGTGAGGGACGCGCCGATAACCGTGCAACCACCGTTTCGGTGGCCCCAGCCGAAAGCGCGCCTGGCTGCGTTCACTCATAGTCCTGCCCGAACGCATTTCGCCCTTGCGTGTCGCAGCTCGGCCCCTGCAACAGCCAGCGATCAATGTTCCACGTGAAACAGCCGCAAATCCGCACGCGTGGCGGATAGCTAGCAGGCCGTCAGTCACTGAAAGCGACAAGAACGCGGAGGTGCAGGAAAAGAGACAACGACCCGATCGGCACGAGTGTCCAGGTAAATATTTACTCACGGGTGCTGGCAAAAGGCATGCTTCCCGGGAGCAGCGCACTAGGTTGTGTTGCTAAGCCTCGTCGCCGCTTGGATAGGTTGGCTGGGGGCATGCGCAGGGACATTTGGGTATTTGACGAAGTGTGCGCCGTGGTCGGTCCCTGTTTCCTGCATGGACGGGAATCGGACGACCGGTCGCGGCGGCTACATTACCGTGGAGGGGACACGTTCGAAGTTCAGGACCGGGACACCTCGTCGGGACCTTTCCAAGCGCTTCGGGAACTGGTGCACCGGTTTAGGAACTTTCAGCGCTGCGCCAAAGACCGCAGGTGGACGAAGGTACTCGAGAACGTCCATACGGCAAGGCGGATGCTCTCAGGGGTCCGTACAGCCGGCATCATCAACTACACGCCCCTGATGGCCGCCTTATTGGAACAGATGACGGTTCCCCAAACGCCGAAGGAAAGCGCCGCCCCCGTCCTCCGGACCGCGTCCCGGGGACGAGGACTAACACCTCCAAAGCCAACCGCATATGACTGGGGGACCAGGGCATCAAGCTGGCCATCCCCGAGAAGTCAGACCAGGCCGCCGACTGGAAGAGATAGGGATTCCCTAGCGGTCGCCCGCCAGCGTATGACAACGAGCCCTACAAAGGGAGCATCGTCGTCGAGCGGGAATCAACCGGCAAAAACTGGCGGCCTCGCCGTGAGATCCGATTAGACCGCACAACTATTCGGACGCCGTCCAGCTGGCTGCATTACTCGTCTGGCTAAACGCCAGCGTCAGCAACATCTCCTAGCGGTGGTCGAAGACCGGGTGATAGGCAGACCAGCCGCAGTCCTGGGCGTTGTTAGTTATCTGCGCCCGGTGCAATAACGTCCATGATCCGGTTGAGGTCCTCGACGCTGGCGAATTCGATGCTGACCCGCCCCTTCCGAACCCCAAGTGAGATCTTGACGTTGGTATCCAAACGGTCGGAGAGCGAAGAAGCCAAATAATCGAGCCGCTCGTGACGCGCACCAGGACGGGGGATGTTGTTCTTGGCAGGCTTCGCGGGATCCTGGTACAGCGTAACGGCTTCTTCAGTGGCACGTACGGACATTCCCTCAGCCACGATGCGCTGGGCCAGGCGTTCCATTGCAGCGGCGTCAGGCAGGCCCAGGAGGGCGCGGGCGTGGCCTGCGGAGAGCACGCTGGCAGCCACCCTGCGCTGAACCAGCGGAGGCAGCTTCAACAGGCGCAGGGTATTCGAAACCTGCGGGCGTGACCTGCCGATGCGGTCCGCCAGCTGCTCGTGCGTAGTACCGAAATCCTCAAGAAGCTGCTGATACGCTGCGGCTTCTTCCAGGGGGTTGAGCTGGCTTCGGTGCAGGTTTTCGAGCAGTGCGTCGCGCAGGAGATCGTCATCGGTGGTGTCCCTGACGATCGCGGGAATAGTTTCCAGCCCCGCAGCCTGTACTGCACGCCAGCGGCGTTCGCCCATCACCAGCTCGTAGGGTTCTCCACCCGGCTCGGTTGAGTTCCGGACCACAATTGGCTGGAGGACGCCTATTTCACGAACAGAGTGAACAAGCTCGGCCATGTCATCTTCATCGAAGACAGAACGGGGCTGTTTGCGGTTCGGATGGATATCCATCACGGAGATCTCGGCAAACCGGACGCCCGGAACCTCTACCAGGTCCACGCCATTGTCCGCTGCGGAGGCTCCGCCAGATTCAGCGGGCAGGGCAGCCGGGACCGGTGCGGGCTCAGCACTGCGGACCTCAGCTGACGTGGCAACTTTCTTGGCTTCGGTCTTCGGCTTGCCCCCACCATTGGCGCTGGCGTTGGTCTTCGTACCTGACCCGTTGGAGTTGGATGTCCCGGAAGCGGGAGCACGCTTTGCCGCGGCGGACTTTGCGGCAGAGGGATCGCCGGAGCCGTTGCTTGCCGACACGGAAGATTCCGCCGTAATTGCATCCGCCGGGTCAGCTGCCGAGGAGTCCGCTGGTGTGCCGGCGGCGGAGTCTTCGGCAGTGGATGAACCCAGTACGGTTTCGGAGGAATCGGTCTTCCTGCGTCCCTCGGGGAAGAAGAGATCGACAGGGCGCGCTACCGCTGTGCCGGTTCCCGCCCCATTAGCACCGGCGGAACTCGGAATCAGTGCGCCAAGACCGCGGCCTAAGCCCCGTCGCTTCTCGCTCATGGGTAAATCCCTCCAGTGGAAGAGCCAGGACCAGCCGGGCTCCAGTTGTTGCAGTTCTTGAAGATTTTAGCGTTCTGCTATTTCAGCAGCGGCTTCCAGGTAGGACAGGGCTCCACTGGATGAGGGGTCGTAAGTCATCACCGTCTGCTGGTAGCTCGGAGCCTCGGAGATCCGCACCGAACGGGGGACCACTGCAGAGAGGACTTGTTCAGGGAAGTGCTGGCGGACCTCGGCGGCAACCTGCGCGGCAAGGTTGGTGCGGCCGTCGTACATAGTGAGCAGGATGGTGGAAACCACCAGGTCCGCGTTGAGATGCTTCTGGATCATCTCGATGTTCTTGAGGAGCTGGCTCAGTCCTTCCAGAGCGTAGTACTCGCACTGGATTGGAATGAGGACTTCGTTGGCTGCACAGAACGCGTTGACCGTCAGCAGGCCAAGGCTCGGCGGGCAGTCGATGAAGATGTAGTCCAGGCGCTGTTCGCCGTTTTTCTCACGGACTTTCGCATAGACGTCTATGGCCCGGCGAAGCCGCTGCTCGCGTGCCACCAGGGACACCAGTTCAATCTCCGCACCGGCCAGATGGATGGTGGCCGGTGCACAGATCAGATTTTCGATATCCGGGCACTGGGCCACAACGTCGGCCAGGGGAACGTCGTTGATCAGGACGTCATAGATGCTGTCTACATCGGCATGGTGTTCGATACCCAACGCGGTGGACGCGTTGCCTTGGGGATCAATATCGATGACCAGGACGTTGAGTCCGGCCGCAGCCAAGGCGGCAGCGATATTAACGGTGGTGGTGGTCTTGCCAACCCCGCCCTTTTGGTTGGAAACGGTGAAGATGCGCGTCTTCTCCGGACGCGGCAGCTGACGGCCCACGAGCCGCTCACGCCGGCGGGTTTCATGCGCCAGCTCGCGGGCAATGGGGCTGGAGTCATCAATGGCGTCAATAATGTTCCCCCTACCCGTGGAGGTTGTTTCACGTGAAACGAACAACGGAGAGGAATTCGCTACCAATCCCGGTTGACTTGCAAGGACACCGGAGGCGCCCGAGACAGTCCCAGCGAAAGAACGTGCTGACCCCAGAGACACAAACGGGGGTATCCGTTGTGTGGAGGCTTCGCTACTGGTCACTGGGGCACACTCACTCTCGTTCAGCTATTTTTGCTGCCGTTGACTAGCCTAACTGCTTACCCCGGCAGACTGCGGCTGCCGGGCCAACACTAGGACTTCTTTTGGGACTTGTTTACAACGATGCGTACTACGGTGGTGGGCTCTTCCAGCAGGTTGTCGCCAACCGTTACGACGGATGTCTCAACACCGCCCAGCTTCCGGATGACCTTGGCCGCCTTCTCGATTTCCTCGGCTGCGCTGCGACCCTTGATGGCAACCACTTCACCCTTGCCTGCGAGCAGGGGGATGGTGAGGCCGGCAAGGTTGCTCAGCGCGGAGACAGCACGTGCGGTCACAACATCGGCATCCACATGCCCCACCGCCAGCTCGGCGCGGGTGCGCATCACTGTGACATTGTCCAGGCCCAGATCGTCCACCACTTCCTGGAGCCAGATCACCCGCCGTTCCAGCGGCTCGATCAGGGTCAGTTCCAGGTCCGGGCGGGCGATGGCGAGGCACAGGCCCGGAAGTCCAGCCCCGCTTCCGACGTCGGCAACCTTGCTTCCCTGCGCTATCTCACTTTCGATGACGGCACAGTTCAGCACATGCCGGCTCCAGAGCCTCGGGATCTCGCGGGGGCCAATCAGCCCACGTTCAGTTCCCGACGTGGCGAGGTGCTCCACATAACGCTTAGCGAGGTCCAGGCGGTCACCGAAAATCTTCTCAGCTGCCAGAAGCTCAGCTGGCGTGATGTCAACCATGATTAGCGAATCAGCAATTCTCTAGTCCGCGGAAACAACAATGTGGCGCCCGGCGCCTTCGCCCTCGGACTCGCTCACCAGGCCCAGGTCCGCAACGGCGTCGTGGACGATCTTGCGTTCGTAGGCGCTCATCGGTTCCAACACCACAGCCTCGCCGGTTTTCTTTACAGCGGCTGCCGCATCTTCGGCGATCTTCTGCAGGTGGCCGGTGCGCTCCTGCCGGTAGCCGTTGATGTCCAGTACCAGGCGTGAGCGGTTTTCCGTGGCGGAGAGCACCGCAAGGCGGGTCAGCTCCTGCAGGGCCTCAAGGACTTCGCCGTCCTCACCCACCAGGCTGTCCAGGCTGTCCGACTCCTCCTCCGTGACGATGGAGATGTAGGTGCGGCCGTTCCGGACCTCGATGTCGATGTCACCATCGATGTCCGCAATGTCCAGCAACTCCTCGAGGTAATCGGCTGCGACGTCCCCTTCTTCCTCCAGGCGGCTCGCTGAAGAAGCCTTGGGGGAGGAAACGTCGTTGTCCACGGACTCGTCCTGCTCGTCGATAATCTCTTCAGAAAGGGCCTGTTCAGTACTCTCGGCTGACATTACTTCTTCTTCCTGTTCTTGCGTTGTGGCTGAATGCGCTGTCCCTTGGCCTGCGCCACGGCAGCGGCGGCAGCAGCGGCGTCGGCATCGTCGTCCTTCTTACCGGTCAGGATCGAAAGGGCCGGAAGGCCCTTGGCGGCACGGCGCTCGGCGAGGGCCTTCGCTGCGGGGGATCCCGGCGTCGGCATGCGGCGGATGACAAAGAACTGCTGGCCCATGGTCCAGAGGTTGGTGGTGGTCCAGTAGATAAGGACACCAATGGGGAAGTTGATACCGCCCACACCGAAGACGATGGGCAGGATGTAGAGCATCATCTTCTGCTGGCGCATGAAAGGGCTCGCCATGGCTTCTTCAGACATGTTCTTGGCCATGATCTGCTTCTGCGTGATGAACTGCGAGGCCGTCATGGCCAGAATCATGACAATCGAGAGGATCCAGACAGCCACCGCGTTGCCTTCGGGGTTGTGAAGCAGCGTTGCGGAGAGCGGGGCGCCAAAGATGGTGGACTCGTCAAACTGCGCCACCTGGTCGTGGCTCATGGCACCGATGCCCTGGCCCTTGTCGCGGGCCGTGCTGATGCCCGAGAGCACCTGGAACAACGCGAAGAAGAAGGGCATCTGGATCAGCATCGGCAGGCAGGCCGAAAACGGGTTGGTCCCGTGCTTCTTGTACATGGCCATCTGTTCCTGCGCCATGGCCTGGCGGGACAGCTGGTCGGTTTTGCCCTTGTACTTATCCTGAAGCTTCTTCAGGTCAGGCTGGAGCAGCTGCATGCCGCGCTGCGCCTTGATCTGCTTGACGAACACGGGAATCAGGGCGGCACGGATCACCAGCACCAGGCCGATGATGGACAACGTCCACGTCCAGCCCGATGCTTCCGGCAGGCCGATGGCGCTCAGGCCCTCATGGAAGCCCACCATGATGACGGACACAAGCCACTTGAACGGAAACATGATTGTTTCAAAGAAGTCCATACTTATCCCTATTCGTCAGGCCGCCGTGCGGCCTTCTCCATCAGTCCGAGCAGCCAGGTACTTGTCCGGGTTGTTCAGCACAACAATTGTGGGGGTCTGGCTGGCAGGCCATTCCCGGTGGCCGGCGGGGACGTGGTCCACGCCGCCGGCATTCCATGGGTGGCAGCGGACAAGGCGGCGCACAGCGAGCCAGCTCCCCTTGACGGCACCATGGACGGTAATCGCTTCAAGGGCATAGGCCGAGCATGAAGGAAAGAATCGGCAGACCTGGCCGTACAAGGGAGAAACCAGCTTGCGGTAGGCCTTCAGCAGAAGAATGAGGATGTTGCGGGGCAGGTTCCAAAGGAACAGCGCCACAGCGGCCACAACAGGATGGAGATGGGTGACGACGACGGCGGTGGCGTTACGCACGCGGTGTCCCCTCCTGTGTTGTACCGGCCGAACCGTTGGCGGCAGCCCGTGGGCGGCCGGCCAGGCGGGCCATTGTCGACTCCAGTGCAGCGTTGTAATCCGCCAGCAACTGATCCCAGCTTGCCGACGCGGACGCAGGCAGCGCCCTAACCACTATGGCGAACCCGGTACCGTACTCGCGCAGCGAGGCAGCACCGGCTTCCCTCAGTCTCCTCTTAACGAGGTTCCTGACCACAGCGTTCCCTACACCCTTGGAAACAATGAACCCGATCCGGCTGGGTTCGTCAGCAGCAATAGCTGCCGCATATAACACTACGTTCCGGCGTCCATTGCGGACACCGGAACGTACAGTTGTTGAAAAATCGGTTGCAGTCCTCAAACGGTTGCGGGTGGCCAGCACCTTAAACTCGCAAAGAAACGTCTACCGACAAGTCAGTTATTTACGCCGACAGCTCGGTACGGCCCTTGCCACGACGGGCTGCCAGGATGGCGCGGCCGGCACGGGTACGCATACGAAGGCGGAAGCCGTGCTTCTTGGCTCGACGGCGGTTATTCGGCTGAAAAGTCCGCTTGCTCACGTTAGTTACTCCAGTGGATCAAAGGTGCGCCCACCCGATCAGTATGGGGAAGAACTGGCCGACGCTAAGTTTTGTATATGCACGCTTCCCCCGGCTGCTCACACGCACTGCGTCTGAGAGATTCAGATGGGGCCAAAAAGCGGACACAAAGGACTTCACAACGTTAGGGCAATTCAGGGGCCCTAGTCAAACCGGGGGAGGCCGAAGGCGCTATCCCCAGCTGTGGCAAACGTGCCCTTCGAGCCTGTGGATGAAGTGGCTCACAGGCCGTGTTTTAGAACCACAACGGTGTAATTATCCACAAGCTACTTGCCAGCTATCTTCTAGGCTTTTCATCCCCTAGAGTTGCCCAGTAGCCGATTATCCACGTGCTGTGTATAACCCTGTGGATGAAGCTGAACCTCATCCTGGTTCCGTGCTGGCGGCTGCAGGCAATGCAGGCAAAGCAAGTTTTGAGGGAACCAATTGATGACAGTAGACGAAGCCAACCACGCCAATACTGTCGGAAGTTCCTGGCGGCGCGTTGTCAGCCTGCTGGAGCAGGACCACCGCGTTTCACCGCGGCAGCGTGGCTTTGTCATCCTCGCCCAGGCCCAGGGCCTGATCGGTTCCACCCTGCTGGTGGCAGTACCCAACGAGCTCACCCGCGAAGTGCTGCAGACCCAGGTCAAGGACGCGCTGGATGATGCACTGCACAGCGTCTTCTCCGAGGACATCCGCTGTGCCATTGACGTGGACACAGACCTGGTGCCCATCCACGAAGAGCCCGAACCCGTCGTCGAGCCCTCCTTCTCGCCGGACCAGTTGATCGAGCAGAAGCCGCAGCCAATGCTGCCGAGCACCTCCCACGAGTTCGGCCGGCTGAACCCCAAATACGTCTTCGATACCTTCGTGATCGGCTCGTCCAACCGCTTTGCGCACGCCGCCGCCGTGGCGGTGGCCGAAGCGCCGGCCAAGGCCTACAACCCGCTGTTCATCTATGGCGACTCCGGCCTGGGAAAGACGCACCTGCTGCATGCGATCGGGCACTATGCCCGGCGGCTCTACAGCGGCATCCGCGTCCGCTACGTCAACTCGGAAGAATTCACCAACGACTTCATCAACTCCATCCGTGACGATGAAGGCGCCAGCTTCAAAACCACCTACCGCAACGTGGACGTCCTGCTGATCGATGACATCCAGTTCCTGGCCGGCAAGGACCGGACGCTGGAGGAGTTCTTCCACACGTTCAACTCGCTGCATAACAACAACAAGCAGGTGGTCATCACCTCAGACCAGCCGCCCAAGCTGCTCGCCGGGTTCGAGGACCGCATGAAGTCCCGCTTCGAGTGGGGCCTGCTGACGGACATCCAGCCGCCGGAACTGGAAACCCGCATCGCCATTCTCCGCAAGAAGGCCCTGAGCGAAGGCCTCTCCGCTCCGGACGACGCCCTTGAGTACATCGCCTCCAAGATTTCCAGCAACATCCGTGAACTTGAAGGCGCCCTCATCAGGGTCACAGCATTCGCCAGCCTCAACCGACAGCCCGTGGACGTTGCCCTGGCGGAGATGGTGCTCAAGGATCTCATCACCGACGACGGCGCACAGGAGATCACGTCCGGCCAGATCCTGCAGCAGACGGCCGAGTACTTCAAGCTCAGCATGGAAGAGCTCTGCAGCAAGTCCCGCACCAGGACGCTGGTCACCGCACGCCAGATCGCCATGTACCTGTGCCGGGAACTGACGGACATGTCACTTCCCAAGATCGGCCAGGAGCTCGGCGGCCGCGACCACACCACCGTGATCCACGCCGACCGCAAGATCCGTGAACTGATGGCCGAGCGTCGTGTGATCTACAACCAGGTAACCGAGCTGACCAACCGGATCAAGCAGCAGCAGCGCGATTCCTGACGAAGCATCCATACCTTATTAACAGGTGCATGTGGATAAGCCTGTGGATAGTTAAGGGGACAACCGCGGTTAATGGGCTTAAAACCCTTAAGCCGCCTGTGGATCGCGAAAAAGGCCAAAATTCTTATCCCCATCCACACCCTGTTTAAAACCTGCTCCGCCCACAACCCATGAACAGGGCTTAACCGCCGGATCCCGCGGTGAGAGACAGTTATCCACAGTTTCCACAGCAGTTATTAACACTACTAATCCCAAAAATTTGAAGTCCCTCAAACAACAAGATCGATTCGTCCGCGCCGCACGGAGGGGCCGCCGGCCCCAGGGGGCCAGCGGCGCAACGGGGGGATGGGTTAATCCCGGATCTTCCGGCTAAGCTGTCAGCAGCGCTCCCATCCTTGGGTTTCTGTGTGGTTCAGGCAGCACGGACCATGCAGGTTCAGGGGGCGGGCAACTCCTTGAGAAGCTTCCTGCGGGAAGTTTCAAAGAACACCAACGCAGCAGCAGCTATGAAAGGCGGCACCCTTCCGTGAAGTTCAGAGTCGATCGGGACGTCCTGGCAGAAGCCGTCACCTGGACAGCCCGCTCGTTGTCTCCGCGGCCGCCCGTCCCCGTCCTTTCCGGCCTCCTGTTGAAGGCGGAAGCAGGCACGGTCAGCCTCTCGAGCTTCGACTACGAAACCTCCGCACGCCTGGAGATCGCCGCTGACATCCGGGACGAAGGAACCATCCTGGTTTCCGGCCGCCTTCTCGCAGACATCTGCCGCAGCCTGCCTTCGGCACCGGTCGACGTCGAAACGGACGGCAACAAGGTCACCCTCACCTGCCGCCGAAGCAGCTTCCACCTGGCCACCATGCCCGAGGCGGAATACCCTCCGCTTCCGGCCCTGCCGACCGTCAGCGGAACGGTCCCGGGCGACTCTTTTGCCCAGGCCGTTTCCCAGGTAATCATTGCTGCCAGCAAGGACGACACCCTCCCCATCCTCACTGGCGTGCGGATGGAGATTGAGGATGACCTGATCACCCTGCTCGCCACTGACCGTTACCGCCTCGCCATGCGTGAGGTGCCGTGGAAGCCAGTCAATCCGGGCATCTCCACCAGCGCCCTGGTCAAGGCAAAAACCCTGAACGAAGTGGCCAAGACCTTGGGCAACAGCGGAGACATCCAGCTTGCGCTCTCGGACGATGACAGCCGGCTTATCGGTTTCGAAAGCGGCGGCCGCACCACCACATCCCTGCTCGTGGACGGCGACTATCCCAAGATCCGGTCGCTTTTTCCGGATTCCACGCCAATCCACGCCACCGTCCAGACCCAGGAACTCGTGGAAGCCGTACGTCGCGTCTCGCTCGTGGCGGAACGCAACACCCCGGTCCGCCTTGCCTTCACCCAGGGCCTGCTCAACCTGGACGCCGGCACCGGGGAGGACGCCCAAGCCTCCGAGGAACTGGAAGCCCAGCTTTCAGGTGACGACATCACGGTAGCCTTCAACCCCCACTACCTGGTGGAGGGACTGAGCGTGATTGAAACCAAGTTTGTCCGGTTCTCGTTCACCACGGCACCGAAGCCGGCCATGATCACGGCCCAGGCAGACGCGGACGGCGAAGACCAGGATGACTACCGTTACCTCGTGATGCCGGTACGCCTCCCCAACTAGTCCCCACCGCCACCCTCGCCTCGCAAGTCCCCATCGGCTCCCAGCCTTCGCAAGCTCAGGCAGGGCCCCTCGCCGATGGGGCCCCACGGCCAGGGAACCCTGGCGGCGTGGGCCCAAACAGTTGTTGTCGTTCTGGGCCCCAAAACGACAACCGACACCCAATGCAGAAAGAGGTTCCACCGTGCACATTGGACTGATCGGCCTTGGCAAAATGGGATTCAACATGCGCGAACGCCTGCGCAGGGGCGGCATTGAGGTCACCGGCTACGACCGGAACCCGGATGTCACGGACACCGACTCCCTTGATGAGCTCATCGCAACCGTCCCCACCCCGCGGCTCATCTGGGTGATGGTGCCGGCCGGCGACATCACCGACGCCGTCGTCAAGGAACTCAGCGAAAAACTGGACGAGGGCGACCTGGTGATCGACGGCGGCAACTCCCGCTTCACCGAGGACCAGAAACACGGCGAAGTCCTTGCCACCAAGGGCATCCACTTCGCGGACTGCGGTGTGTCCGGCGGCGTGTGGGGACTGCAGAACGGTTACGGCCTGATGGCAGGCGGAGACGCCGCAGACATTGAACGTGCGCTTCCGGTCTTTGACGCCCTGCGCCCTGAGGGTGAACGGGCTGACAGTTTTGTCCATGTGGGCGGGATCGGCGCAGGCCACTACGCGAAGATGGTCCACAACGGCATCGAGTACGGCCTGATGCAGGCGTACGCCGAGGGATACCAACTTCTCGCGTCCAAGGACATCATCAACGACCTGCACGGAACGTTCCGCGCCTGGCAAAAGGGCACCGTGGTCAGGTCCTGGCTGCTGGACCTCCTGGTCAAAGCGCTGGACGAGGACCCGGGACTGCAGAACATTGACGACTACGTCGAGGACTCGGGCGAAGGCAGGTGGACTGTGGAAGAAGCCATCGCCAACGCCATTCCCGCGCCGGCCATCACCGCCGCCCTGTTTGCCCGCTTCGAGTCCCGCGAGGACAGCTCCCCGGCCATGAAGATGGTGTCCGCCCTGCGCCACCAGTTCGGCGGGCACGCAACCCGTCCTGCCAAGTAGCAGCCAGCGGGGACCCGCGAGGTCCCCAGAATTGCCGAAAACCGCGTGTACATAGAACACCTCTCGCTGACTGATTTCCGCAGCTACGCCCAGGTTGACCTTGCCCTGGGCCCGGGCGTCACCGTCCTGGTGGGATACAACGGCATCGGCAAAACCAACCTGATGGAGGCCATCGGCTATCTGGCCACCCTCAGTTCCCACCGGGTCAGCTCTGACGGGCCGCTGCTGCGGTTCGGCGCCGACCGTGCACTGGTCCGGGCCCGGCTGGTCCGCGGCGGGCAGGTCACGGTCCTCGAATTGGAAATCAATGCGGGGCGGGCCAACCGCGGCCGGATCAACCGCAGCAACCCGGTCCGGGCCCGCGACCTGCTGGGCATCTGCCAGACGGTGCTCTTTGCACCGGAGGACCTGGCCCTGGTCAAAGGCGATCCGTCGAACCGCCGCCGGTTCCTGGATGAACTCCTCGCCAGCCTGATCCCTCACCACGCCGCCACCCGCAGTGATTACGACCGGGTACTGAAACAGCGCAACGCGCTGCTGAAGTCTGCCCGGGCGGGCAAATTCACGTCAGCCCATGAAGCAACACTGGATGTGTGGGATCAGCACATGGCCAAAGCCGGCGCTGAACTGCTGCACGCCAGGCTTGAGCTCGTGGAGCGCCTCCGCCCGCACCTGGCCCGGGCCTATGCCGAGCTCACCGACGCCTCCAAGCCCGCTGACGCCGTCTACCGGTCCACGCTCCAGAACCAGATGGACGACGACGGCGCCCCGGAGTTGCGAGCTGCCGGCAACGGAGCCGGAGGTAGTTCGGCGGACGTCGAGGACCTGCGCCGGCTCACCGTGGAGGAACTGACGGAGCGCTATGTGCGAGCCTTCGCCGACGCGCGACGGAAGGAACGGGAGCGCGGCATCTCGCTGGTGGGTCCCCACCGCGACGAACTGGAACTGATCCTTGGCCAGGCTCCCGCCAAGGGGTATGCCTCCCACGGTGAAACGTGGTCCATGTGCCTTGCACTGCGGCTCGCTTCGTACTACGTGATGCTGGACGATGCCCGGACCGGCGGTTCCGCTCCCATCCTGATCCTCGATGACGTTTTTGCCGAGCTGGACGTGCAGCGCAGGCGTAAACTGGCGGCAATAGTCTCGGGTGCGGAACAGGTCCTGGTGACCGCCGCCGTCGACGCCGATATCCCGGAAGAGCTGTCCGGACGGCGGGTGAAGGTCATCGCGGGAGGAATCGATGGGTAGGGACGAAAAAGACGCCGCCCGGCAGCCCGGCCGCGACCCCGACAACATTGATGCGCCGCAGGCCGCCCTGAACAGAATGCGCGAGGCCGCCGCCGCCCGTGGCGAGATCCGCAGGGCCGCGTCGCGCCCCGGATCCCAAAAAGCCAAACGCGGTATCCGGGACACCCACGGTTTCAGCCAGTTCCACGCCACCGGCCGCGATCCCCTCGGACTGGGCAAAGTAGTGGGCCGCCTGGTGGCAGAACGCGGCTGGACGTCGCCGGTTGCCGTTGGTTCGGTTATGGCTGAGTGGGCCACGCTGGTGGGTCCTGAAATCTCGGCACACTGCACGCCCGAAAGCTTCACGGACACCACGCTGCACGTCAGGTGTGATTCAACGGCCTGGGCCACGCAGCTCCGGCTCCTCAGCATGAGCCTGCTCGAGAAATTCCGGGTGGAGCTGGGCGACGGGGTGGTCACGAGCATCCAGGTCCTGGGCCCCTCCGCACCGAGCTGGCGCAAGGGCGGCCGGACAGTTAACGGCCGGGGACCCCGGGACACTTACGGATAGCCCGCCGCCGGACTCTTGAAAATCCTCTGATCGCCGTGTAGCGCCCTGGAAGGGCCCGAGGGCGTATAGGCACCCGCAGACCGGAGTTTTGGAGCGCCCTAGGCGTGGTCTACGGCCTGCAACAGGCATACTGACCGGCATCCACGGCCCCGGAATGCGGGGATCCGGGGTGTTTCGCGGTAGAATCGTTGTAGATAACTGGGCGCCGGTGAAACGTTGACTGAGTCCGTTCTCCGCACGCTACCAGCATGCGGATTACGGATCCCACCATCAGCTAAGAGCCGACGCCATAAGTTTGCGCCTGTTGGCGGATGGCTTTTCCGTGCGTGGAGGAGCTTTCCAGCCGGCCATCATCGAGAACAGAGGAGTCGACAGCGCCTGTGGCTAACGACAATACAGATATTCTGGCAGTTGAACCCGCAGTCGAGGATGCCCGCACGCCTGACACCCCGGCGGAAGCAGCCACACCGCGCGAGTACGGCGCCAGCGACATTACTGTCCTTGAGGGCCTGGAAGCTGTCCGGAAGCGCCCGGGTATGTACATCGGCTCCACCGGACCCCGCGGACTCCACCACCTGGTCTACGAAGTGGTGGACAACTCCGTCGATGAGGCCCTGGCCGGCTACTGCACGCATATCGAGGTTGTGCTGCAGGCCGACGGCGGCGTGAAGGTTGTTGACGACGGCCGCGGTATCCCTGTGGACATGCACCCCACCGAGCACAAACCCACGGTTGAAGTGGTGATGACCATCCTGCACGCGGGCGGCAAGTTCGGCGGCGGCGGCTACGCCGTGTCCGGCGGCCTGCACGGTGTGGGCATCTCCGTTGTCAACGCACTCTCCAGCAGGGTGGACACCGAGGTCCGCCGCCAGGGCCACGTCTGGCGGATGTCCTTCGCCGACGGCGGCAAGCCCCAGGGCAGCCTGGTGCAGGGTGAAGAAACGGACCTCACCGGGACCACCCAGACGTTCTATCCGGACCCGGCGATCTTTGAGACCACCGAGTTCGATTTCGAGACCCTCCGTGCCCGCTTCCAGCAGATGGCCTTCCTCAACAAGGGCCTGCGCATCACGCTGACCGACGAACGCACCTCCGCCAGCGACAACGAAGCCGATGCCGACCTGGACCTGGACGGCGTTGTCACAGAAGGCGAAGTCAGCGCGGAGCACCGGACCGTGGTCTACCAGTACAACGAGGGCCTGCTGGACTACGTCAAGCACCTGAATTCAGGCAAGAAGGTGGAAGTAGTCCACGAGGACGTCATCGCCTTCGAAACCGAGGACACGGAACGCAAGATTGCCCTGGAAATGGCGATGCAGTGGACCAATGCCTACTCAGAGAGCGTCCACACCTACGCCAACACCATCAACACCCATGAGGGCGGCACCCACGAAGAGGGTTTCCGCGCTGCCATGACGTCCCTGATCAACCGCTATGCGCGCGAAAAGGGCATCATCAAGGAAAAGGACGACAACCTCACTGGCGATGACATCCGTGAGGGCCTCACCGCCGTCATTTCCGTCAAGCTCGCAGAGCCGCAGTTCGAGGGCCAGACCAAGACCAAGCTGGGCAACTCCGAGGTCAAGGGCTTCGTCCAGCGCGTGGTGACCGACGGGCTTGGCGACTGGCTCGAACGCAACCCCGGCCCCGCCCGCGACGTCATCCGCAAGGCCATCTCTGCAGCGCAGGCCCGCATGGCTGCACGCAAAGCCCGGGACAACGCCCGGCGCAAGAGCCCGCTGGAATCCTTCGGGATGCCGGGCAAGCTGTCCGACTGCTCCTCCAAGAACCCGGAGAAGTGCGAGGTCTACATCGTGGAGGGTGACTCCGCAGGCGGCTCCGCCAAGCGCGGCCGCAACCCGGAGACCCAGGCCATCCTGCCCCTCCGCGGCAAGATCCTGAACGTGGAGCGTGCCCGGCTGGACAAGGCCCTGGGCAACACGGAAGTCCAGTCAATGATCACGGCCTTCGGAACCGGCATCGGTGAAGACTTCGATCTCTCCAAGCTTCGGTACCACAAGATCGTCCTGATGGCCGACGCCGATGTGGACGGCCAGCACATCACCACCCTGCTGATGACGCTGCTGTTCCGCTACATGCGGCCATTGATCGAAAACGGCTACGTCTACCTGGCCCAGCCGCCGCTGTACCGCATCAAGTGGTCCAATGCTGCCCACGATTACGTGTACAGCGACAAGGAACGCGATGCCAAGCTCCTCGCCGGGCAGGCAGCCGGGCGCCGCATCCCCAAGGACAACGGCATCCAGCGCTACAAGGGCCTCGGCGAGATGGACTACACCGAACTGTGGGACACCACCATGGATCCGGACAACCGCACGCTGCTGCAGGTCACCATGGACGACGCCCTCGCTGCAGACCAGATCTTCTCCGTCCTGATGGGCGAGGACGTGGAATCACGCCGCAACTTCATTCAGCAGAACGCCAAGGACGTCAGGTTCCTGGATATCTAGAGGTAGTTTTCCCCTCCATATTCCAGAGCTGACATATACCTGAAACGGAAATAGAAAATGAGCGACGAAACACCCGAGAACCCGGCCCCTGAAGCCGGGAACCCGGACACCGTTCTTGAAGGCGACGTGCTGGTAGACCGCGTGGAGCAGGTGGACCTGCAGACGGAAATGCAGCGGTCCTACCTGGACTACGCCATGGCGGTCATCGTGGGCCGCGCCCTCCCGGACGTCCGCGACGGCCTCAAGCCCGTGCACCGCCGGGTGCTGTACGCCATGTTCGACGGCGGCTACCGCCCGGAGCGTTCCTTCAACAAGTGCGCCCGCGTGGTGGGCGAGGTCATGGGCCAGTACCACCCCCACGGCGACACCGCGATCTACGATGCGCTGGTGCGCCTGATCCAGGACTGGACCATGCGCTACCCGCTGGCCCTGGGCCAAGGCAACTTCGGTTCGCCGGGCAACGATGGCGCGGCTGCCCCCCGTTACACCGAAACGAAGATGGCCCCGCTGGCCATGGAGATGGTCCGCGACATCGACGAGGAAACCGTCGACTTCCAGGACAACTACGACGGCAAAAACCAGGAACCCACCATCCTGCCGGCCCGGTTCCCCAACCTGCTGGTCAACGGATCCTCGGGCATCGCCGTGGGTATGGCCACCAACATCCCGCCGCACAACCTTCGTGAAGTGGCCGACGGCGTGCAGTGGTACCTGGCCAACCCGCAGGCCACCCGCGAGGAACTGCTCGAAGAATTGCTGCGGCGTGTCAAGGGACCCGATTTCCCCACCGGCGCCACCATCCTTGGGCACAAGGGCATCGAGGACGCCTACCGCACCGGCCGCGGTTCCGTCACCATGCGCGCCGTGGTGAACGTGGAGGAACTGCAGGGCCGCACGTGCCTGGTGGTCACGGAACTGCCGTACCAGGCCAACCCGGACAACCTTGCCATCAAGATTGCTGAACTGGTCAAGGACGGCAAGATCCAGGGCATCGCCGACCTGCGCGATGAAACCTCGGGCCGCACCGGCCAGCGGCTCGTCATCGTGCTGAAGCGCGATGCTGTGGCCAAGGTGGTGCTGAACAACCTCTACAAGCACACCGAACTGCAAAGCAACTTCTCTGCCAACATGCTGGCAATCGTTGACGGCGTGCCCCGCACCCTGAGCCTGGATGCCTTCATCCGGCACTGGGTGACGCACCAGATGGACGTTATTGCCCGCCGTACCCGGTATCGGCTGCGCAAGGCCGAAGAAGAAGCCCACATCCTGCGGGCACTCCTCAAGGCGCTGGACATGCTGGACGAGGTCATCGCCCTTATCCGTGCGTCCAACACCACCGAGGCAGCCCGCGACGGCCTGATGGAACTGCTGGACATCGACGAACTGCAGGCCCGGGCCATCCTGGACATGCAGCTGCGCCGCCTTGCAGCCCTGGAGCGCCAGAAGATCCAGGACCGGCATTCAGAGCTCGAGGCGCTCATTGCCGAGTACAACCAGATCCTCGGCTCCGAGCAGCGCCAGCGCGAAATCATCAGCACCGAGCTCGGTGAAATCGTGGACAAGCATGGCGATGACCGCCGCACGAAGATCCTGATGGGCTTCGACGGCGACATGTCCATGGAGGACCTCATCCCCGAAGAGGAGATGGTGGTCACGATCACCCGCGGCGGCTACGTCAAGCGGACCCGGAGCGACAACTACCGTTCGCAGCAGCGCGGCGGCAAGGGCATCAAGGGTGCCCAGCTGCGCGGCGACGACGTGGTGGAGCACTTCTTTGTCACCACCACCCACCACTGGCTGCTGTTCTTCACCAACCTTGGCCGGGTCTACCGCGCGAAGGCCTACGAGCTGATGGAAGCCGGCCGTGACGCCAAGGGCCAGCATGTGGCCAACCTGATGGCGTTCCAGCCGGATGAGCACATCGCCCAGGTACTGGACCTGAGGGACTACCAGCAGGCGCCCTACCTGGTGCTCGCCACCAAGCGCGGGCTCGTCAAGAAGACGCGGCTGGAGGATTACGACACCAACCGCTCCGCCGGAGTGATCGCCATCAACCTCCGCGACGGCGACGAACTGGTCTCCGCACAGCTGGTCTCCGAAACCGACGACCTGCTCCTCGTGTCCCGGAAGGGCCAGTCCATCCGCTTCACCGCCACCGAGGACGCCCTCCGCCCGATGGGCCGGGCCACCTCCGGCGTTACCGGCATGAAGTTCCGCGAGGAGGACGAGCTGCTCGCCGCCAACGTGGTGACCGACGGCTCCTTCGTGTTCATCGTGACCGAGGGCGGCTACGCCAAGCGCACCGCCGTCGAGGAGTACCGTCTCCAGGGCCGCGGCGGGCTGGGCATCAAGGTTGCCAAGCTCGCGGAAGAACGCGGTGACCTGGTGGGCGCGCTTATTGTCCAGGAAGAGGATGAGGTGCTGGTGGTGATGGAGGGCGGCAAGGTTGTCCGTTCCTCCGTTGCCGGCGTCCCCGCCAAGGGCCGCGACACCATGGGCGTCATCTTCGCCAAGCCGGACAAAAATGACCGGATCATCGAGGTGGCACGCAACAGCGAACGCGGCCTCGAGGGCGAGGAATTGCTGGAGGATGACGTAACGTTGGCTGAAGATGGCGGATCCCCTGAGGATGCCGCAGAGTCAGCAGTGGCAGATGAATCACCGGCCGTTGAGTCAGAGGACGCCTCGGGCGACGCTGAGCCGAACGAAGACAACACGGAGGTAACGAGTGAGTAATCCGGACTCATTTCCCAGGCCGAACACTTCAGGTCCCGAGGGAAGCCGGCCCTCGGCTGCACCCCGCGTGAACGCTCCTGTTCGTCCGCAGCAGCGGCCTGCTGCTCCCGCGGCAGCTCCCGGACAGCGCCCGGCAGCTCCCGGCCAGCGTCCCCTCCAGGGCGAACGGCCGACGTCGGGACAGGCCGGGCCGCGCACGGCTGCAGGACCGTCCGTTCCCGGCCAGCGTCCGTCCGGGGCACAGGGCCAGCCGGGCCAGCGCCCGGCCCAAGGCGGACCGGGGCTGGTGAAACCGGCGCCCAAGGCCAAGGTTCGGCGTGCGCGGCTGCTGGTCAGCAAGGTGGACCCGTGGTCGGTCCTGAAGATGGCCTTCCTGCTGTCCGTGGCGCTGGGAATCGTCACGGTAGTGGCTGCCATCGTCCTGTGGACCGTCCTGGACCTCACGGGGATCTTTGACCAGGTGGACAGCCTCCTCGGTACCCTTGCCGGCTCCGAAGGCGGCGGCTTTGAGCTGAAGAAGGTTGCCTCCCTCGGCCAGGTGGCCTCATTCGCCACCATCATCGCCGTGGTGAACGTGGTCCTGCTGACCGCGCTCTCCATGCTCTCTGCCGTCCTGTACAACATTGCAGCCACCCTGGTGGGCGGCATCGGGGTTACCCTCACCGACGATTAGGTCCCTGCTTTCACCGGCAGAAGTGCCGTGAAAGCGCCCGATTTGAGATCGGGCCGGGATGTGCTGTAAAGTCATGTCTCGGCCCGATGAGGTATCGGGGCGTATAGCTCAGGCGGTTAGAGCGCTTCGCTGATAACGAAGAGGTCCCAGGTTCAAGTCCTGGTACGCCCACGGAACCTGTGCAGGTTCAAGTGGAGGTTTGGTTCGCATCACAGCGGCCGGACCGGAACGGGGAGCATGTGAAGAAGTTGCTGGTATTGGCAGCTGCGATCGCAGGCGTCCTGGTCTACCGGAAAGCACAGGAATCCGAAGCCCGGAAAACTGTCTGGAGCAAGTCAACCGATTCGGTTGAATAGGCCGGACGCCCGGTCCCGGAGCTGGTCAGCAGCCCCAAGGTTCTAGGGTATGATGGACGGGTTGCTTCTTATGGGGGCATGGCGCAATTGGTAGCGCACCTGCTTTGCAAGCAGGGGGTTCGGGGTTCGAGTCCCCGTGCCTCCACCATAAGGAAGTCCCGGTTCAGCGGAAACGCTGGCCGGGACTTTTGTTTTGCCCAAGACATGTAGGGGTGGATGATGGCCTTCTTTATTGCAGCCCTCGGCGTGCTGGGCGTTGCCTCCTCCGGCCCCCTGATAGCAGCCACCCTTGGGGCCACCAGTGCCAGTGCACTGGCCATAGCCTTCTGGCGCAACGCCATCGGCGCCGTCGTCATGGCGACCCCCACGCTCATCCGCGAGCCGGCCCAGTTCGGCAGGGTGACACGGTGGGAGTTCCGCTGGTCGCTGCTCGCCGCCGTCGCCCTTGCCCTGCACTTTGCCTGCTTCATCACGTCACTGCAGCTGACGAGCGTTGCTGCAGCCACGGCCCTGGTGTGCCTCCAATCGGCATGGATCGCCGTTTTCCAGCTCTTCAGGGGAACCAGGCACCGCTGGCAGGTGCTGGCCGGGCTGGGCATCGCCTTTGGCGGAGTTGTGGCAATCACCGGCTTCGACATGGGATCTTCCCCGGACGCCCTCCTCGGTGACCTGCTGGCAGTGGCCGGCGGAGCCTTGGCAGGACTGTACACACTGGCAGGCGGCAAGGCCCGGCAGAGCATGACCACCGGGACCTACACCACGCTCTGCTACGGGATGTGCGCAGCCCTGGTGGCCGTTCTCGCACTGCTGGGCGGACAACCGCTGGTAGGCTTTGAGGCCGCCGGCTGGCTGGGCATTGCGGCAATCACCGTGTGCGCCCAACTCGTGGGCCATACCGCGTTCAACCACCTGCTCGCCACGATGAGTCCGCTGCTGGTGTCCATGATCATCCTGCTGGAAATCCCCGGCGCGGCGCTCCTGGCCGCCCTGTTCCTGCAAGAGACACTTCCCGCAGGAACCTACGCCGGACTGGCCCTGATCCTCGTGGGGCTCGCCGTCGTCCTACTCGGCCAAAAGCCCGGAAGGGCTGGGCGGCGGGGACGCGCAGCAGGGTCCAGGGAACAGGACGGACCTCCGGACCGTCCGCTGGCGGACCTCGGGACTGACTGACCCCTGGTTACCAAGGGCGGGGGAAAGGCCTACTGCCCGCCGCGGCGGGCCGGCTGTGCAGTATTAACGGTGTGGATGGCCCGCAGGAGCTTGGCCGGGAAGTACACCGAGAAGAACACCACCATGGGTGCCTTGAGGGCCATCTTCTTCACGTTGTGAGCTTTGTAGGTGCGGTCAAACCGCGTCACATAGTAGCGGTAGTCCCGGGGTGAATCCTCCAGCCGGCGGGCGGACATACCGGACACCATCTGGGGGCAGTAGCTGATCTTCAGGTCGTGGTCGGCCAGGTGCAGGGAAAGATCGATGTCTTCATGCATCTCGTCCTTCTCGTCACGGCACGTCTCCGGGCGGATGGTCTCCCAGGCCGAAGAGCGCAGGGCCATGTTGGAGCCAAACAGGAAATGGTACTGGTGCTTGGCCAGCTTCAGCATGAGCTGGCGCATCTTGTCGTCCGCTTTGAGGCCGAAGCGGCGCATGGGCATGTCGTAGTAGACCACGGGGCCCGTGGCGGCCTGGACTGACGGGTCAACGAAGGCGCGCTGCACCTGTTCCACCCAGTCCGGCTCCACCACGGAGTCCGCGTCGATGCGGCCCAGGATGTCCCCGGTGGCGTTGTCCAGGCCGAAGTTGCGGGTGGGAATGAGCCCCTGTTCCTTGTCCTGGCTCAGCAGGATGATGGGGCTTTCCGGATACTCAAGTTGCATGTGGCGGACGATGTCGGCGGTCCGGTCCTTGGAGAGGTTGTCCACCACGATGATTTCGTGGGCGGGCACCGACTGGTAGATGGCAGCTATGAGGCACTGCCGGATGACGCTCTCCTCGTTGTATGCCGGGATGACAATGGACACGCGGGCGTGGTGTGCTGCGTCGTTCAAGGCATCCCCAGAGGATTGGTCGGCTGACATCAGTTCAAATTTAGCATCGATCCGCTGCCGTCCCGGGAGCCCGCAGCCGGCGGAGATGAATAAAGGGCCCCGCCGCAGTGAACTTGTCACGGCAGCGGAGCCCTTATTCAAAAGGCAGGAATGCTAGGACTGCGTGGTGTCCCTGGCAGCAGTGGACGTGTCGGCGTTGCCGGTGCTGGACGCGATGTTCCTGGTGGCGGTCTTGGCGTCAGTGGCAACCGGGGTTGTTTCGCCGGCAACGTCCTCAGCCACGTGCTTGGCCTTGTCCGCGGAGTCGGCGTCCGCATCGCTGGCACCCTCTGCCGCGCCGGAAGCCTTAGCAGCCCCGGTGCTGCTGGTGGCCTCGGTAACCTCGTTCACCGTAGTTGCCGGGACCGGTTCCGGCGTGGCCGTGACCGGCGAGGGCGTCTTCCACGGATCCTCGACCGGCTTTGAGGCCTTCCAGGCGGCCACACCGGCGGCAACGGCGGCGGCGATAACGCCAAACACCAGCCAGCCGCGCTTCTTGGGCTTCTCCGGCTCGGCCAGCTGGATGCCCACTGTCCGGCCGGCCCCTGTCGCGGCCGCCTTCAGCTGGGTACCGGTGGCCTGGGCCTGCTGCTGGATGGCGTGGATGATTCCCACATCGCCCAGCTTCTGGGCCACGGCGTCGACGTGCGCCGGGGTGTTCTCGAGTGTCCGGTGCACCGCCCCTGATGCCACGCCGATCTGGTCGGACAGGCGGGGAAGATATTCCACCACTACGCGGTCACGGGCGTTAAGGATGACGGGCGTGGCCTTGTCCAGGGCCTCATGCAGCCGCGGGGAAGCGCCCTCCACGGCGTCATTGATGCGCGGTGCCAGCTGTGCCAGGCCGTCCTGGATTCGCGGCGTCACTACAGCCACGCCGTCAGCGAGGTTGTGCGCTGCAGACTTCAGGCCTTCCTGGATCTTGGGAGATGCCGTATCCAGGCTGTGCTGGAGACGGGGAACGGCCCAGTCAACGGCTGCTTCCACGCGGGGGGCTGCCCAATCCCGAGCATTCTCTACGGCGCTGGCGACTGACAGCTCAAGGTCACGGGCAATACGATCCGATTTCTTCACAACTACCTCCCGATTAATGTGACGGTCTGTGGTTAGCCTACGTGGCTTGGTGTTCACCGGCTATTCTCTCCCCGGATTTTTGGTGGATTTCACCGAGCGCGGAACTGTCCCCGCAGCTCTCTCCACCCCGGAACCCCGTGAAAGAATGGGCCGTATGACTGCCATCGCAACTGCAAAAGCAACCATCCACACAAGCCTCGGCGACATCGTCGTCAACCTCTTCGGCAACCACGCGCCCAAGACGGTCAAAAACTTCGTCGGCCTCGCCACCGGCGAGCAGGCATGGACCCACCCGGAGACGGGCGAGGACAAGACCGGTACGCCCCTGTACAACGGCACCATCTTCCACCGGATCATCAAGGATTTCATGATCCAGGCCGGCGATCCCCTGGGCCGCGGCGTGGGCGGACCGGGCTACCAGTTCGACGACGAAATCCACCCCGAACTCAGCTTCAACCAGCCCTACAAGCTGGCTATGGCCAATGCCGGCATCCGCATGGGCAAGGGCACCAACGGGTCACAGTTCTTCATCACCACCATCCCCACCGACTGGCTGCAGGGCAAGCACAGCATCTTCGGTGAAGTGGCGGATGACCAATCCAAGAAGGTCGTTGACGCCATCGAGGGCGTCCGCACCGGCATGGGCGACCGTCCCGTAGAGGACGTCACCATTAACAGCATCGACATCGAACAGCTGTAATCCCCTTCCATGAGTTACGGAATTCCGACGGCTGAGCCGTCCGCGCAGGTTCCGGTCTGCCCCCGGCACCCGGACCGGCCATCCTATGTGCGCTGCCAGCGGTGCGGGCGCCCCGCGTGCCCGGACTGCCAGCGGGCGGCCGCCGTCGGATTCCAATGCGTTGACTGCGTCAACGAAACAAGGCGTACGACGCCGGAAGTACGGACGGTCTACGGCGGCGCCGTAACCGCCGGCAAACCTTTGGTGACGTACGGCATCATCGCAGCGTGTGTGGTGATGTACGTGCTGCAGTGGATCATCCCCGGCCAGGCCGTTTATGAACAGCTCGCCTACAACAACTTGTTCGCCACCCCTCAATACGGGGCCTTCGAGCCGTGGCGGATGCTCACGGCAGCATTCCTGCACTCGCCGGATTCCGTCCTGCACATTGTCATTAACATGTACACGCTGTGGATCTTCGGCCAGGCCCTCGAGCCGCTCCTTGGCCGCATCCGCTTCCTGGCCCTGTATTTGATCTCCGCTGTTGGCGGCTCGGTTGGATACCTGCTCCTGAACCCGTTGCTGGTGCCCGGGCAAGGCCTGGTGGGAGTAGTGGGCGCTTCAGGTGCCATCTTCGGGCTCTTCGGCGCCATGCTGCTGGTGCAGCGGCATCGCGGCGGAGACACCCGCCAGCTCTGGGTGCTGATCGCCATCAACGGTGTGATCGGCTTCCTGATCCCCCAAATCGCCTGGCAGGCGCACCTCGGCGGCCTGGTCACCGGTGGGCTCTGTGCAGCGGTCCTGGCCTATACCCCCCGCGGACCCAGGCAAGGCCTGGTCCAGGCAGCCGGCCTGGCAGCGGTCTTTGCCCTGCTGGTTGCCGCCAGTTGGATTCGAATCTCGCTGTAGATCCCCGGGCTGCCGCCCACTTGCCACTCGTCCCGAAAAACGCCCCGACCTCCGCCCGGACGTCGGGGTCTTTTTTATCCACAGGGGTTATCCACAATGTTGGTAACTTACACGCGTGTAGTTCACACGCGGTGCGCGCCTTTCCCGCCAACTGGCAGGAAGCGTGCGTCAAAACCCTTCACTTCTTCCACAACTGTGGATAACTCTTGGGGATAGTGCTGTGCTTAAGTGGACAAACTTGGCCCGAAATGCGGTATCTGTGGAAAAAGGCGTGGAAAGCGGGCGGGCTGGACGCGGGGAGGTGGTTTCCCCAACCCCTTTCAACAGGCTTTTGCACAGTGTTAATAACTGACAGCACTGTAGTTCCCTGTGGAAAATTGCCCGGAGTACGGCGGCAGGGGGCTAAGAGCGCCGGAATTTCCCCCAGACTTTCCACAACTGTGGATAACTTGTGGGTATCCGAGTGTTGGTAAGTGGAAAAGACCAACAGCACCTGGTGTGCAAAGCTGGGTGACAACGGGCAGCCGCCTACGCAGGGAAAATCCGCCTGCCACTTGTTCCGCCCCCGTTGTGTTCCGACCAGGAGAATCCTTTGAGCGCCACTACCCAGCACATCTACCTTGATAAGCAGCATCCTGCCCTGTGGAGGGCCCTTAACGGACTGGGACTCAAGGTGCGTGAGGCTGCCGGGGCGGCCGGCCTGGATGAAACCATCGTGGAGCTCCTCCGGGTGCGCGTTTCGCAACTCAATGGATGTGCTTACTGCCTTGACCTGCACGTGAGGGAAGCCATGGAGGCGGGCGAAAGCGTGCAACGCCTGGCCGTACTGCCGGCATGGCGCGAGACAGCTCTTTTTACGGAAAAGGAGCGGGCGGCACTCGCACTGGCCGAGAGCATCACCGAGCTGCCCGGCCACAGCGTGCAGGGGCACGAGGAGGCCTACGCCAGGGAGCACCTCTCGGAGGAGGAATTCTCGGCAGTAAGCTGGCTGGCCATCGCCATGAACGCGTTCAACCGCGTCTCAATCACCAGCCACCATCCGGTCACCGGGGACCGGTAAAAACTCCCGTTGCACATATGCGGCCGGTTTATCCACAGGTCTTCCACAGTGTTAATAACCGCAGCCGGGCGGCTGGATTAGCGCTTCGGCACGGCAGGGCGCGGGATGCCGCTCGCGTCCGAGTGCTGCAGCGAAGTTTTCAACAGTGTGGATAACTTTCCCAACAGTTGGGGAAAACCGTGATGCTAGGTGCGGGAAGCCGGCCAGACCCCCGAAGATCCGCGCCGGTGGCTGTCCAACAGATGGGTATCCACCATGCCGATGGCTTCCATCAGGGCAAACATGGTGGTGGGCCCGACGAAGGAGAACCCCTTCTTCCGCAGGGCCTTGGACAGGGCGGCCGACTCAGGGGACTGCGTGGGGATATCGGAGTGGATCGCGGGGCGGGGCGTCACAGCGGGCCTGAACTGCCACACGAACTCCACCAGGCCGCCTTCCTGCCGCAGTGTGAGGGTGGCCCGGGCATTGGTGATGGCGGCGCGGATCTTCAGTCGGTTCCGCACGATGCCGGGGTCCTGCATCAGGCGGTCCACATCGGCTTCCGTAAATAACGCCACAGCGTCGGGGTCAAAGCCGGCGAAGGCATTCCGGAAGGCGGGGCGCTTGCGGAGGATGGTGGCCCAGGAGAGTCCCGACTGGAAGCCCTCCAGGCAGATGCGCTCGTAGAGCCCCTGTTCATCGGTGACCGGCAGGCCCCACTCAGTGTCGTAGTACTCGCGCAGGAGCGGATCGACGGAGGCCCACAGGGGCCGGGCCAGTCCGTCCCCGCCCACGACCACGCTGCCGTCAGGAGCCATGAATGCCAGTGCCTATGAACGCCACCGTGTGGTCATGAGGAAGCCGACGATCGCGATGCCGAAACCGGCCACGATGTTCCAGGATTCCCAGGCCTGGACCGGGAGGCTGCCTTCGCTGATGTAGAAGGTGATGATCCAGAGGAGGCCGATGATCATGAGGCCGAACATCACTGGCTTGAACCAGACAGGGTTGGGCTTGTAGGTCTGCGACGAAGCCTGCTGGGTGGTGCTGGCGGTCTTCTTGCGTGGCTTTGACTCGGGCACTGGCTCTCCTTGGCGGGCTGAGGCAAGCTCGGCGTTCCCGGCTTGATATCCTGCAAGAAGGAAGTTGCCAGCGGTCTGCGCGATCTTGGTCAAATCTGGATTCTTACTAGCAGCCAATTCTAGTCGTAGTTCATGGGGCACCAGTGCCCGCCGCAACCGCCCGGAGGAGAACGCGTGGTACTGCAGGAGAAGGCGAGGCCCGCCGCTGCGCCGCGTGCCGGCGTCGTATTTCTGCGCGGAACCATCCAGATACTGGGTGAGCTGCTGATCACTGCCGGGATCATCCTGCTGCTCTTTGTCGCCTGGCAGCTGTGGTGGACCAACGTCGAATCGGATGCCAAGCAGAGCGAAGTGATCAAGGAGTTCGCGCAGGATTTCGGGACTGCAGCACCAGGCGCGCCGGAGGCCCCCACAGTCCCGGTGCCCGAAGAATTCGGGCCGCCCGTGGTGGGGACCGCGCCGGGCCACGCCGGCACCATCGGCATTATGTACATTCCCCGGTTCGGCGAGAACTACACCCGGCCCATTGTCCAGGGGACCAGCCAGGATGTGCTGGACACGCTGGGCCTGGGGCACTACAGCAACACGGCCATGCCCGGAGCGGTGGGGAACTTCGCTGTTGCCGGGCACCGCCAGACGCACGGCGCGGTCCTGGACAATATCCACACCCTGGTGCCCGGGGACAAGATCTACGTGCAGACGAAGGACGGCTATTACGTCTACGTCTTCCGCAACAACCAGGTCGTGATGCCGTCGCGCACTGACGTCCTGGAGCCGGTGCCCACCCAGCCGGGCGCCGCCCCCACGGAAAGCTTCCTCACTATGACCAGCTGCAATCCCCGCTTCGGGGCTGAAGAACGCATCATCGCCTACGCGCTGCTGGAGAGCTGGCGTCCCGCATCAGCCGGTCCGCCCGCGGACATTGCAGGCCAGGTAGCCGCAGCGACTGGAAGAGGGTGAGCATGTACGCCTGGATCTTCCGCCGTCTCCCCGGGCCGCTCTGGCTGCGGATCGTCACCTCGCTGGTGCTGATCGCCATCGCACTGGTATTGATGGTTCAGTTCCTTTTCCCGTGGATGTCCGAGTACACCCAATTCACCGACTCAACGATTGGTTCCGCAAGCCAGCCATGACCACAACCAAGATCCTCGTGGTGGATAACTACGACAGCTTCGTCTACACCCTGGTGGGCTACCTCCAGGAACTCGGTGCCGAGACCACTGTGGTCCGCAATGACGACGTCACGCTCGCCGAGGCCATCGAACTGGCCAGCACCCGCGACGGCGTCCTCATCTCCCCCGGCCCCGGCAACCCTGCCGAGGCGGGCGTGTGCATAGAACTGATCAGATGGTGCGGCGAAAACAGCGTGCCCATGTTCGGGGTGTGCCTGGGGCACCAGGCGCTGGCGGAGGCGTTCGGCGGCAAGGTGACCCACGCACCGGAACTGATGCATGGCAAAACCTCCCTCGTGGAGCACATCGGCACCAGCGTCTTTTCCGGGCTCCCCTCCCCCGTCACGGCCACCCGATACCATTCGCTGGCCGCCGTCCGGGAAACCCTTCCGGACGTTCTGGAAGTCACCGCCGAAACCGCGTCAGGCGTGGTGATGGGGCTTCAGCACCGCACCGCGCCACTGTGCGGGGTGCAGTTCCACCCCGAATCCGTACTCACGGAGGGCGGTTACCAGATGCTGGGGAACTGGCTTGAGTCCCTGGGCATGAAGGGTGCGGCTGCCCGCGCCTCGAAGCTGAGCCCGCTCATCCAGCACTAAATTCCGGCCGCACTGGCGCTGCCTGGAAGCTAGCCCTTCCTGGTGGAGGTCGGCGAGGGAGTGGGCGTCGGGGTAGCGGACGGGGACGGCGGCGGGGGCGGCGCCTTGGCCACCACGATGGCGACCGTCTTCCCCTGCTCCACCAGGGAGTTCACCGGATCGCTCTGGTCCGTCACCCTGCCTGCCTCCACTTGTGCGTTCTCCGCCTCGGTGACCGCCGGTACCAGGCTGAGCTCCTTCAGCGCCGCCTCAGCTTCTTCCCGGGTCCGCCCCCGCAGTTCGGGGACCGCCACTTTGCCCGTGGACACCACCAGCTCAACCGTTGTGCCGACGCCCACCATCTGCCCGGGGGCAGGGCCGGTGGTGATGACAACGCCGGCCGGGACGGTGGCGCTGTTGGCTGTGGTGGTGGAGGGCGCTCCAACGAGTCCGCTTTGACGCAGGATATCCCTGGCCGCGGCCTCCGTCTTGCCTGGCAGGCTGTCCGGAATCTTCACGGCGCTGGGCCCCTCGGAAATGTTCAGGACCACATCGGATCCGGGCTCGATGGAGGTGCCGGACGCCGGATCCGTTCCGATGGCCGTGCCCTTGGGCACCGTGTCGTGCTGCAGGCGCACGATTTTTGGTTTGAGCTCCGCTCCATAGAGCTCCTGCAGCGCCGCCGATTCGGTCATCGTTGCCACCGCCGGGATCTGCACCTTGGGCGGCGGAGGCGCCGGACGGTTCACGGTGTTGTACACCCACAGCCCGCCGCCGGCGAGGACCAGGAGTGTGAAGATTACCAGGGTGGCTATCCAGGCACGACGGCGGGACTTCTGCCGGCCGGTCCGCTCGCGCTCGGGAGGGAAGCCGAGGGGTAAGTCATCGCGGGCGGAAGGTTCGTAGGCGGCGGGAACGGGGCGGCCGTCGTCGTCCGCCAAGCCCATGGCAGTCAGGCGGCCCGTGGGGGCGTCATCAAGGAAGCCCGCGCCGGTTGCCGCGGATGCTTCGGTAGCGGGCGCAGTAAAAGGGGCCGGGACGTGGTCAGTGGGGTCGGTGGAAGCCTCAGAGGCCGGAGCTGCGGGCACCGGTACCCCTGCCCTCGCGGCGCGCAGGGCACGCTGGAAGGCGGCGGCGTCCTGGAACCTGTCGTTGCGGTTTTTCTGCAGCGCCTTGGCCAGCACGCTGTCCAGTGCTTGCGAGACTTCAGGGTTCAGGCTGCTCGCCGGTGCGGGAATCTCGCGAACGTGCTGGTAGGCCACAGACACGGGGCTGTCGCCGACGAACGGCGGACGGGAGGTCAGCATTTCGTAGAGGAGGCAGGCGGCGGAGTAGAGGTCGCTCCGCGCGTCGACCGTTTCGCCGCGGGCCTGCTCGGGCGAGAGGTACTGGGCGGTCCCCACCACGGCCTGCGTCTGGGTCATGGTGGCGGAGGAATCGGCGATGGCCCGGGCGATGCCGAAGTCCATGACCTTCACCGAGTCCGTGCCTTCGCAGTACATCACGTTGGCCGGCTTGATGTCCCGGTGCACGATTCCGGCTTTGTGGCTGTACTCCAGCGCGCCGAGTACGCCCAGGCAGTAGTCGATGGCATGGGTGATGCTGACCTCGTGGGCCCGGATCAGGTCCCGGATGGTCCTGCCTTCGACGTATTCCATCACGATGTAGGGCACCCGGACGTCGTCATCCGAGCCGTCATGGACCATGTGCTCGCCCGTATCGTAAATCGCCACGATTGATGGATGGTTCAGCGCGGCCACCGCCTGCGCCTCCCGCTTGAAGCGCGCCTGGAACTGGGGGTCCCGGGCCATGTCTGCCCGGAGCAGCTTGATGGCAACGGTGCGGCCGAGACGCGTATCCATGCCGCGGTAGACGTCGGCCATCCCACCGCGGCCGATGAGGCCGCCCAGCTCGTAGCGTCCGTTCAGGACACGCTGGCTATCCACCGGGAGGTTCTCCTCCCGGTGCAACGGTGTGCGCGGTGACTCGTTCACTGGCTGTCCTGGCGGTTACGGCTGGCAGGTAGGAGGCAGGCCGGGCAATTGGTTGTTTCCACAAGCCGGAAGGGACGGCTGGACCGTCGGTCCTGCTGCGGAGGGGGTGGAGGGGGCAGAGGTGGGAGCATTCGTGGTGGGCGCGGGCGAGGGCGCCACCGCGTACGTCACCGTTACGGCTGAACCCACTTCCATCCTGCCTGAGGGCGACAAAGCAATCACCGTGTTGGGCGCCGAATTCGCGTCAACCTGCGGCTGGACGCTGACCTCCAGGTTCAGTGCCGAGAGCTGCGACTGAACGGTCCGGTAGTCCTTCCCAAGGTAGGCCTCAGGGATGACGTTCACGGTCTCCGTGGTGGGAGTGGAAGTGGGAGTCGGTGTGGGCGTGTCACGCGTCTGGGTGGGCGTGGCCGACGTCGTGGTGCGGGTGGGGGTGGCTGATGTGGCCGGCGAACTGGTGGAGGCAGGGCTGGATGAGGGATTGCCGGACGGCGAGAAGAGTCCGAGCTGGCTGACGAGGAACCCCGCCAGGGCAAACAGGAGCAGCAGGATCAGGGCAATCAATGGCCAGGTCCAGGGGCTGCGGCCCTTACGCCGGGGCTCGTCGGCGGGCTCGTCGTCGTACGTTGTTTCTTCGGGGGTCCAATTCCGCTCGGCGGCCAGGGCATTTGCGCGGGCCAGCGTTCCCTGCGGTTCACTATCCGCTGTGGAGGAGCCAGCAGCACCTGCGGCCATCCCGGCCGCCGCTCCCGCGGCGCCGGCACCCAGCACCGGCAACGCGGAGGTGGCTGCGGATGACGAATCCCGAGGGGCGCTGATCACGCCGGTGGGTGCGGTGGCGGTATCCACGGGGGCGGTGATGGGACCTGTGTCGGCATCAAAGAGGAGCATGCCCGGGACTGCGGCGCGGGCTGCACTGATATCCCCGTTCCGGATGGCCTCCGCTGCTTCGGCAAGCTTGATGGCATTCGCCGGACGGTTTTTCGGATCCTTCGCCAGCATGGACATCAGGAGGGCACGGACCGGGGCGGGAAGCGATTCGGGAAGGGGCGGCGGAGCGTCGTTGACCTGGGCCAGGGCGATGGCGATCTGGGACTCCCCAGAGAACGGCCGGTGCCCGGACAGGCATTCGTAACCGATGACGCCCAGCGAGTAGATGTCCGAGGATCCCGTGGCAGTCTGTCCGGTAGCCTGCTCAGGTGCCAGGTACTGCGCGGTGCCCATCACCTGGCCGGTCTGCGTGAGCGGGACCTGGTCGGCAAGGCGGGCGATGCCGAAGTCGGTGACCTTCACCCGTCCGTCCGGGGTGATCAGGAGGTTGCCGGGCTTAACATCGCGGTGCACCAGGCCCTGGGCGTGGGCAATGGCAAGCGCGCGGGCCGTCTGGGCAATGATGGAAAGGGTGCGGTCCGGGGACAGCACCTGCTCATGCTCGATGATGCTGCTCAGCGGCTGGCCCGGAACGAGTTCCATCACCAAGTAGGCCGAGCCCTCCTCTTCGCCGTAGTCGAAGACGTTGGCGATGCCCACGTGGTTGAGCAAGGCGGTGTGGCGGGCCTCAGCGCGGAACCGCTGAAGGAAGCCGGGGTCCCCCGTGTATTCCTCTTTCAGCACCTTGATGGCGACGATGCGGCCCAGGACGAGGTCTTTGGCTTTCCAGACTTCGCCCATGCCGCCGATCGCTATGCGCGTAGTCAGCTGGAATCTGCCGCCGAGGGTGATTCCGGTTGTAGGCCTCACTTATTCAACACCGCCTCAAAAATCTTCTTCGCGTTCGGACTGGTTAGCTGTGCGCCGGTGGTGATGTTCACGCCTTCCATGACGATGGTGACACCCACCTGCGGGTTGTTTGCCGGGGCGAACCCGGTGAACCACGAGTTGTTGACCCCGTTGCCCAACTCCGCGGTTCCTGTCTTGCCGGCCACCTGGACTCCGGGGACTGCCGCCCTGTTGGCGATGCCCTGGCTGACCGCGCTGACCATCCATTCGGTGATCTGGTTGGCAATCTCGGGGGTGGTGGAGGTCCGCAGCTGCTTCGGCTGCGGCTCCTCGATGACCCGCAGGTCCGGGGAGCGCAGGGCCTTGATCAGGGTGGGCCTCATCTGCACCCCGTCATTGGCGATGGCTGCGGTCATCATCGCCACCTGCAGGGGTGTGGCGCGGACGTCCCGCTGCCCGATGGCGGACTGCGCGAGCCCTGGGGCGTCCAGGTCGTCGGGAAAACCATTGCCCGGGGCGTAGCCGAGCTTCAGTTGGTCGCCCATATCCTCGCCGAAGCCGAACTTCTTCGCCTGTTCGGCGATGGCGTCGCGTCCCAGATCGAGGGCGATGCTGGCGAAGGGGGTGTTGCAGGACTGCTGCAGGGCGAAAGCGAAGTCAGCGGTGTTGCGTGTGTAGCAGTTGCCGCCGGCGTAGTTGGGCAGCTTGTACTGGATGCCGTCGAACGGCATTTCAGCCGGATTGGGAAGCTCGCTGTCCTTGTTGTACTTGCCGGAGGCGAGGGCCGCGGCGGTGTCCACCAGTTTGTAGACCGACCCCGGGGCCAGCAGCTCGCCGGTGGGTCCGGAGACGTTGGAATTCAGGTTGATGCCGGGAAGCTTGACGAGTTCGTTGATGTTGGCCGATTCCTCGTCCATGTTCTGCGTGGCCACCAGGTTCGGGTTGTAGGACGGCTTGGACACCATGGCCAGGATGGCACCGGTCTTGGGGTTGGTCACTATGATCGAGCCGCGCTGGCCGTCCGGGATGAGGTCGTAGGCGAGCTTCTGGATTTCAGGGTCGATGGTGAGTTCGACCGAGGCCCCCTTGGGCTGGTTTCCCAGGAACAGCTGGCCCACCCGGTCCAGGAAGAGCTGGTCCGAATTGCCTGCCAGCTGCTGGCTCATGGCCTGTTCCAGGCCCGTGGCGCCATAGTTCTGGGAGAAGTAACCGGTGATGCCGGCATACAGTTCAGGCTGCGGGTAGGTGCGCTGGAACTTGCACGTTTCCGAACCGCTCTCCACCGATTCCGCGACCGGGGTGCCGCCCACGATGATGGCGCCGCGGTCATTGCAGTAGTTCTGCAGCATGGCGCGCTGGTTCAGCGGGTTTGCCTTGAGGTCGTCGGCACCCACTACCTGGACGTAGCTGATGGCGCCGAAAAGCAACGCGAACATGGCGACTGCCGCTACCCATGAATGCCGTATTGCCTGGTTCACGGGTGCTTCACCGCCTCGGTAGGGGTATCAATGCCCATGGAATCGGCTTCTTTTGCGGCTGGCAGCGGGGTGGTATCCACCGGTCCGCGGGCGGTATGGGAAATCATCAGGAGCAGGCCCACGATGATCCAGTTGGCCAGCAGCGAGGATCCGCCGGCGGCCAGGAACGGGGTGGTGAGGCCGGTCAACGGAATGAGCCGGGTGACGCCGCCGATCACCACGAAGCACTGCAGCGCCACGGCGAAGGACAGGCCGCAGGCCAGCAGCTTTCCGAAGGCGTCCCGCGTTCCGAGGGCCGCGCGGAAACCGCGGGTAAACAGCAGGAGGTACATCAGGACGAGGGCAAACAGTCCGATCAGCCCCAGCTCCTCGCCCAGGGAGGCGATGATCATGTCGCTGTTGGCGAAGGGCACCAGGTCAGGGCGGCCCTGGCCCAGGCCGGTTCCCACCAGGCCGCCGTTGGCCATGCCGAACAGGCCTTGGATCACCTGCCGGCTGCCATTCTCGTAAACCTCAGGGGAAAAGGCATTGAGCCATCCGTAGACCCGCTGCTGAACGTGGGAAAACACCTGCGCGGCCACGAACCCTCCTCCAAGGATGAGGGCCAGTCCGATCACCACCCAGCTGATGCGGCTGGTGGCGACGTAGATCATCACGATGAAGAGGCCGAAGAACAGGACGGAGGAACCCAGGTCGCGCTGGAAGATGAGCACGCCGATGCTGACCAGCCAGGCGGTGATCATGGGACCCATGTCCTTGAAGCGGGGGAACTGCAGCGGCCCGATCTTCCGTCCCGCCAGCAGGATGAGATCGCGGTTTGAGGATAGATACCCGGCAAAGAATATTGCGAGGGTGATCTTTGCGACTTCGCCGGGCTGGAAGGTCATGGGTCCCAGCCGGATCCACACCCGCGCGCCCAGAATCTCGCCGGCACTGATTCCGGGGATCAGCGGCAGCAACAGCAGCACGGCGCTGGCAGCGAGTGAGATGAAGGTGAACCTGCGCAGGATGCGGTGGTCCTTGAGGAACCAGATCACAGCGATGGCCACGGCCATGGCGATGAGCGTCCACCGGAGTTGGTTGTTGCCGGTATCATCGCCGGGCGCATCCAGGCGGTGGATCATGGCCAGGCCAAGTCCGTTGAGGGCCACCACCAGGGGAAGTATTATCGGGTCGGCATATTTCGCCCGGAGGCGGAGCACCCCATGGAATACCAGGGCAGCAACGGCGAGGAGGCTCGACTGGAACCAGAAATCCGAATCGAAAGCCTTTTCCTGGTCCACCCCAACCAGCATGTTGGCGCCGATTCCTACTGCCAGGGCAAGCAGGAGCAGCGCGAGTTCCACGTTCCGTCGTGGCTTGGGCGCGGTACTGGGCTGGCTCATTGGCCCACCTCACAGCTGATCGTGGGACTGGGTGTGGGGGACGCAGCTGCCGGCGACGGGGCTGCGGGGCTGGCTGATGCGTCAGGTGCCGGTGCGGGCTCACCTGCGGCCGGGGGGCTGGCCGGGGGCGTGGAGGCAGCAGGGGATGCCGACGGCGTGGCGCAACCTTCTTCCGGCGACGTGGTGCCGGTGAGTTCGAGGTTCTTCACGATGCGCTGGGCGTCGTAGAGGTCCTTGGCGGGGACTGTCTGGCGGACGCGTTGCTGCGAGAACGGTGGAAGCGAGTCCATCCGGATCTCGGTGACCGTCTCGAGGGTGGAAAGCTGGATGGGACCGAGCCGTTGGGAGACGCCGTTGAAGATGGCTACCCGGGAGTCGGACTCGCCAATGTAGTAGCGGGTCTGGGTCCACGCGTAGCCGAGCCACAGCCCCACCGTCAGGATCACCAGCACGGCGGCGGCGATGGACCAGGTGACCCACCGGCGTGGCTTGAGTGGCAGGAGGATGTCTTCAGCGTCGCCGGCCTGCGGTTCCGCCTTGTGCGTGAGGAGGGTAGCCGCGCGCCGTGCTACGGTGCGGCCGGCAATGGTGGGAATGGATCCGGTCTCCGCGGCTGCTGCCGCCGCTCCCACAAGTTCGTGCGGGCGGGAGGCGAGTTCTTCCCGCAGTACTTCGGCGGTCAGGTGTTCGCCGAGGTGCGGGTCCGTGGAGCCGCTATCAGGGGAAGTTTGCCCGGAACCGGATTCGGGCGGCTCTGCTTCAGAGCCTGCCGTCCCGCCGTTTTTGCCGGTTTCCGGCGCAGCTGGGTCCTTGCCGGCGTCCGCTGGCTCAGGCGCCTTGGCTGCAAGGGGACGTGCGCCCTCCGCTGCGGAAGAGGCTTTGGCGGCTCCCGGGGAAGGAATGACTTGGACCGCGGCGGTACTGACGTCGTCGGGCGTTTCCTCAACGATGTCCACCATCACCACGGTGACGTTGTCCGGGGAGCCGGCGTCGAGCGTGAGGTCCACCAGGGTTTCCACGCATTCGCGGAGGTCCTTGGTCTCGCGCACGGTTCGTTCAACGGCATGCCCGGCCACGTAGTTGAGCCCGTCGGAGCAGAGGAGCCAGCGTTCGCCGGGCTTAACCTCGAGGGTGTCCAGGTCCAGTTCAGGGCTGGCATCCACGTCGCCCAAAACGCGCATCAGGACATTCTTGTGCGGATGGGTTTCGGCCTCCTCGGGACGAAGCCGTCCTTCGTCGATGAGCCGCTGCACAAAGGTGTGGTCAATACTGACCTGCTCGAACTTGCCGTCCCGCAGGCGATAGGCGCGGGAATCGCCGATGTGGGCGAAGTGCAGCTTCCCTTCGGCGAGCAGGAGCGCGGTGACCGTGGTGCCCATACCGGCCAGCTTGGGGTTGATGTGCACCAGCTCTGACAGCAGGGAGTTCGCAGTCTGGATCTCGTCCGCCAGGGTGGTCCCGGCGTCGCCCTCGTAATCGCCGCGGTCCAGGTGGATCATGTCCAGCACGGTGGCAGCAGACGCGACGTCGCCGCCCGCGTGGCCGCCCATGCCGTCGGCGACTACAGCCAGATGACGTCCTGCATATGCGGAGTCGTCGTTTTTAGAGCGGATTTTTCCGACGTCGGACCGCGCGGCGAAGCGCATGATGAGCGGCCGCTCCACCGGCTTGGGGTCGGTTGCGGGGCTTTGCGGTTCGGCCACGCCTATGGCCTCAATTCGATGACCGTCTTGCCGATTCTCACGGGAACGCCAGGTTCAACGGGCAGGGCACGGGTCAGCTGCTGGTCGCCCAGATAGGTGCCGTTGGTGGAGCCGAGGTCCTCAATGAACCAGCGGCTGCCCTGGGGGAAAAGCCTGGCGTGCCGGCCGGACGCATAGTCGTCCTCCAGGACGAGGGTGGCCTCCTGGGCACGGCCCAGGAGGATGGGGCTTGCGGCCAGCGGAAGCGTTGAACCCTTGAGCGGGCCTTCAACCACCACGAGCTGCCTGGCTTGCTGCCTGACCGGTTGCGCCGGCGCTTCGGCCAGTTCCGGGTTTTTGCGGACCTGGCGGGCGGTGGGGGCGCCGGCAGCTGCTTTACGGCCCACCATGAGGTCGCGGCGCATGGCCGAGACGATGCTGAAGATCAGCACCCACAGCAGCAGAAGGAAGCCGAACCGCAGGGCGGTGATGGTCAGTTCGCTCATGCGGAGCCACCAGGGCCGGCCGGGAGCAGGCGGAAGATGATCTTTGTCCGTCCCATCGTGATGGTGGAGCCGTCGGTGAGTTCGGTGCTTCCGGAAACCTTGTGTCCGTTGACGTAGCTGCCGTTGGTGGAGCCCATGTCCACTGCGCTGGTGATGCCGTTGACGGTCCGGATTTCGAGGTGGCGGCGTGAAACCCCGGTGTCCTCGACGTGGATATCGGCTTCCGAGGACCTGCCCAGCACGATGGACGGAGCATTCAGTGAGTACCGTTGCCCATCAATATCCAGAACGGGCTGCAGCCGGACGGGCTGGCGGCTGGGAGCGGCCGGCACGTTGGGACGGGCCGGAGCAGTACCGGCAGCGCCCTGGGACTTCTCTGTTGAGGAAGCAATCTCGAAGTCGCCGGACCGGAGTTCGGACTCGCGGCGGAAGGAAATGCGCACCGGGCCCTGCAGGATGTAGCCCTGGCTGCGGACGTGGTTGATGACGACGTCGCACAATTCTTCTGCCAGTGCGGTGCCCCACTCCTGGGCCCGCTTGAAGTCCTCATCGCTGAGCTGGACATCAAAAACGTTCGGCACGAGGGTACGTCCGGCGGCAACCGTGAGGGATTTGTGGTCCACTTCCCGCCGGAGCCGGCTGGCGATCTCCACAGGTTCCACCTGCGCGCGCGAGCCGGTGGAGAAGACGCCCCGGACGGCCTTTTCGATGCCGCGCTCCACCTTGTCCAGCAGACCCATGGTTCTTCTCCTTTCCCCCCGGCTGCGGGGCAGTTTTCGTTCCGTAAGTTCACTTGCAGTGCTGTTCCCAGGCTTACAGTGTGCCCGCATGCAGCAGCCACTCCTACATCCGATACTACTGGGCAGGCCTGTGAATGACCTTAATCCACAACGCCCGGGCGCCGCCAAAAGTTCAGTTTCTTGCCGTCTTGGGGGCGGTGTTGGCCCTGGTGTCTGCTGTTTTGCCGAGCCCGCTTGCTCCGTTCCTGCCGGCATCAAGGAACGGCTCGAAGGCCCAATTGGTGTTTTCCCGCCAATGTCCGTTATGCTTGATCTCGCTGCTTTTACAGGGTTGCGGATCCGGGAAACCGGCCGGAATTCGGTGAAGGAAGTTGCGCGCGAGTGGCGGAACGGCAGACGCGCTGGCTTCAGGTGCCAGTATCCGAAAGGGTGTGGGGGTTCAAATCCCCCCTCGCGCACGCAAATGAAGAGCCCCGGTCAGTAGACCGGGGCTCTTCTGTTTAACCGCTGAGTTTAGGATGCGGCGCACATGGCCGGGACGTGCCCAGGTTAGGGGCGCGCGGAAGCCTTGAACCGCCGTCGTGAATTGGCCAGGTGGCTGCGCATGGCAGCCGCTGCGGCAGCCTCGTCGCCGTCAGCAATGGCGTCCGAGATGGAGCGGTGCTCCTGGACCACCTGGTCGAAGTGGTCGCGGGCGTAATGTTCGACGCCGGTCATCAGCCGGGTGCGCGGCATCGCGATCATCGTCTGGCCGAGGGCGGCCAGACAGTCTGAGTAATAGGGGTTGCCGGAGGCGGCGGCAATGGCGCGGTGGAACTCGAAATCGGACTTCATCGCATGCGCCGGGTGGCCGGCGCTGTCGGTGAACTCCTCGAGTGCCGCGGTGACGGCCCGCAGCTGCCGCTCGGTGTGGTTGCGGGCGGCCAGCGCGGCCGCCTCGGTCTCCACGCCCATCCGGAACTCGAGCAGGTGGAGGCGGTCCTCCATGCTGGCTACCGGACGGGCCCCGGGTGCTACCTGGGGCCCGTCCGACGGCGGGGTGAGGGCGAAGCTGCCGCGCCCCCGTTCGGTTTCAACCAGTCCCTCAGCCTGGAGCCGGGTCAGCGCTGCGCGGACAACGGTCCGGCTCACGCCGAAGTCGCTGATGAGGGTGTTCTCGCTGGGGAGCTTGTCGCCCGGTTGTATGACGCCGTCGACGATGCGGGTGCGAAGGTCGGCGGCGAGGTCCGCGGTGAGGTTCCGGCTCATGGCAACAAGGTTACGCGCCGAACTCCACGGACTCGGTGGTCCAGGCGCGTGCCTGGTCGCTGAGGGTGACGCCGAGGCCGGGGCGGTCCGGGACGATCATCCGGCCGTTCTTGGTTTCGAGGAGCTCGTTGAACAGGGGATCGAGCCAGTCGAAGTGTTCCACCCAAGGCTCGCGCGGGTAGGCCGCGGCCAGGTGCAGGTGGATCTCCATGGCGAAGTGCGGGGCCAGGCCCAGCCCGCGCTCGTCCGCGAGGGCGGCGAGGCGGAGGAACTGGGTGATGCCGCCGACGCGGGGCGCGTCGGGCTGGATGATGTCGCAGCCGTTGGCATTGATGAGGCCCTTGTGTTCGGCCACGGAGGCGAGCATTTCGCCGGTGGCAATGGGCGTGTCCAGGACGTTTGCCAGGTGCGCGTGGCCCTCGAGGTCGTAGGCGTCCAGGGGTTCCTCGATCCAGATGAGGTTGAATTCCTCAAGCTGGCGGCCCATCCGGAGCGCGGTGGCGCGGTCCCACTGCTGGTTGGCGTCCACCATGAGCGGGACGTCCCAGCCGATGTGCTCGCGGATGCCGGCGACGCGGCGGAGGTCTTCCTTGCTGTCCGGGAGGCCCACCTTGATCTTGATGCCGCCGATGCCTTCTTCGACGGACTGCGTGGCGCGTGCCTTAACTTCCTCAAGGCTGGCGTTGAGGAAGCCGCCGGAGGTGTTGTAGGTCTGGACGGAGTCGCGGTAGGAGCCGAGGAACTTGGCCAGCGGCAGGCCGGCGCGCTTGGCCTTGAGGTCGTAGAGGGCGATGTCGATGGCGGCCAGTGCTTGGGTGGCGACGCCCGACCGGCCCACCGAGGCGCCTGCCCAGAGCAGCTTGGTGTAGATCTTGGCGATGTCGTTAGGGTCCTCGCCGATGATGCCCTCGGCCACTTCCTTGGCATGCGCGTACTGGGCGGGGCCGCCCGCGCGCTTGGAGTAGCTGAAGCCGACGCCGGTGTGCCCGAGTTCGGTGGTGACCTCGGCAAAGAGGAACACCACCTCAGTCATGGGCTTCTGCCGGCCCGTGAAGACCTTGGCGTCGCTGATGGGAACGGCGAGGGGGAGACGGGCGGTGGACAGTTTGACGTGCCGGATCAGATCGACGGTACTCATGGTTCTCCTTTGGGCGGCGCAGGGCTCCTTCGCCCGCCCTCTTAGGATATAAGCTACATACTTGTATTACAAGTAGCTCCACGAGGGTGCCCGAAGGTGGGATGGACGAGCTGTTTTTAGACGAATTCCACGCACACACCTTTACTGGGCAGAGTCTGGACAATTAGCCAAAGATCGCCCAGGCTGCGGGCGAGCGGGTTCATGCTGTGAACCACAACCCCGTCGCCATCGCGGGTAGAGCGGAGCAGTTCGCGCGGTGTCGCCTGGCAATGTGCTGGCCGATGCCGCGTGGCTTATGGTTCGATCAGTTATCTCGCCGTCAAGGTGGGCTTGTTGTTCGGGCCAGACTGCTGACCCTCGTGTAGCCGATTCTCGGACCCGCCACTGAAGTCTTCTCTGCTGTGAGCAGGCCGCGCCCCCGCAGGGTAGTTCAGAAGGCGCGAATAGTTCGAAATCGAATAGGCACGTGCACGGGTAGCTGTGCCGGCAACCGTTGAATCGACCGGAGTTGGGATTTTAGCGCCGTAGGCTTCGGGCGCGTCAGTTGCCCGGGTGAGGTCGCGGGGAAACGGCATTGCGCAGGGCAATGGCGACTGCGCCGAGCACTTCCGCCTGCTCACCCAGGCTTCCCCTTATCACCGTGAGATCCCCGGCGACAGAAGTCAGCGCTGCCTGGCGGAAGGATGCGTTGATAGGGTCCAGCAGCAACTCTCCGGCTGATGCCATCTCGCCTCCCACGACGACGCACTCAGGGTTGATGAGGTTGCAGAGCATGGCCAGGGCGATGCCAATGGCGTGCCCCGCATCGCTGAGTGCCTTAATGCATGTGGTTTCACCTTGGCGGGCCAGCTGGATGAGCTGGGTGACAGTGAGCCCTGGTGCTATTTTTTCCCCGGTTCGGAGGATGGTTTCTGCCCCTGCGATTGTTTCAAGGCATCCGCGGTTGCCGCACCGGCAGAACCGTCCAAGGGGATCGATGATGGTGTGGCCGATCTCTCCGGCTGTGCCCCCGGACCCCCAGTAGGGGTTGCCGCCGAGGATGAGCCCTCCGCCGATGCCTGTGGAGATTTTGAGGTAGGCAACGTCGCTGCATCCCCGTGCTGCTCCCCACATCCACTCGCTTAGGGCGCCCAAGTTGGCGTCGTTGGCTATGCGTATCGGAAGGTCAAGGGCAACGTTCAGTGCCTTGGAAACGTTCACACCGCGCCATCCGGGGAGGATGGCGGAGTCAACGGGATCCCCCGCGGCCTTGTGGACAGGTCCCGGAATGCCAACCCCTACGTTGATGACCGAGGTTTTGTCCAGGTTGAGTTCCTGCAACGCCTCGTCCAGCAGTGCGCCCGCCAACTCAATGTGTTGGGCTGCAGGGGCATCGGGTACGAAAAGGCTGACCTTTTCCACCAGGATGTTGTGTCCCAAGTCAGCAATAGCGACGCGAACGTGCTTTTTCCCGAAATCGATGCCGGCCACAGTGCCGAGGGAAGGCTGCAAAGCCAGTACGGTCCCGGGGCGTCCGCCTTTCGGTCCCGATGCCGCGGCGGCGGTCCGCGGGGCTTCGCCGAGGATTCCTTCAGCCCGGAGCGAGGCGACTATTCCCGAAACGGTGGAGGGTGCCAGGGCTGCGTTGCGGGCCAATTCTGCCTGAGACATCGGGCCCCGGGTACTGAGGGTCCTCAGGATTTCCGCCCGCCCCGCGGACTTGTCATCCGTGAGCTGCTTCAAGGTGCCTGCACTTTCACTGTCAGTCGAGAGGTCGCGATAAGTGCACTTTATCCCGGAGGGAAGGAGCCAGCCTCTTCCCGTCACGTCGCTGACAGGCCGCGTCTTACGAGTTGACCGCATGTGACACCGCTCATAGAGTGTGCTTGTTTATTCGGTTTCGAACATACTCAAAGGGGAGCAATATGGCAGATGAACCAAGAAAGCCCGGAACCAAACGTCCCCGCACGGTTCCTCGGACCGAAAAGCGGTTGACCGCCAGGGTTATGACGGCCGGGCTTGCAGCTTCGATGCTTGTGGTGGGTTCGGCCCTGCCGGCGATGTCCTCCCAGGGTGCCGAAAATGACAAATCACCTGATGGTCAATCTCCCCCAGTGGCTGCGCGCAGTGCCCAGATCATCCAAGTGGACGGCCTGGAGTTTCGCGACCTTGATGGCAGTGGGGACCTGACTCCGTACGAGGACTGGCGCCTCAGCCCGGCCAAGCGGGCCGAAGACCTCGCGGGCCGCCTTAACTTGGCGCAAAAGGCCGGTCAGCTCATGCATGCCTCGCTCACCGGTAACGGTACCTATGACCGCCAATCCTTCCAGTCGCTCCTTTCCGGGGGGTTTATCACCACCTACATTTCGCGGCTGAGCGTGGATGCCGGAAAGCTTGCGCAGGAACACAATGACCTGCAGGCCATGGCCGAGGAGCAGCCGTTTGGCATCCCGCTGAAGATCAGCACGGATCCCCGCAACGGCTTCAGCGTGACTGCGGGCCAGACCGTTGCCAGTGCAGATTTCACCCCCTTCCCCGATCCCATCGGTATGGGTGCCGTGGGAGACCCGGCCGCCACGAAGAAAATGGCGGACATCGTCCGCGAGGAATACCGGGCAGTGGGCATCCATGAGGCACTGTCACCGCAGGCCGATATCGCGACCGAGCCCCGCTGGACCCGGATCAACGGGACTTTCGGCTCCACAGGTGAAGAGGCGAAAAAGCAGGTAAAGGCCTACGTCGAGGGACTCCAAGGCGGAACGGCGGGTCTCACTCCCGACAGCGTCGCCACGGTGGTGAAGCACTGGGTCGGTTACGGTGCGCAGGTCAACGGTTATGACAGCCACTACTACTACGGGCGTTACGCCGCGTTCCCGGGCAACAACTTCCAGGAACACCTCACCCCCTACGAAGGGGCGTTCGCCGCAGGCGCCGCGGGCATCATGCCGACCTATTCCATATTGAAGGACTTGGAGCGCGACGGCAGCGTCATCGAGCAGGTCGGTGCCGGGCACAACGAGTACCTGTTGCAGGACCTGCTGCGCGGTCAGTACGGGTTCAAGGGTGTTATCACGTCAGACTGGGGCATCGCCAATAACTGCCCGGCCAGTTGCCAGGAGCTTCAGCCTCCCGCACCCTTCTGGGGACCACATGGAGTGGGCATGCCGTGGGGCGTCGAAGACATGACACTTCCGGAGCGCTACGCCAGCGCCGTTAATGCCGGAGTGGATATCATCGGCGGCAGCGACCAGCCGCAGTACATTGTCCAGGCAGTGGAACAGGGCCTGCTCTCCGAGGACAGGCTCAACGAGGCTGTGGTGCGCGTGCTCGGCCAGAAGTTCGAACTTGGGCTTTTCGAGAACCCCTATGTGGACCCGGCCAAGGCCGACAGGGTGGTGGGCAGCCCTTCCTCCCGAGCCGTCGCCCTGGACATTCAGGCACGATCCCTGACGCTCCTGAAGAATGATGCGTCCGCCCTGCCGCTGCGCAAGAGCACCGGGAAGAAGGCCTTCCTCTACGGAGTGGACGCGGCCGCCGCAACAGCGGCCGGCCTGGTTCCCGTTACGGACGTTGCTACCGCTGATGTGGCCATCATCCGACTTACCGACCCCCGTGGTGGTGACGACCTGACCGACCTGAACTTCTCAGGCGATGAAGCTGATTACCAGGCCTTGGTTGCCGCAGCGAAGACCGGCGTTAAGACCATCGCCGTACCGGGTTTGACCCGGCCCCTGATCCTGGACAACGTCAAGGAGCACGCCGACGCGGTGCTGGCGAACTATGGAGTCTCGGACAAGGCTCTGCTTGACACAATCATGGGACGGGCAAAGCCGGAGGGCCGCCTGCCCTTCGAGCTTCCCTCCTCCATGGATGAAGTCAGGGCCCAACTGCCCGACGTTCCGAACGACACAGCCAACCCGCTCTTTGACTACGGATTCGGTCTCTCGTACTACAAGAACAGCTAAAGACCAGAAAAGATAGCAGGCGGTGTCCGGGCTGCCCAGACACCGCCTCGGCTTCACGGCACCGGTGACTTCCCCGCAGTTGGCGGCGCCGAAACTCCATTGCCCCAAGATTCCCCAACTATCGATCGATCCACCTATGCCGTTACGAACGAAGGAGTTCCCATTGACCACCCCTGTGTCCCGCCGCACGTTCCTCACCGCTGGCAGCGCCGTCGTCGTCGCCAGCCTCGCCCCCACCGCTGCCTTCGCCGATAGTACAAGTAACAACCCGCCCGCTGGCTCCGCACCCTTTACCCTTACCGCGACCGTGCTGGACGGTGGAGAGCAGGTCACCTCGGTGACCATCGACGCCTCCCGGCAGGGCGGCCTGGAGGAGGGTCCTGTGCCCACCTCCGCATTCACCGTCCATGCTCGGGGCACGAACCCACTCACTGGCAGGGTGGCTTACGACATGGAGCGTCTCGTGACCGCGGCGCGGGCTGACAGTCGCGGTCGGATTGTCCTCGACCTCATGCACGGTGAGGGTGTCCCGGGCGGTGCCACGCTGGATTACATCGTGAACGGTGGCCGCAACGTCATGCTTGACCTCGAATACACGATCACGCAGGTCGAGCCGCTCCCCCGTCACGGAAAGGGTGCGCCCCAGATCAAGTCTTTCACCCAGGGCGCTCTCGTGGACCCCGAAGTGGACGCCTTTACCCACCATGTGGCAGCGCGCTCGGGCACCAACTATCGTCTGTTCACCCCTCAGGAGCGGGGTCGCTCCCAGGGCCGTCCGCTCATTGTGTGGCTGCACGGCGGCGGCGAAGGCGGCCTGCTGACCGGCGGATACAACTACTACGACAATGAAACCCCGCTCCGCGCCAACCGCGGGGCTCTCGGATTCACGACGAACGAGGCACAGGATCTCTTCGGCGGCGCCTATGTGGTTGCCCCGCAGTGCCCCTCGATGTGGCTGGCGGACGGTCCCGCCTACGCACCTCTCATCTCAGAGATCATCGAGGAGGTATGCGCGACCCACATGGTGGACCGCGACCGTATCCACGTGGTGGGTTGCAGTAACGGCGGCTACATGACCCTAAAGATGATCGTCGAGAACCCGAATGCTTTCGCCTCCGCGGTCCCAATCTGCCCCGTCGTCGTTCCGTTCAACTCCACCGGCCCCATGGTGCCCGACGAACAGCTTGCCGCGATCGATACCCCCACTTGGCTGATCACCGCCGCCGACGACACAACCATCGACCCGCAGGCCAACACGGTGCATGCCCACGAGCTGATCCCCGGATCGATCATGAGCCTGTACGAAGACGTCACTTGGAACGGGTACAGATTCCCCGGCCACTGGTCGTGGATCTACGCCGCTCGCAACGACCCGTCGCACGCGGGTGTCAAACTGTGGAAGTGGATGGCTGAGCAGCAGCGCTGAGAGACCCCACCAAAAACAGGGCAAATGGGCTCTTCAGACATCCGGCGGGAAGCAGCACGGAGGGTGGGCGATCGGGTATAGGGCCGGGGTCCTCGATGATCAGGTGAAACCAAGCCACTGATCATCGAGGACCCCGGCGCCTTCCGATGGGTGCCGTTTCCGGGTCATTAAGCAATTGAAGCGCTTCTTCAATGACCTCCTCAGGGCCGCCGGCGGGATATGGCAGGGCTCGTTGTCCTCGGGCCCATTGTTCACACCATTCCTCCGTCTTCCGCTGCCTGCCTGTCCCGCAGGGCGCCCAGCCCGGAGATCAGCGCCTCCAGTCCCAGCTCAAATGCCACGTCAGCCGGCCGCCCAGGTGCGCCGGAAGCGCCTTCCCCGCCGCCGGCGGACAATGCAGCACTCCGGACAGCAGCCGTGAAATTGGGAGTCGACTCTGCCATGGATCCGGAATCAAAGATGTCTTCCGGCGCCGTCACGTCATAAGCCGAGCCGAAGATGAAGGACTCCAGCGCCACGATGGACGAGACGACCCGCTCCTGGGGGAAGCCGGCGTCGAGGAAACCCTTGCTCACTGTCTCGTACATGGCCAGTGTCTGCGGCGCGTCGGTCACCGGGAGGACGGCAATGACGGGAATCAGCGGCGTGTGCTCGGCGAAGACGTTCCGGTAGCTCCAGGCCCAGCTGCGCACGGCATCTTCCCAGGGCGCGGCACCAAAATCGGACACATCCACCAAGGACGTGAGATGGTCCTCCACCAGGAGCAGGACGTCCCGTTTTGAGGCCACATGGTTGTAAAGGGCCGACGGCGCCACGTCCAGTTCCTTGGCCAGCCCCGCCATCGTCAGCCCGTCATAGCCCTTGCGGTTAATGAGTTCCAGAGCCGCAGCCGTGATCCCCGCCTTGTCCAGCAGTGCGGCGGAAGGCCTCCCTGCCCGCCTCCTAACGACGCTCCCGTTCCCCGCGGTGCGTCCCTCTACGGCTGGTACTGCCGGCATCACTGGCCTTTCTTTGGTGGTCACCTGCATTATTCCATCCGGCACTTCCCGTCCCGCCCCCAAACAGCTATAGTTCTAATAAATGAATGGCATTCATTTAGTGGTCCCCGTCACCAGAGGGGCCGCAGAGAGGACATCATGCTGAACCTGAACCGCGACGTCGTCGTCGTTGGAGCCGGGCCCTCGGGACTGACCGCTGCCCGGGAACTGAAGAAGGCCGGCCTGAGTGTTGCCGTCCTGGAGGCGCGTGACCGGGTGGGCGGGCGTACCTGGACTGACACCGTGGACGGCGCCATGCTCGAAATCGGCGGCCAGTGGGTCTCGCCGGACCAGGCAGTACTCCTGGAGCTGCTGGACGAGCTGGGCCTGCAGACCTACCCGCGCTACCGCCAGGGCGAGTCGATGTACATCGGCAAGGACGGCATCCCGGTCCGGTACGCGGGGGATAGCTTCCCCGTAGAGCCGGACACCAAAACAGAGATGGACCGCCTGACGGCCCTGCTGGACGGGCTCGCCGCCGAGATCGGCCCCACCGAACCCTGGGCCCATCCGAAGGCACGCCAGCTGGACACCATCTCCTTCCATCACTGGCTCCGGCAGCACTCCGCCAATGAGGAAGCCTGCAACAACATCGGCCTGTTCATCGCCGGTGGCATGCTCACCAAGCCCGCCCACGCGTTCTCCGCGCTGCAGGCCGTACTGATGGCCGCCTCCGCCGGGTCCTTCACCCACCTCACGGACGAGGACTTCATCCTGGACCGCCGCGTGGTCGGTGGCATGCAGCAGGTCTCCCTGCTGGTCGCGCAGGAACTGGGGGACGACGTCGTCCTTAACTCCCCGGTGCGCACCATCAACTGGGGGCCGGACGCCGACGGCGGGCACCGCGTCACCGCCGTCTCGGAGCAGGCCACCGTCAACGCCCGGTTCGTGGTCATGGCCGTTCCGCCCAACCTGTACTCCCGCGTCTCGTTCAACCCGCCGCTGCCGCGCCGCCAGCACCAGATGCACCAGCACCAGTCGCTGGGCCTGGTCATCAAGGTCCACGCGGTCTACAGCCGGCCGTTCTGGCGGAATTCGGGCCTTTCCGGCACGTGCTTCGGAGCGGGATCGCTGGTCCAGGAGGTCTACGACAACACCAACTTCGGCGATACCAGGGGCACCCTGGTGGGCTTTATCTCGGATGAAAAGGCCGACGCCGTCTTCGAGTTGGGTGCCGCCGACCGCAAGCGCGCCGTCCTGGAGTCCATTGCCGGGTTCCTGGGCGCGGAGGCACTGGAGCCCGACGTCTACTACGAGTCCGACTGGGGCGCGGAAGAATGGACCCGCGGCGCCTACGCCTCCAGCTACGATCTCGGTGGCCTCCACCGCTACGGCAAGGACCAGCACGCGCCGGTCGGCCCCATCTACTGGTCCTCCTCAGACCTCGCCGCTGAAGGCTACCAGCACGTGGATGGCGCCATCCGGATGGGCCGGCGCACGGCAGCCAGCATCTGCGAAGCAGCGAGGGTGACCGTTCCGGCCTAAAGCAGGGGAGGGCGGCGGGTGGATTCTAAGCATGCTTACCAATAGGCTGGGCGGTGGGGAGCGTCCCCGTAGCAGACGAACGAGGTGAGACATGACTGACACCGGGAGCATCAGCAAGGTTACGGACATCATCAACGATTCCCACATCGGAATGTTGACCACCATCAATGAGCAAGGCGCGCTCGTCAGCCGCCCGCTCGCCGTCCAGGATGTTAAGGACGACGGCGACATGTGGTTCTTCACCGGCCTCGGCACCTCGCAGGTGGCGCATGTCCGGGTTGACCCGCGCGTCAACGTTTCCTTTGGCAAGAACACCGAGTGGGTTTCCGTGGCCGGCACCGCCGAGGTGGTGACGGACCGGCAAAAGATCCGCGACATGTGGAACCAGGCAGTTGAAGCGTGGTTCCCCGACGGCCCGGACACTCCTGAGGTGTGCCTGCTCCGCATCGACTCCGACTCGGCCGAATACTGGACCAGCCCCGGCGGGACCGCCGCCACAGTATTCCAGTGGGTCAAGTCCAAGGTCACCCACAGCCGGATGAGCGTGGGCGAAAGCGGCACCGTAGAGCTGTAGGGAAGCCCCTACGAAGCCGTCAGGGCGCCGAGGACGGCGGGCAGCAGCACGTCGTCCCGGCCCCATGCCGGGTCCAGGATCTCCACGTACCAGGAGTCTGCCAGCAGCAGGGCCAGGTTGTCGTTGGTTTCCCCGGCCCAGTCCTGGATCTGCTCCTCGGTCACCGGGTTCTCGCTGGACCCCAGGACAGTCACCACCTCGCCGCCGTCCACCGTCACCGGGATGGCGGCGCTGCTGGACTCGCCCGGGGCATGGGCCACGGTCACCAGCTCAGACCGGGTGGACAGCGCCAGCAGCTGCGCAACAATCTCGGCACTGCAGAACCCCGTGACGTACTGCCGCTGGGCCAGGCCGGCGGACCGCAGCCCCGGCTGGGACTCCTTCGTAAACAGCCCGCTCCTGTTCAAGGCAGCAAGCTCGACGGCGATGGGTGCGGTTTCGGCGTCGAAGCTGGCCGTGAAGGTGGCAGGCTGGAATTCACTGCTCCCTTCCAGCCAGCGCGCTGTCAGTTCGCCCGCAGCCGCCAAAGTGGTGGCCTGGCGCCAGGCGCCCCGGTCCTCCAGCCGCCTGCCGAACCGGTCACGGTCTTGCGTTTCTTGAAGCTCCATCCTCAAACGCTACGGTGCACGGCCGCTGGACTCCAGTAGCGGCGACACAGCGGTTAACGCGGATCAGCAGCTAATGCCCGCTGGCAGGGATCCCTGCCGCTTGCTCGGCAGCGGCGAGGGCGCGGCTGAAACGTTCGACGGCGGGCGGGTACCCTTGGTGCCGCGCGGCCTGCAGCTGCTCCGCCTCGCGCATCGCTTTGATAACCGCCGCGGTGTGCGGCAACCGTACGTCGGTCATGGCCGGGAAATCGATGCAGTAGGCGGGATCCAGCTCATAGCGGCGCCAGCGCTCCAGCAGCATGCTGTGCTCAGCCTGGGCTGCAGTATAGAGGGGCATGTATTCACGGCGTTGGCGCCGGTCCAGCAGCCAGGCGGCCAACCGCGGGCTGCCCCGGTAGGCGGCGATGCCCGCTGCCACGGCCGCTCCGCCGAGGAACAGCCCCGCCCAGGCCGATGCGAGAGTCGGGATGAGCAGGGCGGGGATGGCTACCGCGGAGCCCAGGAACAGGTCCCAGAAAAGCTGGTCCGATCGCTCAGGCTCCCTGCCGGCACCAGCCAGCTCCCGGCGTCGGACCTGGAACACGGTGGCGGCCACACTCACCACCAGCACGGATCCGCACAGCAGAAGGACCCACGCCCCCTGGAACAGGGATTCTGCGATGGCTGCCACCTTGCACCTCCACGTCCACAGGCCCGTGCTGTACGCCGGGCTGCTCCTTCCATTGGAGCGCCTTCCCGGGCCGCGGTCAATGGCCTCCACCAGTACCGGAGGCAGCCCTGCAGCAAGGGCACGGGAGCCTTCCCTCTCACGTAAGGAGCCACGTACCGTGGGACCCATGAGACTCAAAATGTGCAGCATACACGTCAAGGACCCCGCGGCCGCCCATACCTTTTATACGGAAACCCTTGGCTTCGAGACACTGATGGCCATGCCGGAGTACAACCTGTTCATCATCAAGGACCCCGGCGCGGACCAGGGCTCAGTGGGCCTGCTGCTGGAACCCAGCGACAACCCGATCGCATCGGACTACATGAACGCGGTCTACAAGGCCGGACTGCCGGCCATTGTTTTCGGCGTCCCGGACGTGCAGGCGGAATACGAGCGGCTCACTAAGGCCGGAGTTGGTTTCCGGGGCGAGCCGGCCGAGGATCCGTCCGGGATCAGTGCGGTGTTCGACGACGGCTGCGGCAACTTCATCCAGCTGCACCAGGACTGACTTCCCCGGACACAACAGAGGCTTGTTCGCAGGTCCCGCCCATGAAGGTTCGGATCCGCGAACAAGCCCGGGTTTCGGAAACGCTCAGCGGGTCAGGCGCGGGCCCGCTTGGCGTCCTTCTTGGCTGCGTCTTCCTTCACGCGCTGTGCTTCTGCCCGGACGGCGGCGTGGGTGGCGCGCTCGGTGACCAGCCACGCCGGAGGAGCCTGCAGCAGCGCGGTGATTTCCGCCGTCGTCAGCGCTTCCTCAACACCGCCGCGTGCCAGCCCGCTGATGGATACGTTGAGCTTCTGCGCCACCACCGGGCGGGGGTGCGGGCCGTTGCGGCGCAGTTCGGCGAGCCATTCCGGCGGGTTTGCCTGGAGTTCGGCGAACTCCTCGCGGGAAATGGTCGATTCCTGGAACTCCTGCGGTGTTGCGGGCAGGTAGATGCCAAGTTTCTTGGCAACGGTGGCCGGCTTCATGGACTGGGAGTTTGCAGAGGTCATGCTTCAAGGGTATCCGGGCGGACGGTACTGTGAAGACGTGCCCACCGACAACGCCCCCCAGCCAGACGCCGCTCCACCGGGGTCTGCCGATCCCGCCGCGGCGGACGCCCCCCGCGTCCTCCGCATCGCCTACGTGGCGGGAGTGACGCCCGGCAAGTGGATCCGCCGGTGGGAGGAGCGGGTGCAGCACGTTCCGCTGCAGGCGTTTATGTCCGACGACGGCGCACAGGTGGAGGTGCTGCATGCTGGTTCCGCGGACCTCAGCTTTGTCCGCCTGCCCGTGGAGCGCGAGGGTCTCAGCGTGATTCCGCTGTACGAGGAGCAGCCCGTGGTGGTTGCCCCGAAGGGCCACGAGATTTCGGTGTTCGAGGAAGTGGCGCTCGCCGACCTTGAGCAGGAAGCCTTCCTGGACGTGGCCTCACTTGGTGGTCCGGAAGCGGCTCTGCAGGTGGTGGCCACTGGCGCGGGGCTCGCGATCCTGCCCATGTCAGTGGCCCGCCACTTCAACGTCAAGGACACGGTGGCGAGGCGGCTCACCGGAGCGCCCGGCACCGAAATCGCCGTCGCCTGGCCCACTGACTCCACCGACGAGGTGATCGAGGAATTCATCGGGATTGTGCGCGGCCGGACCGCCCAAAGCTCCCGCCAGCCATCCGCCCAACCCGTCAAGGCCAAGAAGGATCCCAAACCGGACCGGCGCGGCACCGGCGCCAAAAAGGCGCCAAAGGTTGCCCAGAGGTACGCTCCCAACCCGGACAAGGGCCGCGGTAAGGGTTCGCGGAAAAAGGGCAGGCGCTAGGCTCAGCCCCTATTCGGCAGGAGTCCGAGACGCCGGAAGGCCGGCCCCGTGCGGAGCCGGCCTTCCCTGAACCTCAAACGACCTGATGCCGTGTAGGCCTAGGTGTTCTGGACGTGGTCTTTGGCATCGGTGGCGCGGCTCTTGACGTCGGTGACGGCGCCCTGGCCTTCGGCTTTGACGTTCTGGACACCCTCGGTGGCGGTGGCTTTGACGTTTTCCATCACTTCCTGGGCCGGTTCCTTGAGGTCCTGGACCATGTCCTTGGCGGCGTCGGCGACCTGCGTGGCCAGGGGCTGCGCGGCGGTCTTGAGCTGGTCCGCTGCCTCGCGTTCCTTCTGGCTTGGCGGGATCAGGGACGAGACGAGCATCCCGGCGCCGAACGCGATCAGGCCGGCGGCCAGGGGGTTGCCCTGTGCTTTGGCCTTGACCTGGTCCGGTGCCTGGGAAATCGCGGTCCCGGCATCACTGAGTTTGGCGCCGACGTTGTCCCTGGCGTCGTGCAGGGTGTCGGTGGTGTGGTGCATGGCGCCGCCGGCGTGGCCGGTGCCCGAGTGGACTTTATCCTGGACGGTACTCGTGGCTGAGTCTGCTGCTCCCATGATCCTCTCCTTCACCCCGGTGACGGCGTCTTTCACTTTGTCGGTCTGGCGGTGGACGACATTGGAGGGGGTGACCTTGTCGGCGACCGCGTCCACGTCAGTGCCCAGGCGGGCACGGGTGGCTTCTATGTCTGCACGGATTGCGTCCGGGTTATCGCTCATCGGTTTACCTCACCTGGTTTTAGGGTTGGGGGAATTTCAGAAAGTGTTTCACCGGTCTGGGGCATGCCCTGGATCTGCTTGAGTTCCTTGCGCCCGATCGAGGCCAGGATTGCGGCGATGATGGCCCAGATCACGGCGACGATCACGGCGGCCCAGCCCAGCGGCATCAGGGCGTCCAGGGCGAACATCAGGGCCAGGGACAGGAAGACCAGGACGAGGTGCCCGGCGACGCCGGCGCCGGCGAGCATTCCTCCGCCTTTGCCGGCCTTGGTGGCGGACTGTTTCAGTTCGGCCTTGGCCAGCTCCACTTCCTGGCGCATCAGGGTGGACAGGTCCCGGGTCACATCACCCAGGAGCTCACCCAGCGACGCGTTGTCCGCCTTCTGATGCGCCTCACTCGGCGGCATCTCCGGAATCTGGCTACTCACAGCTGGCGTCCTTCCGTTGACCGATAGGTGCCGTCGGCAGCACGATAGCTGCCGTCCTCGTCGCGGTAGGGGTCATCCTCGAACCGGAGCGGGCTGTCCTCGGCTGTGCCGGAGGGGAGCGTGGTGGTGGATACCGGCGCTCCGGTGCCGACCACCGGCTCGTCAAACAGATCGTCAGTGCCGGCTGCGTACACTGTCTCCTGCCGCAGCGGCGCCACCGGTGCGGACTGGACCGGCCGCCGGGCCGGGGACTGTACGGCGCCCTGGGAACCGGTGGCCCCTGCGGTGAGACCGCGGGTGAGGCGGCCCGCCAGTACACCTGCGCCTGCTGCGAGCAGGAGGAAGGTGCCGGGGCGGTTCCGGGCGAACCTCTGGACTTCGCCGAGCAGGTCGCCCGGCTGCCTGTTCTCCAGCCAGGAAGCCACCGATTCGCTGCGCTGGGCGGCCTGCCGGATCAGGTCGCTGGCCATGCCCTGCTGGTCCGGCGCGTCCGCCATGCTCTGCAGCTGGCTGGAAATGGTCCTGATGCCTTCGGCTGCCTTCTGCTGCTGGGTGCCGGCCTGGCTGGTCAGTCCCGACCTTGCCTGGGACAGCAGATCCTGGGCGCTGTGCTTGGCCTCCGAGGCCACGTGGGCCGCCTCTTCCTTCGCCGTGTGGGCTACCCCCTGGGCTGCCGTGGCCGCGTGCCCGGCCACATGCGAAGCCTCTTCCTTGGCCGCCCCGGCCTTGGAGGTGCCGGCCGTGCCGGCCGTGCCGGTCGTGCCGGTCGTGGATGCGGTGGTATAGGTATCTTCAACTCCCACCTCGGAGGCGCCGTAAGGGTCCGGGATAGCAGGGTTGGGTGTCTGGGGCCATTGGTTCTCTGTCATCATGCTCTCTTTCGCAAAGGGTCAGCTGGCGATCAAGAACCAGCAGTGCTGGCGGTATTTAGTAAGCAGGGTTACTACTTAGATACTAAGCACACTTCTCATTTGGATTGCAAGGGGGCGTGTTGGAAGTCTTGGGTTTAAGCGGCAAGCGGCGGGACGGATAGTAAGCCTACTTGCGAACAGGATGCTAAGCATGCTTATTGTAGGTAGGTAGCGACGCATGAAGGGGTAATGCCACCCGCACTTCGCCACTTACAGGAAGGCCGCGGCCGATGACGAGCAACCTCGATCCGGATGCACGGAACAGCTACCGCCTTATTACGCTGGCGGCGCGCCTGGTCCAACGGCGTCAGGATGATGCTTTGGCGCCCCTTGGCCTGACCCGGGCAGCTGTTATAGCCCTGGAAGGGCTGGCTGCCGGACCCCTTAACCAGGAGCAGCTTGCCGAAGTTGTCCGGGTGCAGAGCCAGACCCTGGGCAGGGTACTCACCCGGCTTGAGGGGTCAGGCCATATCAGCAGGACCCGCCAGTCCACCGACCGCAGGCAGTTTAGGGTCGAGCTCACCGATGTTGGCCGGGCAGCCCTCGAGGCGGCGCGGCAGGCGGAATTGGATGCTTATCCGGACGATCCGGAGATCTCCTGGAAGGTTCTGCAGGATGAACTCGCCAAGTTCATCCGGGCGCTGCCGCCCAGCCGGGATCCGGAAGTGGTTCCTTTTGTAGCCCCCGAACACCACCGCACCCCGCGCAGGTTGCCGGGGGCGCGTGGCCATGGCTTCCGGGGGCTGGACCATCCGCACCCGTAACAGCAGCGGATGCTGGGGCCGGCGAGCGGGGACCAGCTGCGAGGGGTGGCAGCAAGAGCCAGGAGCACGGTGAAGGGCAGGGCTTCGTGGCCCTGCCCTTCATTTGCGTGTTTATCAGCTGTTGTCCTGGTCCTCGTTCGCCTGGGCCCCGGTGGTGTCGTTGTTGTCCAGCAGCCCACGCTGGGCCAGATCCGCCGCTTCTGACGCTTCGGCCGGCAGCGGATCCGTCGCCGGCGGAACGTCACTGGGCGCATAGTCCGCAAGGCCTGCTGCAACCCGCTCCTGTTCGGCTGCTGCCGCGTAGGCGTCGTCGTCAATGTCCTCCGGCATTTTGCCGTGTCCTGTCCGCGTGGGATTCGGCAACGCATCCTCTTCGGGGATGATCACGCCGCCAGGGGCAAGGTCCTCGTTGTCATTTCCCGTTGCCATGATGTTCCTTCCTGTCGGTTCGTTTGCTGCAGGGGTGGATAACTTACGACGACGGAACCGCCGGCCCAGTGGACCATCGCAGCAGGGCTGCCACATCGGCCCCGTCTGCCAGGACCCCGCCCGGGACGAGCAGGACGCGCGCGTCGGTCAGCGCGGCCGCCCGCAGCAGTGCTGCCGGGGCCGGGACCTTGCCCAGCACCTTGGCCCCAAGGGACTCCTCCTCCGCGGTGGCAATCCACGGCTCGGCGTCAAGTGCCAGCAGCGTCCGCTCCGAGAGGGCGCCGTCATCCAGGATCAGCACCTCCACCTGGGCTTGCTGAAGCGCGTGGACCACAGCCCCGATGCCGGTGGCGGATTCAGGGTTGGCCTGGCCTTCCTGCATGGCCAGCCGGTCCATGATGTCCTGCTGCTCGGCAGCCCACTGTTCAGCGACCCGCTGGTTTACCTGGTCTTCAAGGAGGCCCTGGTCAGCGCCCGCTGTGTGCGTGTGGGAATCGACCATCGACACCAATGCCTGGGTGGCCTTGGAGAGTTGCTCCTGCACCAGCCTCCGTGCATGGATGTCACCGGCAAGGACTACCAGCCGTGCGCCGCTGTTGCCCACCACGCGGTCGATCTCCTCGGCCACCTGGTCCGCGTTGCGGCGCCACACATCCTCGGTGTGGTGCTGAAAGCGAAGGTGGGCCCAGCCCCCGCCCTGAAACTTCTTGATGTGCTGGTTGTCGCCCTGGACTTCCTCGGTGCTCGCCGGAGCGCCGGCTCCCGCGTAGTACAGCCGGATCTCGCCGTGTTCCCGGCTGACTTCCGCAACGACGTAGGGGAACTCCTCCGGCCGGTGTTTTACCAGCGGCAGGAGGTCGGGAAGGGGATCCACCGAAATCCGTTCCGGCAGCACACGCTCGCCCGGCAGCACCTCGTTGATCTCAACGTTTCCCTGGTGGACCAGGACGAACCGGGACACGGGGGAAGGGATGCCTGCCTCAGGCCGCAGTGCCTGTTCCACCGCATCAAGGTCAGCCGCGGAGGCTCCCTGCGCTTCCAGCGCGGCGCGGACATTGCCGGGCCGCACGTCGCCCGCTTCCAGGCTGTCCACAGTGCCTGTCCCCGCGTCCACATAGGCGGTGCACCAGGGGCCCGGGAGCCGGTACCGGTCCGCGTGCTCCTTCAGGCTTGTGGTCACTGTTCCTCCTCCTCGTCGCTGATGGCATCGGGGGAAGCGACCGGATTCAGGGCTTCCTGGACTTCAGCAGGATCCGTGTCGTCGGGGAAGGGTTCGGTCTCGCGCCATTCCTCCGCGTGGGGCGGTTGGTTTGCGTGGACCGCACCCTGGGTTTCGTGCTTCATCTGGTCATCCAGATTGGAGCCGTGTTTGGTGTTGCCGCGTTCAGCCATGACGATCTCCTTCGCTCAGTGAATTTAGTATCACAGGCTTACTAGTTCGTCATTTCACCGTAGCACCAGGACGCGGCCGTCAAAAGGGGCAGTGCTGGGGATCTCGCTCAGGCTGCGCAGGCATCCTTCAGGGCCTGGACAGACTCGGACGGCACCTGGTCTCCGGCCTCCGCAATTTCACCCAACGGCGTCGTAATTTCAGTGGGGACGCCCGCGGTGCGGGCGGCCGACACGAGCCCGCCGAGGGCCCGTTTGTCCTCCACGCTGACCAGTCCATCCTGGACCACGGCGCAAATCTGCCGGTTCACTTCCTCCGCGGCTGCCGTGGCCACCTTCGAAGCGGCGTCACTGGCCGCATTCCCGGCGGCTTCCTCGACGGCCCCGCAGCCGGCCAGCAGCAGCATCAGGGGGACGGCGGACAGGGCGGCAAGGCGGCGGTTCATGGTTCCACCCTAACAATCCGCGGCCCCTGGGCTGTTAGCGGGCGCTCGCCGCCGGGACGCCGAGGATGGTGTCCAGGAGCCCGTTGCGGAACTTGCCCTCGGGGTCGTGGGAAGAGGCAAGGGACCGGAATCCGGCGAAGCGAGGGTACAGGGTCTCCCAATCGTGGCCGGCCGGGGAGAAGAGCTTGCCCCAGTGCGGCCGGGCACCGAAGGGCCGGAGCAGGTCCTCGAGTTCCGGGAGGAGTGCTTCCACCTCGGGCTGAAGCGGCTTCCAGGTGAAATGCAGCGCCACGCTCTGCTGCCGGTAGAAGGGGCTCAGCCAGAATTCGTCCGCGGCACCCGTACGGATTTCCGAGACAAACAGCAGGGGCGCCAGCCTGTCCGCCAGACCGCGGACTGCCTGAAGCGCCGCCGGCGCGTGCCCCAGCGGCAGGATGAACTCGCTCTGGAGCTCCTCGCCCTTGCTGGGAGTGAACTCGTGCCGGAAATGCGCCAGCCGGTCCAGCCATTGCCCCGGCTCGTCCAGCTGGAGGGTGCAGTTCTCCGCCGACATGTCCGGCAGCGGGTGACGGGCGCGCGTGGCTGCCGTGGCGCCGAAGAGATTCGCCAGCGGAGGCTCCGTGTCCAGTGCCTTTAGCCATACCTGGCTGATCGTTTCGCCTGCATAGTCCGTGAACAGACTCACGCTGTAGGCGCTGGACATGATCTCCGGGAAGGCTGCCAGCGCCCGGTCCCACGGCAGGTTCTCCAGGACGCGCTGGCGCATCTGGAAACTGGGCTGGACGGTCAGTTCGAGTCCGGTCACAATGCCCAAAGCGCCCAGGCCCACCACGCTGGCCAGGAACTCGTCCCCGTCCGCCCGGGTAAGGGTGACCAGTTCGCCTGAGGGCCGGACCAGGTCGATGGACTCGACGGCGCCGGCGAGCGAGGGGTTGTTCACCCCGGAACCGTGGGTTCCCGTTTGTACTGCCCCTGCCACCGAGATGTGGGGCAGTGACGCCAGGTTGTGGATGGCCATGCCGGATTGCTCCAGCCTGCGGCACAAGGCCCCGTAGCTGACGCCCCCGCTGACCTTGACAGTGCTGCGTTCCGGGTCAACGACGATCTGCTGCGGCAGGGCATCGAGCAGCACATGCACCCCGTCGGTGTCCCCAACACGGTTGAAGGAGTGCCGGGATCCAAGGGCCTTCACCAGGGCTGCCCGCTCCACGATCCGCGACAGTTCCGCCACCGATTCAGGCCGCTCGATGAGGTTGGACGAGTATTCGAGGTTTCCTGCCCAGTTCTTCAATGAATCAGCTTTCCGGTGGGGGTGGGGTGGCTCACTCAACTGTCAGCGCTCACAATCGGCATGTCAAGCTGGCGCCACATGGCGTCGCGGCGCTTAGCAAACGGATTTCAGGGGCTGTTCCCCGCCTAATATCCATCGTTGTACATTGGGTTCATAACGCTTGCGGAAAATCCGCCCATGGGCTGGAACAGCTGGGACTGCTGGGGCACCACCGTCACCGAGGATGAGATGCCGGCGTGGACCGGTGCAGACGCCGGAAAGACCCGGCTGATGGGCGTGCCGGCACTGGAACTCGAGCTTCCGGCGCATGGAGTGCATTTCTGCCGGTTCACCCGGGTACGGACATCGATGAACCGCCGCTCAGCTGAAATTCATCGGCCGCCGCCGTTCGGCGTGCGCGTGAATCGTGGCAGAGTGGAATGCAGTCGAGTTGAGGGAGGAACTCAGTGTCTGATCTGGGAGAAGCAACCGCCAGCGTGTCTGAGGGCGATGCAGTAGAACAGGCCGGCGAAACCGGCAACGCGACTGGTCCGGAGGCTGTGGAGGTTACGGAACCTGCAGAATCCATGGAGGAGGCAGGGCCGGCGGAGGTGCCGGACGTTCCGGAAATCACTTTCGACGAAAAGTTCTACCCGGCACGGCCCAAGGCGCTGCGGCCAGTGGCCCGCCGTCGGCAGTACTTCGCCAACGCCCCCTCGCTGGAACTGGACGGCCTCAACCAAACCTACGTGGAGTGGCTGCGGAACCAGGCGATGCTCGGCGACGCCAACGTTATGGCCCGGCAACTCTCGGGACAGGCGAGCATGTGGCAGCACTCGTTCGCGCACCCCAACCCGCGGGCCGCCGTCGAACGCGCGTCCGTATGGTTTACCGCTTACCCGCTCTCCTACATGACCACCCCGGGACAGTCGTTCCTGGGGGCATTGGGCGACCCGGAACTGTGGAAAACATTCCGCGAGATTGGCATTCGGGCCATTCACACAGGGCCCGTCAAGAAAGCCGGTGGACTGGAGGGGTGGAGGGAAACCCCCAGCGTGGACGGCCACTTTGACCGGATCAGCATGGCCATCGACCCGCTGTTCGGCTCCGAGGACGAGTTCCGCCGGATGTGCGAGGTGGCCGGCGAACATGACGGCACCATCATCGATGACATTGTCCCCGGACACACCGGCAAGGGCGCGGACTTCCGCCTCGCTGAAATGAACTACCGCGATTACCCCGGCATCTATCACATGATCGACATCCCGGAATCGGACTGGCACCTGCTGCCGGACGTCCCGCCGGGCGAGGACTCGGTCAACATCAGCCCCGATGCTGAGCTGGCGCTGCAGCAGGCCGGGTACATCATCGGCCGGCTGCAGCGGGTCATCTTCTACGAACCCGGCGTGAAGGAAACCAACTGGAGTGCCACCCGGGCCATCGTGGACACCACCGGCCAAAAGCGCCGCTGGGTGTACCTGCATTACTTCAAGGCCGGGCAGCCGTCCATCAACTGGCTGGATCCCACGTTCTCCGGCATGCGCCTGGTGGTGGGCGACGCGCTCCACTCGCTGCTTGACCTCGGTACCGGTGCCCTGCGGCTGGACGCCAACGGCTTCCTTGGCGTGGAAAAGAGCGCTGAGGAACAACCCGGCTGGTCCGAAGGACACCCGCTCTCCGAGGCGGCCAACCAGCTGATCGGCAGCATGGTGCGCAAGGTGGGTGGCTTCTCCTTCCAGGAACTGAACCTCACCATCGACGACATCAAGGCGACCTCCGAAACCGGGCCGGACCTGTCCTACGACTTCATCACCCGCCCCGGTTACCACTACGCCCTTGTCACCCAGGACACGGAGTTCCTGCGGCTCACCCTGCGGCTCGCGATGGAAATCGGAGTGGACCAGGCATCGCTGGTGCATGCGCTGCAGAACCACGATGAACTGACATACGAGCTGGTGCACTTCGCCACCCGGCACAAGGACGATGTCTACCAGTTGGCCGGTTCGGAGCTGACCGGCGCCGAGCTGACCGAACACGTGCAGGAGACGCTGCGGAATGCGCTGACGGGGGAGAACGCCCCGTACAACGCCGTGTTCACCACAAACGGTATTGCCTGCACCACGGTCAGTGTGATCACCGCGGCGCTGGGCATCAAGGACATTTCCTCCCTCACCGCCGAGCAGATCGACCTTGTGCGCGAAGCGCACCTGCTGCTGGCCATGTACAACGCACTGCAGCCTGGAGTCTTCGCACTGTCCGGCTGGGACATGGTGGGCATCACCACCCTGGACAGGGAGCAGGTCCGGGAGCTTACCGCGCAGGGCGACACCCGGTGGATTAACCGGGGCGCGCACGACCTGATGGGTACCAACGCTGAAGCCACCCTCTCGGCCTCGGGAATGCCCCGCGCGCGCAGCCTCTACGGTCCGCTGCCGGAACAGCTCAAGGACGAAGGGTCTTTCGCGCGGCGGCTCCAGAAAATCCTCAAGGTGCGTGAGGAATGGGGAATCGCCACCGGCCTGCTCCTGGACATTCCCGAGGTTTCGCAGCGGGGACTGCTGGTGATGGTGCACCGCCTCGCCTCCGGGCAGATCCAGGTGACGGTCCTGAACTTCTCGGGTGAGAGCATCACCGGCAGCGTCAACTCCAGCCACCTGGAGGCCGGTGCGGGGGTGCGGGATCTGTTCACCGAGGAGACCGTGGGCCAGGTTGATGACCTGCACAGCTTCTTTATCGAGCTGGGCGCCTACCAGGGAACGGCGCTGCTGATTGAGGAACCCCTTATCGAGGAGGAGGGCGCCCCGGCGGGCCTTTAGTTCTCCGGGTCCTGTGCGGTTGGCCGGGCTCCTTTGATCAGCGGAGGGCCGATTATGGCTAGGCCCGCGGCCGCTGCTTTATTGCAGCGTGCCCGGCCACTGGGTCTCGACAGGCTCGGCCACCAGCAGGGGCACGGCCGGGCGGTTAGGCCGTCCGGTCCACCGCCGCGAGAATCGCGCGTCCCAGTTCCGCCGGCTTAGTGAACTGGGGCCAGTGCCCGGTGGGCAGGTCCACGTACTCCACGTCCCGCATCCGGGCCAGTTCGGCAACGAAGGGGTGGCCGCCGTCGATCCACTCCCGAAGCATTGAAGACGGGAATTCGCAGGTGATCACCGTGGCCGGCACGTCGTAGCGGCGCTCGTCACCCAGATGCTGTCGGTCGTAGGCCACTCCTTTCGGCTGGGGGATGGCCCGAGCACGGAAGGCTTCGCGAAGCCCTTCGTCGAGGTCAACGAGGTCGGCGTCCTCGAACTCCTCCCACGGCGGAAGGGGCACGTCGTCGCCGTCGGCCGTTAGTTCGTCGTTGATGACGCCTCCTTCGCCGAGGGGGCCGCTGTCCACATACATGGCGCGCGCCACCCGGTCCGGCCGCGCATCCAGGGCGCCGTGGATGATGGCACCACCGCCGGAATGGCCCACCAGCACAACTTTGCCATCCAAAGCATCGACCGCGGCAACCACGGCGTCGATATGGTCGCGCAGCCCGATCCCGGTCCGGTCCGCGTCAACCGACTCCAGGCCGGGAAGGGTCAGCGGATGAGTCCGGTGGCCCGCGGCGTCCAATGGGGGTGTCACCTCCGCCCAGGAGGAGGCGTCCAACCAGAAACCGGGAACCAGGATGATGTCCATGACGGCACCCTACTCCCCGGGAGGGACAAACCGGATGCGCGCTCCCGCCCACTTGCTTCCAACCGAGCCAAAAGCAGTTCCGGCTGCCGGCCCGGATTTCCAAGGTGGCTGAACCGGGGGTTTGAGGCACGACGGCGGCAACCGGGCGGGAGCGTACGCCGGGTCAGCGCCGCTTGCGTCCGCGCCCTTTCGTTCCGGCGCCGTCCTTCCACTCCGCCGTCTCGCGCTCCGCCCACCGCTGGGACTTTCCGGCCGACACCACCTTCTGGTGCCACTCCCGCTGGTAGGCGCGCTGGGCCGCGGCGTCGTTCCGGCGCGCCAGGGCGGCCAGTTCGCGCTGCAGCTTCAGGTAGTTGTGCCAGCGGCGCTCCTCCAGCACGCCGTCACTGATTGCTGCCTGCACGGCGCAGCCGGGCTCGCCCAGGTGGGCGCAGTCCGAGAACCTGCACTCCGCAGCCAGCAGCTCCACGTCGCCGAACATCTCACCGATGCCGTCCTCGGCGTCGAACAATCCAAAGCCCCGCACGCCGGGTGTGTCCATCAGCACCGTCCCGTTGGGCAGCGGCACCAGCTCGCGCGACGTGGTGGTGTGCTTGCCCTTGAAGTCCCCGGCACGCACCTCCCCGGTGTCCTGGACGTCCCGGCCTGCGAGGGCATTGATCAGCGTGGACTTGCCGGCACCGGATGGCCCCAGCAGGACGATGGTGCCGCCTGCCGGAATGTGCGCCAGGAGTTCGTCGATGCCGTCACGGTTCTCGGCGGAGGTGGTGACCACCTCCACGCCCGCCGCCTGCAGGATGACTTTGCCGACGACGTCGTCCGCCACCGCGGCGAGGTCCGCCTTGGTGATGATCACCAGGGGAGTGGCGCCGGAATCCCAGGCGGCCACGAGGGTGCGCTCCAGCCGGTTGTGCGTGAGGGGCCGGTCCACCGGCACCACCACGCCCACCATGTCCATGTTGGCGGCCAGGACCTGCGCGGCGGAGGAGTCCTCGAAGGCCCGCTTGCGGCTGAGTTCCGAGCGGCGCGGAAGGACGCCCAGGATCTGGCGCCCGCCAGCCCGGTTGGGGCCCATCCACACCCAGTCGCCGGTGACTGCCGTTTCACCGGTGAGCGGGTAGGGCAGGTGCAGGAGGTCCGTGCCCGCCGCCACCAGCAGCAGGTTGCGGTCCACGCGGACCACCCGGCCGCGCCCGGTGGCGCCTGGGAGGGGATGGTTTTCGAAATGTTGGGCGATGGCAGGGGTATAACCGTAGGGGAACGCAGTGCTGTTGGAAGTGGTGCTGCCTAAGTGGTTTGTGCTGTCCAGGGCGTGGCCTGAAGAAGTGTTCACTGTGATACCTCGGGGAAAAGCCCCCGGCGCACCGGCCACTGACGGCCTTGGTGTTCGGCGCTCCGCTGGTCAGGCGGCGCAGGTGCGGTACCGGGGAAGGGTTTGGATGGGTGCGGAGCGCTCAGGGCGCGCGGCTGTAACAATCATCAAAAACACCTCCCTCTCCCACGGTTGGGACGGGTACCGGGTCCCTTATGTTTTTTGTGTAGCAGTGGCTTCCGGCCGGCGCTTCTTACCAGGGCACCGATCCGGTCCCACTCTAGCCGCGGGCGGCGGTACCGGCAACGGTTAACGCTGTAGCTCCAGTGACCGCTTCTGCCGTGCCGAGATGCTCGAAACGTAGCCACAGTTGGTACAGGTGATCCGGTAGGACCGCGAGGTGGTGAACACGGGGATGAAGAACAGGGTGAACCTGGTGGCCCGCTCCTCAAGGTGATGGTGTACGAAGGACCCGCAGTTCTGGCAGGTGGCGGGCTTGCCGGGCAGGGCCTTGAGTACTGTCTTAAAACCGAAGAGAAGGAGCACGGTATTGCCTTTCGGGATGGTCCTGCCGGCTATCAGACAACTTTAGCCCTGTACGCTCCACTGGGTTGTCCTGACAGGTTCCCGGACCGATGCAATACTTGGGGTCAACACGCTTTTCCGTATCGGGGGGATTTCGGTTAAATGGTTCTGGATACCGCGACCCTGAGAATCGCGTTTGGCCTGATGGCCTTGGTTTTGGTGTTCCTTTTCTATTTCTCCGCATACCGGATCACGCGCTCGCCGTACAGCGGCTGGTGGTGCCTGGCGCTGGTGTTTTTCCTCTCCGGATCCGCGTGTTTCCTGCTGGACGGCACGCCGCACCAGGTCTGGGCCAACCCGCTGGGCAACGTCCTGCTGGTCCACGGCGGCGTGGCGGTCTGGGCAGGCGCGCGCTCGCTGCGGACAGTCCCGCCGATCAAATGGGCTTTCACCGGGATCCCGCTGGTCACCTTGGTCGCCTCCGTCCTGGACAGCCCGGCCACCAACTCCTGGTCCGGCGGTCCCGTGTTCCTGGCGGCCATGAGCCTCACCGTCGGGCTCGCGTCCCGCGAGCTGTGGCGCCTGGAACCGGGATATTCGCGCGTCCGGATTCCCATGGCCGTGGCGGCCGGCGGCCTTGCGGCTTTCTATTTCCTCCGTTGGCTGGCTTTCCTCGGAGAAGGGCAGGATGGACCCACCTTCACCACGGTGTTCGGCTCCGCCGTCACTACCCTGGTGACCATGGTGCTGCTGGTGGTGGTCTCATTCAGCATGGCTGCCCTCAGCAGCGAACAGCAGACCAGGGCCCTGCGTGTTGTGGCCTCCCGTGACGACCTCACCGGGCTGCTCAACCGGAAGGCCTTCCTGGACCTGGCGGCAGAGCAGTTGGCGGACCGCAGCACTACCCGCGGCTCCGGCACCCTCATCCTGGCGGACCTGGACCATTTCAAGTCCGTCAACGACACTTACGGCCACGCCGCCGGGGACGTGGCCCTGCAGTCCTTCGCTGATGCCTGCATCGCCACCGTCCGGTCCACGGACCTGGTGGGGCGGTACGGCGGCGAAGAGTTTGTCCTCTTCCTGCCCGGGACGAATGCCGAACGGGCGGAAAACATTGCCGAGGAGATCAGCCGGCGGCTCGCCGCCGCCCCCACGGAGGCCGGGATGGAGATGCCCACCGTCAGTTACGGAATTTCCACCTACGACGCCGGCACTACCGGCGTGGAAGGCCTCATCGCCACCGCGGATGACGCGTTGTACGTGGCCAAGTCACTGGGCAGGAACCGTACGGCCCGCAGCGACAGGAGGCGCTAGGGGGCCGCCGGCGGAACCGGCGGAACCGGCGGCACCGCCCAGGGCCCGCACCTAAGCGCTGTCAGCTTCCGGCATTCAGCTTCCCGGCCAGCCGTTCGCGCATCTGGATGCTGGCGGAGTTCAGGCCGATCAGTTCCACTTCGCGGCCGTGGCGGCGGTACTTCTCCGTGACGGCGTCCAGCACCGCGATGGTGGAGGCGTCCCAAAGGTGTGAGGCGTGCAGGTCCACCACTACCCGGCTGATCTCCGGCTCCGCATCGAGGGCGTACTCGAATTGGGTGTAGAGGTCATTGGATGAGGCGAAGAACAGCTCGCCGTCCACAGTGTAGGTGGCAACGTTCTCGCCGTTGACCTCCAGCACCGTCCGCTCAACGGTGACAAAGTGCGCCACCCGCCGGGCGAACATGGCCATGGCGGCAAGCACCCCCGCGCCGACCCCGATGGCCAGGTTGTGCGTCGCCACCACTACCGCGACGGTGATCAGCATGACGGCGGTTTCAGACTTCGGCATGGTCCGCAGTGTCCGCGGCGCGATGGAGTGCCATTCAAAGGTGATGGCGGAGACGAAGATCATCACGGCCACCAGGGCCGCCATGGGGATGAGACCGACCACGTCGCCCAGCACCACCACGAGCACCAGCAGGAAGACGCCGGCCAGGAAGGTGGATACCCGGCTGCGCGCCCCGGAGCCCTTGACGTTGATCATCGTCTGCCCGATCACCGCGCAGCCGCCCATGCCGCCGAGAAAACCGGTGACGATGTTGGCAACGCCCTGGCCCCACGATTCACGGGTCTTGTTGGACCGGGTGTCGGTGATGTCGTCCACCAGCTTGGCGGTCATCAGGGATTCGAGCAGACCCACCAGCGCCATGGACAGCGAGAACGGGGCAAGGATTTGGAAGGTCTCCCACGTGGGCGGGACGTTCGGCAGGAAGAACCCCGGCAGGCTCTCCGGCAGCTGTCCCTTGTCGCTGACGGTGGGCACGTCCAGTCCTGCCAGTACGGCAACCGCGGTGAGCACCACGATGGCCACCAAAGGTGAGGGCACCGCCGTCGTCATCCTTGGCAGTCCCACCACGATCACCAGGCCGGCGGCGACGAGCGGGTAGACCAGCCAGGGGACGTTGATGAGCTCAGGCAGCTGGGCCATAAAAACCAGGATGGCCAGTGCGTTGACGAAGCCCACCATGACCGAACGCGGGATGAAACGCATCAGCTTGGTGACGCCGGCAACGGCGAGGAGGATCTGGAAGACGCCGGCCAGGATCACCCCGGCAATCAGGTAGTCCAGCCCGTGGCTGCGCATGAGCGGCGCGATCACCAGTGCTACGGCACCGGTGGCAGCGGAGATCATGGCGGGCCGGCCGCCAACGAATGAGATGGTCACCGCCATCGTGAAGGAGGCGAACAGACCGATCCGCGGATCCACGCCGGCAATCACCGAGAAGGCGATGGCCTCGGGAATGAGCGCCAGCGCCACCACCAGACCGGCCAGGGCCTCAGTCTTGAGCCTTCGAGGGGAGCGGAGCGTGGCGCGCACGGACTGCAGTTGCTGGGGCAAGGGCGCCCTGTTCGCGGCGGTGGTGACAGCCATGGTCCGGCTCCAATCGGGCATTGGAAGCGCGGCGGCCGGGGCCTGCACGCGTTCGCAAGGATGGGGGTGGTCGGGAAGGAAGGCGCTTCCTTGCGCCGGAACGGGAGGGCCGGCTCTCAGCAGGCGATGGCCGCCAGACTCCGGACCCTTCAACTTTACGCGGAGCCGCAACGGGACCTGCTCCCGGCCCTGTTGCGAAACTGTGGCATTCGGGGGGACGTCATCCGGGAGCACGCTGAACCGCGGCTGATAAAATGGCCAGGTTGCAGGGCGGCCTTTTCGCTCGTGCAGCCAGCGCCGTAACGAAGTAGGGGACCAACACACATGACGGCAGGCGGTGCACCCCCCGGGACGTCGGAAAGCCAGCCCGGCTCGCCGGCCAATCCGGTCGCCGAGCCTGCAAAGCGCCGGGCCTATGTGGCAACCGTTGAAGGATTCCTCGGCGCCCTCATGATGTTCGTCGGTTCGATCGGCACCGGCTGGATCGCCAACGGTTCGCCCATGATCCGCCAGCCCATCGTCATCGCGCTGCGCACCGAGGGCTGGGGCGTGACAGTGTCCACGGTGCTGCTGACGGTAGGCGCCATGGTGCTGATGCGTTCGTGGCTTCGGCTGGGGCAGCGGCTTTCCGACTGGGGCGCGTCGTCGCTGCGGTCAGTTGTTATCGCCATCTCCGCCTGGTCCCTGCCGCTGCTCTTCTGCGTGCCGGTCTTTTCCCGTGACGTCTACGCCTACACCGGCCAGGGCCGGCTGGTGATGGAAGGCCAAAACCCTTACCAGGTGGGGATCTCCACGCTCAACAACTGGTTCGCGCTCGGCGCGGACCCGGCCTGGGCCGAAAACAGGACCCCCTACGGCCCCTACTTTCTCTGGCTGGCACGCGCCGTTGTCGGACTGACCGGAGCCCAGCCCGACGCGTCCGTGCTGCTCTTCCGCCTCCTGGCCGGGGTGGGGGTCCTGCTCTGCGTTATCTACGTGCCCAAACTCGCGGAACTGCACGGCATCAACGGGGCGCGCGCACTGTGGATCGCCGTGGCCAACCCCCTGTTCCTGATCAGCTTTATCGCCAGCGCCCACAACGACGCACTCATGGTGGGACTCGCCGTCGCCGGCGTCTACTTCGCGGCCACCCGCCGCTACCTGCTGGGCATCCTCCTGGTCACCGCGTCCATCGGCATCAAGCCCATTACCGTGCTCCTGCTGCCGTTCATCGGCGTGATGTGGGCAGGCCCCTCTGCCTCCTGGCCGCGCAAGTTCCTGATCTGGGGTGCGACGGCAGGGATCAGTTTCGGCGTGCTGGCCGTCAGCGGGATCCCGTACAACCTTGGACTGGGCTGGACCTGGGCCATCATGGACGCCACCCCCGGCTACACGGGCTACTCGCCGTCGGGTTTCCTGGGCCAGCAGGTGGAGTTCCTGGCGAATGTGCTGGGGCTGCCGGGGGGCACGTTCGCCACCGTGCTGCGGACCGGGATGAAGTATGCCGCCATCGGGCTGGTCCTGCTGCTGATGTTCCGTGGCGACTACTCACGGGCTGTGCGGCGGATGGCGCTGGCATTCACCGCCGTTGTGATGCTCTCACCCATCATCCAGCCGTGGTACATCCTCTGGTTCGTGCCGTTCCTGGCCGTCACCGGCATCCGGGACGACTGGCAGATCAGGTCCTTCTACGTGGGCGTCACGTTCTTTGTGGTGTTCGGGGCGCAGGACCAGCTCTCCGTGTGGTCCTTCGTGGAACTGCCCATCGACGCGTCCTCCCTGGCGTTCATTACCGCCCTGGCATTTACGCTCTACCTTCTATTCCTCGACGTGCATACACGCAAGCTGCTCATCGAGGCCAAGCCCTGGGACCTGGCCAAGCGGGGCTGGAACTGGAGCCTGGACCGGTGGGAAAAGCACCAGAGGTCCCGGAGCAGCTGACCGGGCCTCCACCGCCGACTAGGCGCCTGCGGGTACCGCAGCAGGCTTGCGGCCCAGCTCCGCCGTCCGCTTCACCGACCACCACAGCAGGACCACCAGGAGCACGTTGCGGGTGGTGAGGATGGCGGCCATTACCGGGTGGGCGTGGATAAGCGGGGTGTAGAACAGCGGATAGATCACGAAGGTGGTCATGGCGATCCCCATCAGCAGGGCCGCCGGGACCTTCCAACGGTTCCAATCGTGGGTGAGGCCGGCGATGATCACCGGCGCCAGCCAGATGATGAACTGCGGGGAACCTACCTTGTTGAACACGATGAACGCAGTAACCATCATGAGGGAGCCCTCAAGGAACAGTTCCTCCCGCTCCGCTCCGCGGTTCAATGCGCGGACCAGCAGGATGGCGGCAGCCACCGCGGCCAGGATCAGGAGCGGCTGCATCAGGAACGCTGCCGTGCCGGCCCCGGGACCGTAGACCTCGGTGGAGTTGATGGCGGTGTTGTCCGCCATTTTCGAACCGGCGATGTTGAAGACGCTCAGCCACACCCATGGCGTGGAGAAGGTAGCCTCCAGCTGCATGCCGCGCTCGCCCTGGTTCAGGAGGAAGTCCAGGATGTGCCGCAGCCCGCCGGACAGCCAGGTTCCCAGCGCCACTGCGGCGGTCACCGCGACGCCGGCGAGGACCACCTGGGTCCGCTTCCGGCTCGCAATCACGATGGGCACCAGCACGGCCGCCGGCCACACCTTGATCCACGTGGCGATGCTGAGCAGGACGCCGGCAACGACGGGCCGCTGGGCCGCATAGAGCAGTGCGATCAGGACGATGGGAGCGGTGATGCCTTCCACTCGGGCGAAGCTGAGGTAGCCCATAAACACGGTGAAGAAGAGCCACCACCAGGCCGGCGCGATGCCGCTTACCTTCCGCGGCCCGCGCGTCAGGAAAGCCAGCCCGATCGCGTTGAGCGCTGTGATGATCAGGAACCAGACGAGCAGGTACAGGCTTGGCCCGGCGATGTTCGCGAGGAAGATGGGGAGCTGGGCCAGCACGGGGTACACCCAGGGGCTGATTTTTCCGTCGAGGTCCTGCGGGTTGTAGCCGTCCCGGGCCCATTGGCGGTACTGCTCGGTGTCGCTGAAGGTGCCACCGTTGAGGAAAAAGGACGCCATCCAGCCCAGGAAGTAGAGATGGACGACGGCGAAGCCCCACCACACGCTGGATGGGCGGGCGAACCAGTCCACCACCTTGGCAGGAAGGACTTTGGTACGGACGGTGACCAGGCGGTCAAAGAACTTCGCGGAAATCTTAGGACTCCTTGAGCGCGGGAGCGGCTGCGGGTGCCTTTTTGCCCAGCAGGTAGAGGCGCCGGACGCTCCACAGGAACAGGACCACCAGGAGGGTGTTGCGGATGGTCAGCACCAGGGCCATCCACGGGTTGTTGTGGCTGAGGGCGTCGTAGAACAGCGGGTAGATGAAGTAGGTGGCCACGGCGATGGCGATCAGCATGGCGGCGGGGACCCGCCATTCACGCCAGCTGTGGGCCAGCCCGACGGCGACCGCAGGGGCCAGCCACACCATGAACTGCGGGGAACCCACCTTGTTGAACACCACGAACGCGGTGGCGAGGGTGAGGGCACCGGCCAGGAGCAGCTCGGTCCGGTCCACGCCGCCGCTGATTTTTCCGTTGTGCAGCGCCCAGAATGTCAGGCCGGCCACCAGCAGCGCGGCCAGGACCAGGAGGGGCTGCATCAGGACGGACATCAGCGCCGTGCCCGGGCCGTCCACCTGCATGGAGTTGATGTCGGTGTTCATGTACATCCGGGAGCCGCCGGCATTCAGGACGGACAGCCAGAGCCAGGGCGTGGTGAAGGTGGCCTCGAGCTGCATGCCGCGGTCGCCCTGCTGGGTGAGGAAGTTCAGCAGCCTGGAAACGCTGCCAACTGCTGCTGCCAGCGCGACGACGCCCGCCGTCGTCGCGATTCCGGCAAGCACCACCAGGATCCGGTTCCGGACGACGGCGAACAGGGCCAGCATGATGGCGGCAGGCCAGACCTTCACCCAAGTGCCGGTGGCCAGCAGGATGGAGGCGATGAACGGACGGCCCACACCGTAGGCGAGGGCCACCAGGACCAGCGGTGCGGTGAGGCCGTCCACGCGGGCGAAGCCGAGCCAGCCCATGAGGAAAGTGAACCCGAGCCACCACCAACCGGCTGGGATGGCGTTCTGGTCGCGGCCGCGGTTAGTCAGCTTCAGCAGGGCCCAGCCGTTGAGCAGGGTGGTCATCAGGACCCAGAGGAAGAAGAAAGGTCCCGGGCCCGCGATGCCGGCGATGGCCATGGGGATCAGCGCGAGGATGGGGTAGACCCAGGGGCTGGGGCCGCCGGTGAGGTTGGCGTCGTTAAAGCCGGCCATGGCCCAGTCGCGGTAGATGAACGTATCGCTGAAGGCTTCACCGCGCAGAGAGAGGGAGGCGGCGAAGACCAGGAAGACCAGGTGCACCACGATGAAGCCGCCGAGCAGTCCGCGCCCGGTGTTCAGCCGGTTCCGGACGGGCTCGGGAAGAATGACATTGCGGATCCGGGTGAGATTGCCGAAAAAAGCGTCCGTGGAAATGGCGGGATCCTTGTCAGGTCGTGGCACACGTATGGTGTTGTGCTGGTGGCGGGGTTCTGCCGCATGGCTGGGTTCAGGGCATCGGAGCCGTTCAGGAACAGCGTCCACTCCTGTCCAACTCTAATTCACGGTACTTTGGCGCCCGTAATTGCTCACCGTGCTCCAGCCGCCGCGCTCCTGACCTGCGGTTACTTTTTAGTTGATTTTTCAAGTTGCTGGCGCTGCACTGGTGGGGCATCATGAACTGGGCAGTAATATGCCCACCCTCGCCTGCAGCCTTGGGGAGCGCAGGTGTTAGCTCCGCCCCCTACCCCCAACCAACAAAGGCTAGACCCATGAACTTTCCACTGACCCTCACCGTTGCCGACCGCGAGAGCATGGACAGCGAACTCGACGCCGCCGTGACGGCCGCCAAGGCGCACGCACTCGCCGGGAAGCGGCACGGCATCCTCGTCACCCGGCACGGCGTGGACAAGTTCACCGTTGCCCTGAGCGAGGCCGTTCCCTTCGGCCTCACCCGCGAACACCAGGCCTGGTAAGCGCTTCGCGCCTGGCGTTCGTGAAGGCGCCTGGCGTTTGTCGGCGCCTAGTTGTCTCCGGCGTTTCCGGAGCCGCTGCCGGACACTCTTCCGCTGCGCTCCTGCAGCCGGTCAATGTGCCTGGATGCCTCCGCCTTGCTGAGATCAGCCGGGAGCTCTTCGCCTGCTTCCCGGGCCAGCGTATCGAGGTAGCTTCGCTGCGCCGCGGTCATGGGTTCGTCGCCTGTCACCCAGTCTTCCGGGTCTCTATTGAGTCCTGCATCCGGCTCGGGGGTGGGGCTGCCGATGGTTTCCTGGTTTTCACTCATGCCAAAAAGTCTAGGCTCCGGGACTGACAGGGCGAACCTGCTCATGGGTCCTGTACGGCACTTAACGACGCTGGCCGCCCACTTGCGTGGACGGCCAGCCTTGTTCAAAGTTTCTTTCTGCGGCGTCTGCCGGCTGTCCGCCGGATCCTACAGCAGGTTTTCGCCAATATCCCGCCCGATCCGGTGCAGCAGTGCTGCCGAGAGTTCCGGGTCCTTGGAGGAGTCCTGGTCCGTGTACTCGGCCAGGGTGTAGACCTGTGCCAGCGCCATCTCGGACCAGCGCTCCCGGGGGAGCAGTGAGCGGCCGGCGACGGCGATGATCGGCCTGGTCCCGGAGCGGCGGGCGACGGCGGCGGGCAGCTTTCCGGCGAGCGTCTGTTCGTCGATGCTGCCTTCGCCCGTGATCACCACATCGCAGCTGTCCTTGCGGGTGTTGAAGTCCAGCAGGTCCAGGAAGTAGTCGGCACCGGAAACCTGCCGTGCTCCAAGCAGGAGGCAGGCATAGCCAATGCCGCCTGCGCTGCCTGCGCCCTCGTTTTCTGCCAGCGCCGCGGCGTCCTGGAACCCTGCTTCGGACATCTTTGCCACGAAATTCGCCAGGCTGGCATCGAGCGCGGCAACGTCCGCCCGGCCGGCTCCCTTCTGTGGCCCAAACACTGCGGGGGCGCCGTGCGGACCCCGGAGGGGGTTGTGGACGTCACTCGCCACGATAAGTTCCGTCTCGCCCAATTCCGGAAGCGCCGTCCGCTCGACGGCGTGGATCTCCGCCAGCGCCCGTCCGCTGCCCTGCAACGGACGCCCGGCAGCATCATAGAAGCGCAGACCCAGGGCGGTGAGCATTCCCATCCCGCCGTCCGTGCTGGCACTGCCGCCGAGCGCCAGGATGATCCTGGCCGGGTTGAGGCGGAGGGCGACCAGGACGGCTTCGCCGAAACCGCGGCTGGATGCCTCCAGCGGTTCGAGCTTTCCGCCGGCGAGCAGCCCCAGCCCGCAGGTGTTCGCCACCTCCACAACCGCCGTCACGCCGTCGAACGCGATGCTTGCCTGGACCGGCTGGCCCGTGGGGCCGGCAACGGTGCAGCTGCGGCGGCCGAAGCCGGAGGCGACGGCGGCATCGACGCTGCCGTCACCTCCGTCCGCCAGCGGAAGCAGTTCGCAGTGGACCGCGCCGGTGGCGGAGCGGAGCCCCGAGGCCAGGGCGTCGGCCACTTCGCCGGCGGTAAGGCTGCCTTTGAACTTGTCCGGCGCAATGAGGGCGCGGACGGTGTGCGGGGCGGTTGCTGCGGTCATGTCAGACGGTTTCCGAGTAGGCGGGGCGGCGGTCAGTGGAAGGTCCGACGGCGGCGGGCCCGGATGGTGCCGTGCCGTCAGTTCCTGCATGCCTGGGTGCGTGGTGGCCGTACTCGGCGAGGTCGTCATCGATGTCGGTGACGTCGTCAAGGCGGATGGGGTCCTCGGCGGGCATGGGCTCCACCGTTTCGCCAGCGAAGACGCGGCGGGCGCGGTCAACGTCCAGGGTATGGTCCCACCAGGCGATGAACAGTGTGGCTACGGCGTTGCCGGTGAAGTTCACCAGGGCCCGGCATTCGGACATGAACTTGTCGATGCCGAAGATGAGCATGATGCCGGCGGCGGGGATGGTGCCGATGGTGGTGAGCGTGGCGGTCAGGGCGATGAACCCGCCGCCGGCCACGCCCGCTGCGCCCTTGGAGGTCAGCAGCATCACGGCGAGCAGGCCCAACTGCTGGCCAATGGTCAGGTCCGTGTTGGTGGCCTGGGCGATGTAGAGCGCGGCGAGGGACAGGTAGATCGCGGCGCCGTCCAGGTTGAAGCTGTACCCGGTGGGGACAACCAGGCCCACGGTTTCCTTCTTGACGCCGGCGTGCTCGAGCTTGCGCATCAGGCCGGGCAGGGCGGGCTCGGCGGTGGAGGTACCCAGGATGAGCATGTACTCCTCCTTGAGGTGCCGGATCATCCGGAAGATGTTCAGCTTCAGGAAGGCCATCACTGAGCCCAGGACCACCACCACAAAGAGGATGGAGGTGACGTAGAAAAGGGCAATGAGCCCGCCCATGCTGGTCAGTGATGAGACGCCGTACTTGCCAACAGCGAAGGCCATGGCGCCGAAGGCACCCAGCGGGGCGGCCTTCATGATGAAGCTGAGGATCTTGAACATCACGCCGGTGAGCCGCTGCACGCCGTCAAGGACGGGTGCGCCCACCTTGCCCATGGAATTCAGGGCGATGCCGAAGACCACGGCGATGAAGATGATCTGCAGGATGTCGCCTTCAACGAAGGGGCCCACGATGCTGTTCGGGATGATGTGCGTGAGGAACTGCCACCATTCCTGGTTGGCGCCGGCATCGATCAGCTTCGCCGCGGAATCGGACGTCTTGATGCTGCCGGCGTCTGCGTTGACCCCATCGCCGAGGCGGAAGATGTTGATGGCCACCAGACCAAAGATCATGGCGAAGATGGTGCCGATCTGGAAGTAGGTCAGGGCTTTCAGGCCCGTCATGCCGACCTTTTTCAGGTCGGCGACGCTGGCGATGCCGCCCACGATGGTGAGGAACACGATCGGGCCGATGAGCATTTTCATCGAGTTCACGAACGTGGTGCCGATGGGTTCCATGGCGATGCCGGCCGTCGGGGCCAGCCAGCCGACAAGGATGCCGATGACAATCGCTGTCAGTACCCAGAAGTAAAGTTGCCGGTACCAACGTGTTTTGCGGGCCGGCGCTGAAGCTGCCGTCCCGGCTGAGCTGATGTGATCCATGATTCCTACCTCGTTGTGGAATGTCCCTGGCGCGGAGGTCCCTTCCCAACGCTCGTAAGCTCGTGTCGGGCCCCTCGGGACGCCGCTTGGCTTGGGACCTCCGCGGAAAGACTAGCTAGACTGCGGCGGGTGCGAGGGTCAGTGCCTTGATGATCGCCTCGGTGACGTCGTCCGTGGTGGCGTGCCCGCCGACGTCGCGGGTCAGGTGCCCCGAGCCGGTGGCGGCCTCGATGGCGGCTTCCACCTTGCGGGCTTCCTCGTGCAGGCCGAAGTGGTCCAGCATGAGGGCGGCGCTGGCAATGGCGCCGATCGGGTTGCTGATGCCCTGGCCGGCGATGTCCGGAGCGGATCCGTGGACCGGTTCGAACATGGACGGGAAGCGGCGCTCCGGGTTCAGGTTGGCGCTGGCGGCCAGGCCCAGGCTGCCGGCAAGTGCCGAGCCGAGGTCGGAGAGGATGTCCGCGTTCAGGTTGGAAGCCACGACGACGGACAGGTCCTCGGGCTTGAGGATGAACTTGGCGCTCATGGCGTCCACGAGGACACTTTCGGTCTGGACGTCCGGGTAGTCCAGGGCCACGCGCTGGAAGGTTTCGTCCCAGAGGACCATGCCGTACTGCTGGGCGTTGGACTTGGTGACGGAGGAGACCTTCTTGACGGTGCGGGTCCGGGCAAGGTCGAAGGCGAAGCGCATGATGCGCTCGCAGCCCTTCTCGGTGAACAGTGCGGTCTGCAGGGCCACCTCGTTGCCGGGGCCGCGGCCACTCAGGTTGCGCCCGCCAAGGCCGGCGTATTCGCCCTCGCTGTTCTCGCGGACCACAACCCAGTCAAGCTCGGTGTTGTCTGCCTTGCGGAGCGGGGACTGGATGCCGGGCAGGAACTTCACGGGGCGGATGTTGGCCCACTGGTCGAAGTTCTGGGTGATGTTCAGGCGCAGGCCCCACAGGCTGATGTGGTCCGGGACGTTCTCCCAGCCGACGGCGCCGAAGTAGATGGCGTCGAAGTCCTTCAGGGCTTCCAGGCCCTTGGGGTCCATCATCTGGCCGGTCTTCTCGTAGTAGCCGCAGCCCCAGGGGAACTCGGTCCAGTCGAACGTGAACTTGCCGTTGGAGCTTTCGGCCAGGGCGTCCAGGACGCGGCGGCCTGCGGATACAACTTCCTTGCCCACGCCGTCGGCGGGGATTGAAGCGATGCTGAATTTCTGGGTGGCGCTCATGCCAGCCTCCTCGTTGAGTGTTTGCAGTGAGCCTGTTAGCGCGGTCACACTGTCCTTCCTCTTTAAGTAGACGGCCCGCCGGCAGGCAGCGTCCAAGACTTAGTTTGGATACGCCTGATAGGCGCGGCCTATCTATTCTTCCTGGTTTCCGTGTGCCGGGCTGCCACGCCGAGGAAGGCTTTCGCTGCCGGGGTGAGGTTTTCCTTGCGGCTCAGGACGGCGACATCGAGGTGGTGCACCGGTTCGATGAGCAGCGTGCGGAGGCCCGCCTTGTGTGCTGTTGGCGCCCACGACGACGGCATCACGGCGTGGCCCACCCCCGCCAGCACCAGCGGAAGGATGGAGGTCCGGTGGGCAACTTCGACGACGATTTCCACCTTGACGCCGTGCGCGAGGGCGTCGTCGACGAGCCAGCGCATGAGGGACCCGCGCTGGCTGGCGATGATGCGGTGCCCGCCGAGGTCTTCGCGCTGGATGGCTTTTCCGTCCGCGGGGAAGGTGTCTGCCCGGGTGTTGACGATGAGGATCAGCGGCTGGCGTTCGAGTTCCAGGACTTCAACACCGGGGACCCGGATGGGCGTGGGGGAGCCGGCCAGGCCGACCTCCGTGCTGCCGCTGCGCACGGAGTCGATGATTTCTTCAGGCGTGAAGGCGGCGCCAACGTTCAGGCGGACGGAGGGATGGAGCCTGGTGAACTCGGCGATCATGGACGTGAGGGGCTCGATCCCGGGGGAGGGCATGGTGATAATGTCCAGCCGCCCGCTGCGGACACCGCGCAAGGCCTGGACCGCGGACTGGGCGACGTCCAGGTCGCGCATGACCACGCGCGCAGGACCCACGAGCTCCCTGCCGGCTTCGCTGAGCACGGCTTTTCGTCCGATCCGGTGGAACAGCGGGACGCCCAGGTCTTTCTCCAGGCTGGCGATGGTCTGGCTCAGGGACGGCTGGGCGATGAGCAGGTGCTCCGCAGCCCGGTTGAAGCCGTCATGATCCACCACGGCGAGGAAGTACTTAAGTTTGCGGGTGTCCACGCCTGCTCCTTTTGCCGGTAAGCCTGACCGGGGGAACGGCAGACGGAAGAGGAGGCTGATGCACTCCTTCCATTTCCAATGTATCGCCCCCGGTGGGGCTTGCCGCAAGGCCGGGTGGGGGCCGGATAATCGCAAAGGCTTCAACCGGGAGAACGGGAGGACAGTGCGATGACTGAGCATGCGGTAGTGATTGTGGGCGGCGGCCCCACGGGGTTGATGCTGGCAGGGGAGTTGGCGCTGGCAGGGGTTGATGCGGCCATCGTGGAGCGGCGTCCCAGCCAGGAGCTTGCCGGTGCGCGGGCGGGCGGCCTTCACGCCCGGACCCTTGAAGTCCTGGATCAGCGCGGCATCGCCGGGCGGTTCATCTCGGAGGGGCAGGTGGCCCAGGTGGCGGGGTTCGCGGGGACCCGCCTGGACATCAGCGAATTTCCCACCCGTCATCCCTACGGCCTGGGGCTGTGGCAGAACCACATCGAACGCATCCTCGCAGGCTGGGTGGGGGAGCTGGCCGTGACCTTCTACCGCGGCGAAGAGGTGACCGGCCTCGCGCAGGATAGTGCCGGCGTCGACCTTTACCTCAAGGGTGGCGGGACGCTGCGTGCGGACTACGTGGTGGGGTGCGACGGCGGCAGGAGCCTCGTGCGCAAGGCGTCCGGCATCGATTTTCCCGGCTGGGATCCCACCACCAGCGCGCTGATCGGAGAGGTGGAGATGACCGGCGATCCGGAGTTCGGCGTGCACCAGAACGCCTTTGGCATCCACTCCTTTGGCCGGCGGGAGTACACAATCGTCGACGGCAAGGTGGTCTACGCGGACAGCGGGCCGGTGGGGGTGATGGTGACCGAGGAGCACGTGGGCCCGGCGAGGGAACCCACCCTGGCCGATCTCAGCGCAGCCCTCATTGCCGCCTGCGGCACCGATTACGGGGCCCACAGCCCTACCTGGATTTCCCGGTTCACGGACATGACCCGGCAGGCGGCCGCCTACCGCGAGGGGCGGATCCTGCTGGCCGGCGACGCCGCCCACGTCCACGCCCCGGACGGCGGGCAGGGGCTGAACATCGGGGTGCAGGACGCGGTGAACCTGGGCTGGAAGCTGGGGCAGGTTGTCAACGGGACAGCCCCGGAAACCTTCCTGGATACCTATCATGCCGAGCGCCACCCCGTGGCAGCCAGGGTGCTGCGCAACACCATGGCGCAGACTGCGCTCCGCCGCCCCGACCCGCGAATCAAGGCTGCTGGCGAGGTGGTTTCGGAGCTCCTCGGCATGGAGGAGCCGCGCCGGCGGTTCGCCGGGATGCAGTCCGGCCTCGACGTCCATTACGACCTTGGTGCCGGACACCCGCTGCTCGGACGGCGGATGCCCGACGTCGACCTTGCCACTGCGGATGGTGCGCTGACCGCCTATGCGCTGCTGCACGACGCGCGGCCGCTGCTGCTGAATCTCGGGGCGCCGGGCGTCTTCGACGGCATGCCGCGACCGGAACGGGTGAAGCTGGTTGATGCCCGGTACACCGGCTCCTGGGAGCTGCCGGTCCTCGGCGAAGTTCCTGCTCCTCCTGCCGTCCTGGTCAGGCCGGACGGATACGTCGCCTGGGTGGGCGGGGGAACGGATGCGGGGCTTGCCGAGGCTCTGACCACCTGGTGCGGACCCGGCCTAGGTTAGGAGCATGACCACCACCACCAAGACGGCACTTGTTACAGGAGCATCCTCAGGAATCGGGGAGGCGACCGTCCGGAAGCTGCAGGGCCTCGGCTACACCGTGTACGGCGCTGCCCGGCGCGCGGACCGGCTGCAGGAACTGGCGGCCCACGGCATCCGGCCGCTGGCCATGGACGTGACAGACGATGCGTCGATGAGCGCCGGTGTTGAGCAGGTCATTGCCGATACCGGCCGCCTCGACGTCCTGGTCAACAACGCCGGGTACGGCTCCTACGGAGCGCTTGAGGATGTCCCCATCGACGAGGGCCGCCGGCAGTTCGAAGTCAACGTCATCGGCGCGATCCGGCTGGCGCAGCTGGTCCTGCCGCACATGCGCACGCAGCATTCGGGCACCATCGTGAACATCACGTCGATGGGCGGCAAGATCTACACCCCGCTGGGCGGCTGGTACCACGGGACGAAGTTCGCCCTCGAGGCGCTCAGCGACTGCCTCCGCCTGGAGGTCAAGCCCTTCGGCATCGATGTGGTGGTCATCGAGCCAGGCGGCATCGCCACAGAATGGGGCGACATCGCGGCGGACAACCTGGAAGCGACGTCCGGGCGCGGACCCTATGCAGGGCAGGCAGAGGCTGTTGCCAGGACGTTGAGGGCGGAATCGACCGGGAACCGGAACTCACCGCCGTCGGTGGTGGCGGACGCGATCGGGAAGGCAGTCACCGCCGCGAAACCCAAGACCCGCTACGCGATGGGCTTCGGCGCCAAACCCCTGATTACGGCCCGCGGCCTGCTCGGCGACCGCCAGTTCGACGCTGTGATCAGCCGGGCCATCGGGCTGCCGCGCAGCTGAGTGGCCAGCGTGCCCGGTCCGTCAATCGTTAGAGATGTGCATCCCTGACCTCCGGCGGTGTAGCGCCCTGGAGGACCCAGCGGTTGCCGTCCGGATCGGCGAAGTGGGCAAACAGCACCCCACCCATGTCCTGGACGTCGCTGATGTCCGCGCCCCGGCGGAGGAGTTCAACGCGCGTGGCGCCAATGTCCGGCACCACCAGCTGCAGCCCCTCCAGGCTGCCCGGCTGCATGGCTGTCATTCCGGTGCCGATAACGATTGACGCGGCCGAACCCGGAGGCGTCAGCTGGACCACCCGCATCCCCGGAACGTGCTCCACATCGTGGTCGAGCACGAAGCCGAGCTTCTCCGTATAGAAGGACTTTGCCCGGTCCACATCGGACACGGGTACCTGCACAACCTCAAGGCGCATTTCCATTGGCTCACAGTATCCTGTGTGCCCTTCCCGGGCGGGCCTGGCGGGCGTAGGGGACAGCGCAGGGGAAGATGCTGGCGGTGCCAGGAGTCCGCCGTCGGTTCCCTCGGCCACCAGCAATACTCCCTATCCCGAACCGGCGCCATCGGCGCTGGTCAAGGGCCTCTTTCGTTACTCCATGCTGCGGGTCATGACCCCGTATTGCCTCCGGCGTCAGTGCGTTTCAGCCGCGATTGAACAGACCGCTGAGCGGTGGCTGGTTGGGGTTACCGGTCTCGAAAGGAAAGAACATGACGGAACACTTCGATCTCACCCCGCAGCGCCTGCGCCACGTCCTGGGCCACTTTGCCTCCGGGCTGACCGTCATCACCGCGGCCACGGACAACGGCCCCGCGGGCTTCACGTGCCAGTCTTTCGCTTCCCTCTCGCTGGACCCGGCCCTGGTCACCTTCAGTCCGGCGCGCAGCTCCAGCACCTGGCCGCAGCTGCACGACGCTGGCCGGTTCACCGTGAACATCCTGCCCGCCGAACACCAGCACCTCGCAATACCCAGTTCGCCCGGTCCGGCACGGACAAGTTCGCCGGTGTGGACTTCACGGCGTCACCGCTGGGCAATCCGGTGCTGGACCAGACGCTGGCCTGGGTGGACTGCGAGCTGCATGAAGAGTACGACGGCGGCGACCACACCATCGTGGTGGGTGCTGTCCGCGCCCTGGGGGCACGGGAAGGCGCTGAACCGCTCATCTTCTTCAAGGGCAGCTACTTCGAAGGAGTAGAGTCCCCCACCAACCGGCTGGAGAAGGTCGCATGACGGCGGCCGGATCCCGCTCCCGGGGCCGGGCCGGCGCCCGTCCCCGGCCGCCGCCGGACGCGTGGGCGCAGACCGTTGCCGGGCATGAGTGGTTCAGGGTTGAACCGCGCGGCGGCCTTGAAACCCTGGACGGACGGGTCTTCCACTACGCGCTGACCGAAAAAGCACCCGCAGCTCAGATAATTCCGGTCAAGGCGGCAGGCTCCTGACGTGGTCCGCTTCGTCACTGCCTGTCGCCACGCTCCCACGATCCGGCCGTCCGCGAGGATCGCCAGCAAGTGGTCTTCCCGCAGGGCGAGTTCCGAAAGTGCCGCTCCGGTGCCCACGGAGGTGAATGGCGTGCCGTGCAGCGCGGCCGGCTCGTCGGCCGACAGCGGATCCCTTTCCAAAGCAGTTGCGCCGCAGCCAGGGCCGTGCCGGATGTCTAACCGATCAACAGTCCTTCCTCGCGTGCTGCCGGGGGGCGGTGAGGATCGACTCCCTGTCGGTGATGCGGCTCGGATCGGTTGGAAGCATAAATGTCAGACCCTACTCCTAGTCTGAAAGTGTCCCCAAGAGGAGGGGCCGGCCATGGTTCCGCGAAGGAGGTGCAGCATGGAGGTGCAGCCGTTCGTCACTGACGACGAGGCGTGGGTTCCGGCTGTCGAGTTCACGGACCGGGAGGATTCGCTCCTGGCCGGGACGGTGAGCTTTCCGGCTCCCGCCTTCCTGACCGCCGATGGCGCGATCCGCATGGTCCAGTCCGCTGACAGGCTTATCGCCTGGGCTACGGGCGTGAAGCAGGGCGCACTTGCCCGGGTCGAGGAAGCTGTTGCGGAAGAAGCTCCGGGGCGGCAGGAGAGCCAGCCGGTACGGTTTGGCGGGGACGAGGCCCATGCGCTTGCTGTCACCGAAGTGTCAACTGCCTGTGCCCTCTCGGAAGGAACGGCTGCCCGCTTGCTCAATGATGCGGCGGAGCTGACAACGTCCCTTTGGGAGGTCCTTGAAGCGGTGGAGGCGGGCGAAATTTCCGACGCGCATGCCAAAATCATTGTCGACCAAGCCCGCTCCCTCCCTGCCGGGAAGGCCGAAAGGTTTGCATCGGTGGCGCTGCGGCGCACGCTGACTCGGCACGGCCGTAGGCGCACACCCGCTGAATTGCGCGTCTGTCTGCGGCGGTTGCGTGAACAGCTTCACCCTGAAAGCCTCGCGGCCCGGAAGGAGGCGGCCCAGCGTGAGCGCGGCGTGTGGTTCAGGGCCGAGCCGGACGGTATGTGCACGCTCTCGGCGTTCCTCACCGCGGAGGTCGGAATGGCAATCTATAGCGGACTCGATCGTGATGCACGGCTGGCCAGCGCGCGGGCAGCGGAGCTCCGGGACCTTCCTGGGCGCAGCGCTGCTGCTGAACCCGGAACTGCACCTGGAGCCGGCACTGCTGCGGATTCGCCTACGCTGTCGGAGTTTCGCGCCGAGGCGCTGGCCTACCGCCTCTTTGGTGGCCCTGACGGGGTGGAATCCGTGGTGTTCCATCCTGAGATCGTGGTGACCATTCCGGTCGGACAGGTTATGGGCAGCAGCGCGGGTTCCGGCGGTGGTACGGTACCCGCTGAACCTGAGCTTGGAACGGCTGAACTCGAAGGGTATGGCCCCCTTGATGCTGGAACGGCCAGGCGCTTGGCGGCCCTGGCGCCTACCTGGTACCTGCTCTTCATGGACGGTACCACCGGGCAGGCGTTGGGCGTGGGGCGCCGGGCATATCGCCCACCGAAAGCGCTGCGCCGGTACCTGCGGTGCCGCGACCGGACCTGTCGATTCCCGGGATGCACCCGCCGGGTCACCGTCTGCGAGCCCGATCACACCATTGAGTGGCAGGACGGCGGGACTACCGACCCCGGCAACCTGGCAATGCTCTGCCGCAGGCACCACGCGCTGAAGTCCATCGGTGCGTGGAGCTATAGACACTCTTCCCCTTCCGGAGACCTTGAGTGGCGTTCACCCCTGGGCCGGCAGTACACCACCGAAGCAACGGACCTGGGAAAAGTGCTATATCCGCGCCAACAGCCAGAGCCACCGCCGTTTTAGGCAGACGGCAGTCCGAGGCGGCTCTAGTCGGTGGTGGTTCTGGCGGCGCTGCCATTACCCTCGACTCCTTGAGTTCGCTCCCCTCGGAATCCGCGTCCTCGGGGTAGCCTCCACCTTCGTACCCGCCGAGGGCTATGTGGCCGCGGCGGCAGCCCACGTGCCAACGGAAGAATCCGGCCAGCGTTGTCCTCTTCTGCGCGAGCGACCTCTCCACCATCATGACCGGAAGCACCCTCCTGGCCGACGCCGGACAAACCATTTGAGCCTCGGGCGGGACCGTACGGTAGGCGCTCAACCGGAAGCGGTGGCGGAGGATCAGTCCAGGCGCTCGCCGGTGACATCGGCCAGGCGGTCCAGGAGTTCATTCTGGAACCGCTCGTCGCGGGCTGCATGATGCGGCTTCTCCCGGTTTTGGTGGAACCAGTAGCCCCCGCTGGTGCGCGCCGCCGGGTCATCGCTCGTGGCGAGCCACTCCTGGGTCAGGTGGCCGAGGCGCAGGTCATCAGGTGCCCCAGCACCGCCCATCCGGGTGGGCACCCAGCCGGGATCGACCGCGTTGCTGAGGACGTCCGGCCATAAACGGGCGACGGCGGCTGCCACGGCTGTGAGGTAGAGCTTGCTGTCCGAGTAGGTCACCTTCCCCGTGTCCGCTTCGAGCCTGCTGAGGTCGGCGTGGCCGCCGCGGTGCATCCCGCTGCTGACATAGACCAGCCGCTGCGGGCGTTCGATGAGCGCGGTGAGGAGGTACGGGGCCACAACGTTCACCCGGAAGATGTCCGGGCTGTGCAGCACTCCCGCATTGTGGATGACGGAATCCATGCGACCGATCGCGTTGACTTGCCCGGCGACGTCACGCGTCTGTTCCAGGTCCGCCAGGTCGCCCACCACGGCTGCGGCCCCGCTGTCCACCAGATCCTGGACGGCATCCAGCCGGGCAGTGCTCCGTGCATGCACAACCACGTCGTGGCCGTTCTCCAAAAGTGTCCGGGCCGTAGCCCGTCCCAGCCCGTCAGCAGAGCCGGTCACAAATAGGCGCATATTACTCCTCCTCGTGTCGTGGAAACTGAACTACGGCAGTCGGCCCGGCCGCAGCAGGCTCGGCACCCCGGCCTGCTCAGGATCCAGCGGGACAGGGCTGACCAGTACCGCCGGCCCGCGGTGCAGGCTGCCGCTGGAGAGTGCCCGGCAGCGGATGCCACCCCTGCCCCGCATCGCGGCGTGGGCTCCCGGCGCGAGCACCTCGTTCATCCAGGCGCACGGGTGCGCGGGCCGCCCGCCGTGGAACTCCACCATGGATTCCCCGGATTCGAGCGCGAAGTCCTGGCCCAGCAGCGGAGCCAGGTGGGCACCGCGCAGGATCACATTCCGCCGGGTGGCCAGGGGATCAAACGGCCCCGCCTCCAGCTCGGCGGCTATAGCCTCGAGGGCCTCGACGGCGAACAGGGTCACCGCAGCGTCCATGTGCGCGGCCTTTCCAAAGAAGCGGTCACCAACGATGCCCTTGCCCGCCACCACTTCAGCCGTATGGGCGTCCAGCGTCGGCACGTCCGCGGGGCCGTCCTTTGCCCGCCCAAAGTAGGCATGCCCCGGTGACACCAGCAGGTGCAGGATCTGGACGTCGTACCGGTAGTGTTCGGCCATACCGCCAGCGTAGTTTGATGTACGCGTAGGCATCGCTGATCGGGACTATTGGGGGAGCAGAAAGTGGAACCAATCGCTGTAGACGGCGGCAAGGGCACCGTAGAACTCGGCGCCGACGGAATTATTCACCTTGTCTGGCAACCCGGGATCGTTCTGGAAGGCGATGACGTGCACGCTGCCATGGCAAGGGTCGATGAAATTTCCGAAGGGTCCGAATACCCGATGCTGGTGGACATGGGGGTTACAAAGGCAGTGACCCGCCAGGCCAAGTCTGCCTTCCAGATCCCCTGTGCAGCTTCCCGAATTGCCTTGCTTGGCTCAAGTCCAGTGGACCGCATCATTGCCAACTTCACCATTGAACGGCAGACACTGCCATGTCCCACACGCTTCTTCACTTCCCGTGATGAAGCACTGGTATGGCTTCTGCATCCCGCGGTTCCCTGACCGGCGGTGCGTCTGACAGCTGACGCGGGGGTTTCATCCGCTGTTTTTCCGGTGTCAGTCCTTCTGCAGCTTCTCGGCGAGCATCACGAGGATTCCGCTGGGACCGCGGAGGTACGTCAGTTTGTAGACGTCGCCATAGGTTGCCACGCCGCGCAGCGGATGGCACCCGTGCCTGGCAGCTATCTCAAGGCTTTTGTCGATGTCATCCACCGAAAAGGCCACCCGGTGCATGCCGATTTCGTTGGGGCGGGTCGGGTGCGACTCGATTGCTTCGGGGTGGATGTATTCGAAGAGCTCCAGCTGGCCGTGACCGTCAGGGGTCTGGAGCATCGCAATCTTGGCGTGGTTGCCATCAAGCCCCACGGCAGTATCGGTCCACTCGCCGCTGACAGTGTCACGGCCGATAACCGTCAGGCCGAGATCTGTGAAAAAAGCGATGGCTTCCTCAAGATCGCGAACGGCGATACCAACGTTTTCCAGTTTGATGGCCATGCTCAGGCTCCGACATATGCGGCCAGGTGCTTGCCGGTGAGCGTCGAAGCGTCAGCCACCAGCTCCGCCGGCGTGCCCTCGAAAACGATCCGCCCGCCGTCGTGCCCTGCTCCCGGGCCCAGGTCGATAATCCAGTCAGCGTGCGCCATCACCGCCTGGTGGTGCTCGATGACGATCACGGACTTGCCGGAATCAACCAGCCGGTCCAGCAGGCCCAGCAGGTTCTCCACGTCGGCAAGGTGCAGGCCGGTGGTGGGCTCGTCCAGGACGTACACGTCGCCTTTCTCGGCCATCTGGGTGGCGAGCTTGAGCCGCTGGCGCTCGCCGCCGGACAGTGTGGTGAGCGGCTGGCCGAGGCTGAGGTAGCCCAGCCCCACGTCTTCGAGCCGGTCAAGGACGGTGCGCGCGGCCGGTGTTTTGGCCTCGCCGTCGGCGAAGAAGGCAGCGGCCTCCGTCACGGACATGGCCAGGACGTCGGCGATGTTCTTGCCGCCGAGGGTGTATTCCAGCACCGATGCCTGGAAGCGGCGGCCCTCGCAGTCCTCGCACGGTGACTCCACCGTGGCCATCACGCCCAGCTCGGTGAAGATGACGCCGGCACCGTTGCAGGTGGGGCAGGCTCCTTCGGAGTTCGAGCTGAACAGCGCCGGCTTCACCCCGTTGGCCTTCGCGAACGCCTTGCGGATGGGCTCCAGCAGGCCGGTGTAGGTGGCCGGGTTGCTGCGGCGGGACCCCTTGATGGCGCCCTGGTCGATCACCACCACGCCCTCGCGCTTGGCCACGGAACCTTGGATCAGTGAACTCTTGCCCGAGCCGGCCACGCCCGTCACCACCGTCAGGACACCCAGGGGGATGTCGACGTCGACCGCCTGCAGGTTGTGCGCCGACGCGCCGCGGACTTCGAGCGCGCCGGAGACCTCCCGGACCGCGGCCTTGAGCGACGCGCGGTCCCCCAGGTGGTGCCCCGTGATGGTATCGCTTTCCCGGAGGCCCTCCACCGTGCCCTCAAAACAGACAGTGCCGCCGGCGCTGCCGGCCCCGGGACCGAGGTCAACGACGTGGTCGGCGATGGCGATGGTCTCCGGCTTGTGCTCCACCACCAGCACGGTGTTGCCCTTGTCCCGCAGCTGCAGCAGCAGCTGGTTCATCCGCTCGATGTCGTGCGGGTGCAGCCCGATGGTGGGCTCATCGAAGACATACGTGACATCGGTGAGCGAGGACCCGAGGTGCCGGATCATCTTGGTGCGCTGGGCCTCGCCGCCGGAGAGCGTGCCTGCGGGACGGTCCAGGCTGAGGTAGCCCAGGCCGATGTCGGAGAACGAATCGAGCAGGTGCTGGAGGCCCTTGAGCAGCGGAGCCACGGACGGGTCCTTCAGGCCGCGGATCCACCCGGCAAGGTCGCTGATCTGCATCCGGCACAGCTCGGCGATGTTCCTGCCGTTGACCCTGGAGGACAGCGCCTCCCGGGTCAGCCGGGTGCCGTCACACTCCGGGCAGGTCTGGAAGGTGACCGCCCGCTCCACGAACCGGCGTACGTGCGGCTGCATCGCTTCGGGGTCCTTGGACAGCATGGACTTCTGGATCTTGGGGATGATCCCCTCGAACGTCAGGTTGACGCCCTCCACCTTGATCTTGGTGGGCTCGGCGTACAGCATCGTCTCCAGCTGCTTCTTGGTGAACTTCGAGATCGGCCTGTCCATGGGCAAGCCGACGCCCTCGAACAGCCGGCCGTACCAGCCGTCCATCGAGTAGCCCGGAACAAGCAGTGCTCCGTCGCCGAGGGACTTTTCGTCGTCGTACAGCGCCGTCCGGTCAATGTCGCTGACGGCTCCCATGCCCTCGCACCGCGGGCACATGCCGCCCAGGTAGACGGCCTGCTGGACCACTGCCTTCTCCACCCGGCCGCCACTCCTCTCCGTGGACATCACACCGCTGGCCTTGCGGGTGGGCACGTTGAAGGAGAACGCCGTCGGCGGGCCAATGTATGGCGAGCCAAGCCGGCTGAAGAGGATGCGCAGCATGGCGTTCGCGTCGGTGGCAGTGCCTACGGTGGAGCGCGGGTTGGCGCCCATCCGCTCCTGGTCCACGATGATCGCCGTCGTGAGCCCTTCCAGGAAGTCCACGTCGGGCCGGGCCAGCGACGGCATGAAGCCCTGGACGAACGCGCTGTAGGTTTCGTTGATCATCCGCTGCGACTCGGCAGCAATGGTGGCGAACACCAGGGAGCTCTTGCCCGAGCCGGACACGCCGGTGAACACCGTCAGCCGGCGCTTGGGCAACTCGACGCTGACGTCCTTGAGGTTGTTTTCCCGCGCACCCTGCACGCGGATGAGGTCGTGGGTGTCGGCAACGTGCAGCCCGTTGGTCCGGGGATCAGTACTGGTGTCCGTGCTCATCGGGTCTCCATCTGTTGGGCTGCGGTTTTTCGTGCCAGGGGAAGACTGCGCGGGCAGCTCCCCCTGGCGCCACTGGCTTCAATCCTCCCAACTCAGGGCTGCTGGTTGATGCGGACGGTGTTGCCGGCCGGGTCGCGGAAGGCACAGTCGCGGATGCCGTAGGGCTGGTCCACGGGTTCCTGGACGACGTCGGCCCCGCTCGCCTCCACCGAAGCGAACGCGGCGTCCACGTCCGGCGCGGACAGGACGACGGTGGCGTAAGTGCCCTTGGCCATCATCTCGGCGATGGTGCGGCGTTCGTCATCGGTGATGCCCGGATCCACGGCCGGCGGGTGCAGGACGATGGAGACGTCCGGCTGGCCCGCCGGGCCCACGGTGATCCAGCGCATGGTGCCGCGGCCAACATCGTTGCGGACCTCGAAGCCCAGGGCGTCGCGGTAGAACGCCAATGAGGCGTCGGGATCGGTGTGCGGAAGGAAGGTTGAGTTGATGGTGATGTCCATGGCAGTCATGCTAGTTGCGGCTCCCGGGCGGGCGCTTCTCGATTCCTGACCGGTCTGGTGACCTGTTTCGCCACGCAGGCGGGGATGCCCGCCGTCGACACCGCTGCTTCCTGTTTGTAGACGCTGGGCGGCATGCCCACCAGTTCGGTGAAGCGGGTGCTGAAGGTTCCCAGCGAGGAGCAGCCGACGGCGAAACACACCTCCGTGACGGAAAGGTCACCCCGGCGCAGCAGCGCCATGGCGCGTTCGATGCGCCGGGTCATGAGGTAGCTGTAGGGCGATTCCTGGTACGCCGCCTTGAAGCGGCGGCTCAGGTGCCCGGCGGACATGTGCACGCCGCGGGCCAGGGATTCGACGTCCAGCGGCTGCGCGTATTCCCGGTCGATCCGGTCCTTGACACGGCGAAGGTCCCGGAGTTCACGCAGGCGTGCATCGGAGACGGGGGCGGTGGTCACACCTCAGATCGTGCTACGCCGCATGGAACTTGTCCAGACCCGGCAGCTCACCGGCGGAACCCAGCACAATGCCGGGCAGGCAACGCTTTCGCGGACCCTGCCCGGCATGGATGGCAGCTGCTTCAGGGCCGGCCCTGGACCTTTCTAGGAAGCGGCCTCCTGGGCCTGGAGCGCGTCCACGTCCTCGGTGAGGACAGTCAACTCGACGGTGTCCGGCCGCGCCACCGTGCTCTGGATACGTACTGCCGAGCCGCTGTGGGCTGATTCGAGCACCGATTCCATGACTTCAAGGGCATGGTAGGCCAGCGTTCCGCCCGCGCGGGGCTCGGCGCCCTCGGGGGTGGAAGCGAGGTCGGCGATGCCGAAGCCGCGCCCGGCGTCAACGTAGCCGGCGGACACGGGGAGGGTCTCCCAGTCCTCGGCGCCCAAGGAGAACAGCTGGACCTCGCCGTCAAAGTGGTTGGGGTCCGGGACTACCAGCGATCCGCGCTCCCCGTGGATCTCGATGTTCGGCGACTTGGACTTCACGGCGTCGAAGCTCATGAACAGGGTGGAGAGTGCGCCGGAGGCGTGGGTCAGGACCCCGGTGACGTGGGAGTCGATGGCAACGGGGACCTTTTCGCCCTGGCGGGGGCCGGAACCGATGGTGCGTTCGTTGCGGGTGTGGCTCGCGGCGCCCACCACCGACACGACGGGGCCGAGCAGGGTGACCAGGGCGGTCACGTAGTAGGGGCCCATGTCCAGGAGCGGGCCGCCGCCGGGCTGGTAGTAGAAGTCCGGGTTCGGGTGCCAGCGCTCATGGCCGGGTGTCACCATGGTGGCTGAGGCGGAGATGGGTGCGCCGATCAGGCCGTCATCGATCGCCTTGCGGGCCGTCTGGATGCCGGTGCCCAGTACCGTGTCCGGGGCGCAGCCGACGGCGACGCCCGCCTCGCGGGCTGCGTCCAGCACGGTGCGCGCCTCCGCGGTTGTGGCGGCAAGGGGCTTCTCGCCGTACACGCTTTTGCCCGCTGCGATGGCCTTCAGCGCCACCTCAGCGTGCGCTGCGGGGATGGTCAGGTTCAGGACCAGTTCGACGTCGTCCGCCGCAAGGAGCTCGTCAACCGAGACAGCCCGGACGCCTTCGTACTGCTCCGCCACGGCCCGGGCACGTGCCATGTCCAGGTCCGCGACGGCCACGAGTTCGAGGTCCTGGAGTTTGCGGAAGTTGGTGAGGTACTGCGCGATGATGGCTCCGCAGCCAACGATTCCTACTTTCAACGGCTTGCCCACAGCAGGCCCCTTTCGATGATGGTGCGGACGTTGGTGTCCTGGAGGATTTCGACCCGGTGGCCGGGGGTGGCGACGAAGATGCGGCCCTTGCCCCATTGACGGGTCCAGATGGCGGGGGAGGTGACTTTGCGGTTCCAGGGGTCCCATTCCCGGACCTTCTGCGTGGTGGTGGCCAGGACGTCGATGTAGTCGTCGGAGAGGACCCAGTACTGTTCGGTGACCAGGTCGAAGTCCTGGATGCCCTTGGTGATGGGGTGCTCAGCGGCTGCGGGGATCATGTTCACGGTGTAGGGCACGTAGTTGTCCGACTGCTCGCCGATGCACTCGTCCGGGTGCTTGCCAGGGTGGCAGGCGAACTGGCCGCCGACCAGGTGGAGGTAGTCGGAGTTGTTCCGGTAGGAATCGGCAATCCCGCCGTGCCAGCCGGCCAGGCCGGTGCCGTTTTCGACGGCGGCGCGCAGCCCGGCGAACTCGTCCTTTTCGATGGTGGTCATGGTCATGCACTGCATGATCAGGTCCACGCCTGCCATGTATGCGGCGTCGGCGTAGACCTTGGGTGATTCTTCGACCCGGACGTCGTAGCCGTTGTCCTTGAGGAAGGGGATGAAGAGCTCGGTGGCCTCGTAGGGCTGGTGTCCGTCCCAGCCGCCGCGGACCACCAGGGCTGTTTTATTTTCGGTCATGGACTGGTTCCTTAATGTAGGGCTTTGGGTTCAGCGGCTGGAGAAGGCGGCGTCGAACGCGGCTGCGGGCGGGGCGATCCGGGCGAGTTCCTGGACCATGGCCAGTGCCTGCGGGGCGCCGATGAGGCGGTCCATTCCGGCGTCCTCCCATTCGATGCTGGTGGGGCCGTCGTAGCCGATGGCGTTCAGGGTCCGGAAGATCCGGTTCCACTGCACGTCCCCGTGCCCTGCGGTGACGAAGTCCCAGCCGCGCCGGGGATCCGCCCAGGCCAGGTGGGAGCCGAGGCGTCCGTTGCGGCCGTCAAGCTGGCGTACGGATTCCTTCACATGGACGTGGAGGATGTGTTCCGCGAAATCCTGCAGGAACATCACCGGGTCCAGGTCCTGCCAGATGAAGTGGGACGGGTCGAAGTTCAGCCCGAAGCTCTTGCGGTGCCCGATCGCCTCCAGGGTGCGTTTCGCGGTCCAGTAGTCGTAGGCGATTTCGGACGGGTGGACTTCCAGGGCGAACCGGACGCCCTCCTCGTCAAAGACGTCCAGGATGGGGTTCCACCGGTCCGCGAAGTCCTGGTAGCCGGCGTCGATCATTGCTTCGGAGGCGGGCGGGAACATGGCGACCGCCTTCCAGATGGAGGAGCCGGTGAACGCGGTGACGGTCTTCACGCCGAGGCGGGCGGCTGCCCGCGCGGTGTCCTTCATCGACTCGGCGGCCCGGCGTCGCACTCCTTCCGCTTCGCCGTTGCCCCAGATTTCCGCGGAGAGGATGCCCCGGTGGCGCTCATCGATGGGGTCATCGCAGACGGCCTGGCCGGTGAGGTGGTTGGCGATGGCGAAGACCTGCAGGTTGTTCTTCTCCAGGATGTCCAGCCGGCCCTGGAGGTAGTTGTCGTCCTCCGCCGCGCGGCGCGGGTCCAGGTGGTCGCCCCAGCAGGCAATCTCGAGCCCGTCAAAGCCCCACTCGCCGGCGAGCCGGGCCACCTCCTCAAAGGGCAGGTCGGCCCACTGGCCGGTAAAAAGCGTGATTGGTCGTGTCATCAGGTTTCCTTGGTTGTGCTGAAGCCGGACATTGCTCAGACTTTTTGCCACTGGCTGGAGTTGGCGGCGCTGGACTCCACGGCTGCCAGGACGCGCTGGACCTGGAGGGCCTCGGCGAAGGAGGGTTCCGGCTGGCGCCGTTCACCGATCGCGGTGACGAGGTCCACCACCTGGTGGGTGAAGCCGTGCTCGTATCCCAGTCCGTGGCCGGTGGGCCACCAGTTCCCTACATACGGGTGCTCGGGCTCGGTGACGAGGATCCGGCGGAAACCGGCGTCGGGGGACTCTGCCGCGTCGTAGAAGGACAGGACGTTCATTTCCTCGAAGTCGAAGGCCAGGGAGCCTTTGGTTCCGTTGACTTCCAGGCGCATGGCGTTCTTCCGGCCCAGTGCGTAACGGGTGGCTTCAAAGACGCCGACGGCGCCCGCGGAAGCAGTGCCGCCGTCGAACCGGGCGCTGAAGATGGCCGCGTCGTCCACGGTGACCTTTCCCCGGGGTGCCTCGCTGCCGACGTCGCCGTGCCCGCCCAGGCCAACCAGGTCACCCGCGAGCGGGCGCTCCGGGACGAAGGTTTGGAGCAGTGCCGAGACGCCGGTGATGTTCTGTCCGGTGACCCACTGGGCGGCGTCGATGCTGTGCGCCCCGATGTCACCGAGGGAGCCTGACCCGGACTTGCTCTTGTCCAGCCGCCAGGTCATGGGGGCATTCTCGTCGGACAGCCAGTCCTGCAGATACTGGGCCCGGACGTGCCGGATGTCCCCGAGCCTGCCCTGCTCTACAAACCGCTTGGCCAGTGCCAGGGCAGGGGTGCGCCGGTAGCTGAAGCCGCACATCGAGGCGATGCCCTGCTTCGCCGCGGTCTCCGCGGCGAGGACCATCCTTTCGGCCTCGTCCACGGAATTAGCGAGGGGTTTCTCACACAGCACATGCTTTCCGGCTTCAAGGGCGGCAATCGCTATCTCGGCGTGGGTGTCGCCCGGCGTGCAGATGTCGATCAGGTCGATGTCGTCACGCTCGATCAGGCGGCGCCAGTCTGTCTCAACCGATTCCCAGCCAAGCTTGTCTGCTGCGGCCCGCACGCCGTCGGCATTCCTTCCGGCCACTGCGGTGAGCTGGGGCTGCAGCGGCAGGTCGAAGAACCGTGGTGCCGTGCGCCAGGCGTGGGAATGGGCGGCGCCCATGAAGGCGTAGCCCACCATGCCTACGCGCAGGGGTTTGGTTTCGGTCATCGAAAGTTCCTTTCTACTTGCTGAAGCCGGCGGTGAGGCCGGCGAGCAGCTGGCGGCGGCCTATGACGTAGAGCACCAGGATCGGCAACGTACTGAGCACCACCGAGGCAAGCACGGCCGGGATGTTGACGCTGAACTCCCCCTGGAACGTCCACAAACCCAGGGGAAGGACCCGCAGGCCCGGGCTCTGGGTGAGGACCAGCGGAAGCAGGAAGCCGTTCCAGACATGCAGGCCGTTATAGATTGCGACGGTCACGATGGCAGGGCGGGTCAGCGGCAGGGCCAGCCGCCACATGGTCTGCCATTCACTGCAGCCGTCCAGCCGCATGGATTCGAACAATTCGTTCGGCACGTCGCGGATGAAGTTGGACAGGATCAGCACCGTCAGCGGGATGGCAAAGGCGATGGATGGCAGCATCAGGGCCAGCAGGCTGTCGTACAGGTTTAGCCGGATGATCATCAGGTAGATGGGGATAATCGTTGCCTGGAGCGGGATGGCCAGCCCCATGAGGAACATGCCGTTGACCAGCTTGAGGAACCTCCCGCTGCCGCGGACGATCGCGAACGAGGCCATGAAGGAAATCAGCACGGTGGGAATCACGGAACCGAGCGTGACGATGGCGCTGTTCATGAAGTACGTTGCGAAATCCTTCTCCAGAACCAGCTGGTAGTTCTCCAGCGTCGGTGACGTGGGCACCGCGAGGGGATTCTGGCCGAAGTAGCCGGCCTGGGTCTTCAGGCTGGTGATGACCACGTAGTAGATCGGCAGGATGATGATGGCCAGCCAGATCCAGCCGCCCAGTCCTCCCGGGATGTTGAGCCGGCTCAGCCGTTGGCCGAGGCCCCGCTTGGGCCTTGAGGCGTTGGTGGGGGAGCCGGAGGCAGCCTCCTCCGTGCTGCTTTTCAATACGGTGCTCACCCTACAAACCTTCCAATTGGCTGCCCTGCTTGTCCTTGCCGCCAAGACGCTGGAGGAACAAGGCAAGTGCAAGGCCAATGATGACGAGAATGACGGCGATGACGCTGGCAGGGCCCATCAGGTTTGCCCGGAAGCCCCGCAGGTACATGTCCAGCGCCAGGATCCGCGTGGAGTTTCCCGGTCCGCCGCCGGTGAGGACGAAGATCAGGTCGAAGTACGTCAACGATCCGACCACCATCAAGGTGGACGAGGTGATGATGGTGTATTTCAACTGGGGGAGGGTGATGTGGAAGAACTGCTTCATGGTTCCCGCCCCATCGATCTGGGCTGCTTCGTAGAGCGATTTGGGGATCTGCCGCACGCCGCCCTGGTAAATGAGCGTATGGAACGGGACGAACTGCCAGGCGATCACGAAGATGACCAAACCCAGGGCCAGGTGCGGGACCCCCAGCCAGTCCTGGGCAAGGAAGGGCAGTCCAAGGCCGGTGGCCAGGCCGAAGTTCGGATCGAGCAGGGCTTTGAAGGCAATGGCGACTGCAGCGGATGAGAGCAGCAAGGGCAGGAAATACAGGACTGCGAGGGCAGCCCGGTACCGCTGGCTTCCTGCGGTGAAGACCCCCAGGAGGAGGCTGATCGGGGTCTGGACGAGCCAGGAGACGATCATGATCAGGAACGTCAGCCCCAGGGCGTTGTACAGTCCGGGGTCCGCGAGTACCGAGAACCAGTTGCCCAGGCCCGCAGCCCCGATGGCGCCGATGCCGTCCCAGCTGGTGAAACTCAGGATGAGTACACCAGCCAGGGGGACCACAGCGAAGACCACGAAGAAGAACAACGCGGGCACTGTCAGCCACGCGAGTGCAGCCTTGCGCTTTTCAGTGTGCTCTGCGCCGGTTCTGGCGGTGGCAGTCCTGGGCGCGGTGGATACGGCGTTACTCATTTGCCGAGGGTGGCATTCATGTTCTCGGCGAACTGCTGCGGCGTGATCGACTTCAGAAACAGCTGGTCGATGTTGTTCAGCAGGGCCTCGGCGGCCGTGGGGCTCAGGGCCTGGTCCCATGACTGCTGGAAGTTGGGGGCACTCTTGGCCATGTCGTACACGAAGTTCAGGAAGTCCTTGTCCGGAGACGTGTTGAGCTTGTCTTCGATGCCGTTAACAATCGGCACGGATCCTGAATTGATGTAGGTGTCAATGACCGTCTCGGTCAGGATGCCGTCCTTGAAGAACTTCTTGGCCGACTCCTTTTCCTTGTCGCTGGCCTTCGACGAGATCGACATGTACTGGGCCGGGTTTCCCACGCCGTTCTTGGGGTCGCCCTTGCCGCCGGGAACCGTGGGGAACTGGACGAAGCCCAGTTTTCCGTCCTGGACGAAGTTCTGGCCATTCTTCTTCATGCCGCCGTAGGTCCAGGTACCGTGCAGCATCATCGCTGCCTTGCCCGTGAACAGGAGGGCCTGGTCAGCGTTGGAGTCTGCGGTGATCGAGGAGAAGCCCTTGATGAACCCTTCAGCTGAGACGAGTTCCTGGATCTTGGTGCCCGTCTCGATGACAGCTGGATCCAGCCAGGCATTGGGCTTACCTTCGAAGATGGCCTTGAATACGCCGGCGCCCCCGATGCGGTCCAACAGGTATTCAAGCCACATCATGGAGGTCCAGCGCGACTGTCCACCGAGGGAGAAGGGTGCCACTCCCATGTCGTTGAAGGTCTTGACCAGCGACATGACGTCGTCCCAGGTCTTCGGCGGCTGGACACCGGCCTTCTCGAACAGTTCCTTGTTGTAGAACAGCACGATCGGGGCGACGTACTGGTTAGGCAGGGCGTAGATCTTCCCGTTCACCGTGGCTGCACCGAAGGAGGACGGGAAGAATTTCTTCTTCAGGTCCGGGTTCTCCTCAAACCAGCTGGTCAGGTCATCCACCTGGTTGGCCTCGGCGTAGGTCTTCAGGGTGCCGCCGCCCCAGCCGTAGATGATGGTGGGGGCCTGGCCGGCGCCGATTGCGGTTTTGATCTTGGTTTTGTAGGCGTCGTTCTGGAAGTACGTCACCGTGATCTTGTCGTTGGGGTTCGCCGAACTGAACGCGTCCGCCGCCTTCTGCATGGTGGTCTGGTTCGGTTCACCTGAGAGGTACCACATACTGGCACCCCCACTGCCACTGGAGGCGCCCGGCCCCGATGTCCCGCAAGCGGTGGTCGCCGCGACGGCGAAGGGGGTAAGGGCAGCAAGGGCGAGGAAAGAGCGGCGGGAGGTCTGGGGCTGCTTCATTGCTTCTCCATCTGAGTTTGCTTCTTTGCAAGTAATTGCGCGGAGCCGCTAGCTCCGCTGCCGATTCGAAACATTTCGAACGGGTGATTTAGGTCACGGTCTAAACTAAAGCCCATGTTTGCTTGTCGTCAAGGGGAAGAGTGAGATTTTTCTGTTCATTTGGAAAGCGCTTGACCATGTGGCGCGGCGTTCTACAGAATGAGATCTCCGAAACATTCGAAAAGATTGCGAATCCTGATGGCAACGAAAATCTCCCAGCGGCCCAAGCCGACTTTGGCTATGGTGGCGCGGCAGGCGGGGGTGTCGGCACCAACGGTATCCAAGGTGGTCAACGGCCGCGAAGACGTGTCTCCGGAGACGCGGGCCCGCGTGCTGGCAGCACTGGAGCAGGCAGGGTATCAATCCCCCCTGCAGCGACGTTCCGCCGCGGAGACCGGCACGGTGGTGGAGGTGGTCATCGATGTTCTTGACTCCGCCTACATGATTGAGGTCCTCAACGGGATACTGCAGTTCGCCGCAAGTGCCGGCGTTGAGATCCTGGTCAGCGTCACGGGGCCGGCGCTCTCCAGCCTGCGCAGTCCCGAGCGCCGCGCACAGCGCATGCTGGACGAGGGCAGGGCAGGGATGATCGTGGTGACCTCGGCTTTCAGTGAGGCCCAGCTGCAGGCGTTTCGGCGCCGCAAGATTCCCGTCGTCGTTATCGACCCGCTCAATCCGCCGTCAGCGGATGTAGTCAGCGTAGGGGCGACCAACTGGGCCGGCGGCAAGGCCGCCACCGAACATCTGCTGGACTTGGGGCATCGGCGTATCGCTTACATCGGCGGCATCGAGAGGGCTGAATGCAACCAGGCCCGGCTGCACGGCTACATGGCCGCCCTGATGGCCCGCGGCATCACAGTGGACCCCCGGTACATCATTTCCGGCGGCAGGTTCCGTAGGGAGAGCGGGGTTGCCGGGCTTCAGGCCCTGCTGCAAATGGACCAGCTTCCCAGCGCGATCTTTGCCGCAAGCGACACGATTGCCTTGGGTGTTCTTGCCGAAGCGGGACGCCATGGCATCCGGGTTCCGGAGGACATCAGCCTGATCGGCTTTGACGGGACAAGGCAGGGTGAGGAATCCGTCCCGTCGCTCAGTTCGGTTGCCCAGCCATTGGAGGAGATGGGGCGGGCGGCGTTGCGGTCACTCCTTCGCCAGGCAGCGGGGGAAGTCCCGGATTCCCACCGCGTAGAACTGGCCACACAGCTGATCGTCCGGGGCTCCACGGCGGCTCTCGCAAGCTGAGCTGTAGCGTGGAGTCCTATCGCGCCGATTCAGCGGTACTGATGCCGGAGCGCCCGACTGGCTCTTCAAAGACCGGTTCGCCGCTGCTAAGGTCCACGTCCGACTCCCGGATGGCAAAACTCATGGCGGCTTCGGCAGCTTCTGGATCTCCCGCCACCACCGCATCGAGCACCGCCTGATGGTCCGGAACGGGGTCGAGCCAGTCTGCGCCGGGGTGGTGCTGGATACGGTTTCGAGCATTGAGGGCGTGCACAATGACCACGTCCAGGCGCATCATCAGTTCGTTGTGTGTAGCCCGCAGCAGGTTGATGTGAAACTCCTGGTCTGCCGCTGCGAGCCGTTCAACATCGTGCCCTGCCTTCGCGAACTCCTCGAATGAGCGCCTGAGTGCCGCAATGTCCTCGGGCTTCCGGTACTGGGCGGCCAGTTTCGCCGCTGCCGGTTCGATGACGTCCCGCAACTGGGACAGTTCGGCCAGCAGGCGGTCATCGTCCCGCCGGGCCGAGCGCCGCCACATAATGACGTCGCTGTCGAGCAACTTCCAGGCGGTGCGGTCATTCACGATCGTTCCGCGCTTGGGCCACGAGTCAATGAGCCCTTTCTCGCGGATGACCCGAAGCGCTTCCCGGATTGCGGTCTTGCTCACTCCAAATTCCGGCTCAAGGGAATCAACGTCAATGCGGGAGCCAGGAGGGTAGTCCCCGCGGACGATCCGGAGGCCGAGCATGTCGACGAGCTCCGAGTGAAGGTTGGTCATGGCCCCACTTTACCCTGCCTCAAACCTTCTCTTGCTAATAAACTATTATTAGTAATATATGTGGTGATGTGACTTGTCACTCACCTCGACGCACCGCTAACAAAGGAGTAGCCATGCCATTACGTCCATTCCGTGGAGCGAGAACTGCTTCGGTCCTTGCCGTCCTAGCCGTCAGCGCTTCCGCCCTCGCCGGCTGCTCGTCCGAGCCAAGCGGTTCTTCCGCGACCCCCCAGGCGGCCACTATCACCTTCGCCGCTTCCACTCTCGGCGATCCCGGCCGCGGGCCTGGGCTTCAGAAGCTGATCGATGAGTACAACAACAGCCAGGACATCGTCACGGTCCAGCCGGCTTCAGTGCCTTACCCGACCTTTGGCCAAACCGTACTGACCCAGATGGGCGGCGGCGAAGGGCCGGACCTCGTCCGCTTCGACATGCCGGAGTTCTCCACAGCCGCATCGTCAGGCCTGCTCGAACCCCTCGATGACAAGATTGACGCGGAAAAACTGAACCTCATCCCCGGCCCGGACAAGTACCTCACCGTCGATGACCACCGCTACGGCGTGGTCTTCGAGAACTCGAACTACGCCATGTTCTACAACAAGGACCTGATCCCGGAGGCTCCCAAGACCTTCGAGGAGTTTGCCCAGACAGCCAAGGACATGACCAAAGGCGATATGTACGGTCTTGCTTTCCGTCAGACACAGGCCGAGGAAGCGGGCGTTTGGCAGGACATCTTCAACTACGTTCTGGGTTTTGGGGGCGACTGGTCCGATGGCCAGAAGCTGACCATCGACTCGCCGAAGGTGATCGAGGGCCTTAAGGCATACCAGCAGCTCTATGATGCGAACGTTATCCCGAAGGGCGCCGATGCCGCGACGTTCCGCAAAATGTTTGCCAACGGCAAGGTGGGCATGGAACTGAACAACGGCGGCTACGTCACCGCTACCAAGTCGGCCAACGCGAACCTCAACTTCAGCGTCGCCCGGATCCCGTTCCCTGAAAAGAAGCAGGGGGCGTTGCTGGCACCGATTACGATCAATGCAAACAGCAAGCACAAGGACGCCGCGCTCGACTTCATCAACTGGCTGCTCAAGTCCGAGCAGCAGGTCAAGCTGCAGGATGTCCTGGGCGCCAGCAGTGTTGCAACGCCGACAGAGCGCAGCGCCGAGAGCCTGCAGAAGTTCCCGTTCCTTCCGGTACTCGACGAGCTGACTGACTCCGGCGTGCCGCAGATTGTCAAGGGCTTCGGTCCCCAGACCGCGGACATCCGGCACATTGTTGTCAGTGAGGTCCTGGCCGCGCTTCAGGGCCAGCAGGATATGGCGACCGCGATGGAGAAGGCCCAGAAGCAGGCGGAGGAGCTGGTCGGGCGATGACAGACCGCAGCCGGGGACCGCGCCTCTTGACGCGGTCCCCGGGGCTGGCCGGGCAACCAGCCCCGAGTACCAACCGCCCCCTTGTGCCCCGTCGCCGCAAGAGCCCTGCGGGCAGCCGGTGGACGCCCTACCTTTTCCTGGCCCCCGCCGTCCTCTACATAGTTGTTTTCCAGTTGGTCCCGCTCCTGCAGGAGGTCTGGCTCAGCTTCACCAAGACCACCCTGCTCAACCCAAACCTCAACGTCTGGGTTGGCTTGGCGAACTTTCAGTCAGTTCTCGGCAACCCCTCGTTCCGTCAAACGCTGCTCACCACCCTTGTCTACGTGGCAGCATGCGTTGTCGGTGCGGTGGGCCTGGGCCTGGTCGTGGCCCTGCTGCTGAACAGCCGGTTTCCGGGCAGAGCGGTAGCACGTTCTCTGGTCACCGTGCCGTGGGCAGCACCGGGAATTGCAGTTGCACTCATTGCCACCTGGATGTTCAACCCCCAGTTCGGGATCCTTACGCGCCTGCTGCGCGGGATCGGAATCGACCCCGGTCCCAACGGCATCCTCGACAACCCGCGGCTGGCGCTCGGGGCGATTCTCGTCACCACAATTTGGCAGCTGGTGCCGTTCGTGGCCGTCGTGCTCCTCTCGGCGCTGCAGGGGGTTCCGCAGGAGCTGGTAGAGGCAGCACAGGTCGATGGCGCCGGCCGTTGGATGACCTTTCGTGTGGTGACCTGGCAGGTCCTGAAGCCTTCCATCGGCCTGGTCGCCGTACTCATGACCATCTGGTCACTGCGCCGCTTCGAGCTGATCTGGCTGATGACCCGTGGCGGTCCACTGGGCTCCACCCGCACCCTCGTGATCGACCTCTACGCCCAAGCGTTTGAGTCCAAGCAGTTGGGGAACGCCGCGGCCATCGGCATGGTCGGCATCGTCATCTCCCTCATCGTCATCGTCGGCAGTCAACTGGTCGCCCGCGCGGCCGCCAAGGAGGCTTGATGCGCCGCATACGCTTCGGAGTGACAGCCCGCACGCTCGCCGTCCTCTTCGTCCTCGGGATTTCCATCTTCCCCGTCTACTGGATGTTTGTGACCGCGCTGGCACCGGATGAGGAGCTCTTCGGGTCATCATCAATAAACCTGCTTCCGGACTTCTCCCGGTTCGGTGTTTTCGCAGATGCCCTCGCCGACGGCCAGGTCGCCGGCTGGCTGCTCAACAGCTTCATTGTCGCCGCCGGAACTACTGTTCTGTCCATTGCCCTGGGAATCCCCCTCGGATACGCCTTGTCCCGATTCACCTTCCGCGGTAAAGCCGCAGTTGGCCTGGCGCTGCTGTTCACGCAGATGCTCCCCGAGGCCCTGCTGGTTGTTCCGCTGTTCGCCATCTTCCGGCGGTTCGACCTGCTGAACTCGCTGCACGGGCTGATCCTGGCCGACACCGCTTTCGCGCTGCCCGTTGTCGCATTGATCCTCAAGGGCGCGATCGACGGCGTTCCGCGGGACCTGGACGAGGCCGCGCGTGTTGACGGCAGCCGCCCGCCCACCGTCCTCGCCCGCATCATCCTGCCGCTGATCGCGCCGGCTATCGCCGCCGCCGCGGTTATCGCTTTCTTCAGCGCCTGGAACGAGTACGTCTTCGCGGTGACATTCGTGTTCGACAAATCGCTCCAGCCAGCTTCGGTGGGGGTGGCCGGCTTCATCGGCGAGCAGGACACCTCAATCCAAAGCATCATGGCCGTCGGCCTGCTCTTCACGCTGCCGGCCGTCGCCTTCTACCTGTTCGCACAACGCTATGTCGTCAGCGGTATGACCGCCGGCGCTGTTAAGGGATGACATTCCACCCATGAAAATCACCAACCTCGACACGGTCGTCGTCGACTTCTACCGGACGAACCTCATCTTCATCCGCCTGCACACCGATTCGGGTCTCACCGGCGTCGCCGAGGCAACCCTCGAAGGCCAGGAGCACGCTGTGCGCGGCGCCGTCGCGGTCCTCGCCGATGCTGTCCGGGGCAAGGATCCGACCCGGATCTCCCAGAACATCTACGAGCTTAACCGCGACGCCTACTGGCGCGGCGGGCCTGTGACCATGACCGCCCTCAGTGCCCTTGAAATGGCTATGTGGGACGTTTCGGCACGCGCGCTGGACGTCCCGGTGCACCGCATGCTCGGCGGCCAGGTCCGCGACAGAGTCCGCGCTTACGCCAACGGCTGGTTCTCAGGAGCGAAAACACCGGAGGACTTCGCCGACGCCGCCGTACAGACTGTTGCCCAGGGCTTCCGGGGACTCAAGTGGGACCCGTTCGAAGCCGCGGACCTCACCCTGGAGCCGCGGGACCTGCGGCGCATGCTTGAGCCCGTCGCCGCCGTCCGCGAGGCAGTAGGCGATGACATCGAGCTGTTCATTGAAGGTCACGGCCGTTTTGATGTCCCCACAGCTATTCGGGTCGCCCGTGAAATCGAGCAGTTCCAGCCGGTGTTCTTCGAGGAGCCGTGCCCGCCGGACGGGATCGATTCCCTCGTGGAGATACGTTCGAAATCGCCGGTAGCGATCGCCGCGGGGGAGCGCTGGTTCGGGCGGAACACCTTTGTCCCCGCGCTCGCCCGGAAGGCCGTGGACTACATACAGCCCGACGTCACGCACGCCGGGGGCCTGCTGGAGCTGTCGTTCATTTCCACGCTCGCCGCATCGCATTACGTCCCGTTTGCACCCCACAACCCCAGCGGACCACTCAGCACCGCGGCGACCTTGCAGCTTGGCGCGATGCTGCCCAACTTCAGGTATTTGGAGATTATGGCCTCAGACGTGCCCTGGCGGAGCGAGATCTCCAATGAGCGCCTCCAGCTCACCGAGGACGGTGACATCCTCATCCCTGAGGGCGTGGGCCTGGGCATTGAACTCGACTTCGAAGCGATTGCCGAGCACCCGTACACACCGCATCCAATGCGGATCTTCAATGATGCGGTCGCTGACATCAGGCCGCCGGACGCCCGCTCCTACTTCAACCTCGAGCGCACGCACGTCAGCTGAACACGATGATCACATCAGTCGAAGAGACAGACAAGCAGATTGTTGCGGCCCACACAGCGTATGAGCACTCCAGGGACGTTGAGCCACGGGTACGGGCCCGTTGGCTGGAGGAGGTGGCCTCCGGCCTGGAAACCCACGCTGACGAGTTGGTGGCATTGGGGCAGGAGGAAACACACCTGGAGGAGTCGCGGCTTCGGTTCGAGTTGCGGCGATCCGTGTTTCAGATCCGGCTGTTCATGACGGAAATCATTCAGGGAGAACACCTGGGCGCAACCATTGACCACGTCGATCCCGCTTGGGGGATGGGCCCGAGGCCGGACATCCGCCGCGTTTCCGTGCCGCTGGGTGTGGTGGGTGTATTCGGCGCGTCCAACTTTCCGTTTGCCTTCAGCGTGATGGGCGGAGACAGCGCTTCCGCCCTCGCCGCCGGATGTGCCGTGGTGCACAAGATCCACGAGGGACACCTTCGCCTGGGAATACGCACCGGTGAAGTGGTTAGGGAGGCCCTGGAGGGAGCGGGCGCCCCCGGCGGTCTTTTTTCCACTGTTGTCGGCCGGCAGGCAGCGGAGCTTGTGGTGGACCATCCGCTGGTCAAGGCCGTTGGCTTCACCGGATCAACCACCGGCGGGAGGGCGCTCTTCGACCGGGCCTCCCGACGGCCCGTTCCCATTCCCTTTTACGGGGAACTTGGCAGCATCAACCCCGTCTTCGTCACGGAGCAGGCGTGGAATGCCAGGCGGGAGGAAATCCTGGCCGGGTATGCCGCCTCCTTCACGCTGGGGATGGGCCAGTTCTGCACGAAGCCGGGCCTGCTGTTTGCCCCGGTCGGCGATCGCGGAGACGTAAGCGAAATCCTCCATCAGGAACTGGCGCCGAAGCAGGCGAGCCTCCTGCTCAGCCCGAAGTTGCGGGAAGGATTCGACAAGGCGCTCAATGCAGTACGTTCAACGCCAGCTGTCGACGTCCTGGTCCCGGGGGATGATGCGGCAGCTCCCCGGCCCACCGTGCTGTTCACCACCGCGGACGAGGTCCGGCACCGCCCGGAAATCCTTGAACAGGAAATGTTCGGGCCGGCAACGCTGGTGATCGGGTATGCGCCCGGGGCGGACTTGCCCGCCCTGGCCCGCCTGCTGGAGGGACAGCTGACGGCAACGGTGCATGCGGACCCGGGCGAAGATGTCTCCGGGTTGCTGATTGAGTTGCGGGAGCGGGCCGGACGCTTGCTCTGGAATGCCTGGCCCACCGGCGTCACCGTCACCTATGCCCAGCACCACGGCGGACCCTACCCCGCCACGACCGCCACCACTACATCCGTTGGAACCGCCGCGATCGGCCGCTTTATGCGCCCCGTCGCCTACGACTCGTTCCCGCCGTCGCAATTGCCAGCACCGCTGCGCGAGGACAACCCTTGGGAAATCCGACGGCGGGTGGACGGAATATGGGAACCAGCCAGCCATCGGGAGGACAACAAATGACCGCTCCCACTTCACAGCACATCCTTCCCGCCGGCCCGGGAAATGCAGTCCTCGTCGGCCGCGCCTGGGATCCGGTGTCCCAAGGGCCGCGGGTGATCAGCGTCCGCGGTACCGAAGTCTTTGACCTCACCCCCGAGGTCCGTACTGTTGCAGAGCTCGTGGACCATCCGGACCCTTCGGACCTGGTGCTGCAAACGGCCGGCAGGCCCCGCTGGGACCTTGCCGAATTGATCGACGCCTCGTTGGACGGGGACCGTAACTGGCCCCACCTGCTGTCTCCGATCGACCTCCAGGTAATCAAAGCCTGCGGAGTGACGTTCGTGGAGAGCATGATCGAGCGGGTCATCGAGGAACGGTGCGGCGGTGATTTCAACCGGGCGGCGGAAGTCCGCAAGACCGTCGCCGAGGCTCTTGGGGGAAGCCTGGACACCCTGCGTCCCGGGTCGGAGGAGGCGCGGGAGGTCAAGAAGGTGTTGTCCGCCCAGGGGATGTGGTCGCAGTACCTTGAGGTGGGCCTGGGTCCCGACCCCGAAGTGTTCACCAAAGCCCCGGTGCTGTCCTCCGTGGGCTTTGGGTCCGGCGTAGGCATCCCGGGCTTCTCCTCGTGGAATAACCCCGAGCCTGAACTGGTGCTTATCGCCGACTCAGCCGGGAAGGTTCGGGGCGCAACCCTGGGGAACGACGTCAACCTCCGGGACGTGGAGGGGCGCAGTGCACTCCTCCTCGGCATGGCCAAGGACAATAACGCCTCCTGTGCCGTCGGCCCCCTGATCCGGCTCTTCCACGAGGATTTCACCCTGGAGTCCCTGCGGACGGAGGAAATCACGCTCACCGTCGAAGGCACGGACGGCTACCGGCTGGAGGGCCGCAACAGCCTGGCCCGCATCAGCCGCCCGTTTGAGGAACTCATCGGTGCCGCCCGCGGGCGGCACCACCAGTATCCCGACGGTTTCGCCCTTTTCACCGGGACCCTGTTCGCTCCGACTCAGGACCGCGATGCCGAAGGGCTCGGCTTCACGCACAAGCCCGGTGACGTCGTCACCATCAGCAGCCCGCAGCTCGGGGCATTGATCAACCGGACCCAGAAGACCGAGGACATGGAGCCCTGGACCTTCGGGATCACCGCCTTGTTCAGCTACCTGACGCAGTTGGAGACGTGGGATTCACCATCAAGGGCTGTGAACCGCACGGATTCCCACGTCTCCCCGTAAGGGACCTGATCGTTCAGTTCGACGGTAAAGCGGCCCGGGCCGTGCTTGGTGACGAGGATGCCCCGTACGGGGTTTTCCTGGGCCAGCGCCAGAAGCTGTTGGATGGAGGAATTCAGCTTCTCATCAGCCTCCGACCTGGTCGTGGCCACGATCGCCAGGCAGTGCGGTGTTCCCATTGGAATTCCTTTCAGGGCCTGCAGGGGGCCGTGCGGTTTACGCACGGCCCCCTGTTTGTGGGCTTAGTTGTTCGGTGCCACCGTGACGGCGCAGTGCAGGCTGCGGGTGTGGTCCACGGTCCGCGTTTCTCCCGTAAGGGTGATGCTGGCGCTGAGGCGGATGTCCCCGCTGGAAGCTCCGAACCGGAGTTCCAGGTTACCGGCCTCAACGATCCGCTTGCCATCCCGGCCGGTGAACGATGTGACGTCGGCGGGCACCGTGAAGGAAACCCGGGCCGAAGCTTTGGGCTCGAGCGGCACGCGGGCATAGCCCACCAGTTTCTGCACGGGGCGGACCACTGAGGCCACCGGATCGTGCAGGTACAGCTGGACAAGTTCGACGCCGGCCCGGTCACCGGTGTTTGTCACGGTGATGCTTGCCTTTGCGGCGCCGTCCACTGCCACTGTGGACGGCCCCTCCAGTGCCAGGCCGCCCCATTCAAAGGTGGTGTAGCTGAGGCCGTGGCCGAAGGGAAAAGCGGCGGCAGGATCGATGTTGGAGACGCTGCTTGCCTGGGCCAGCGGGGGCGCCAGGTAGGTTGACGGCTGGGCACCGGGCCTTGCCGGAATGCTCACCGGCAGCCGGCCGCTGGGGTTGACGCTGCCGCTGAGGATCTTCGCCACGGCCGGGCCGCCTTCCTCGCCGGGGAAGAACGCCTGCACGATCGCGGCGGCATTTTCGACGGCGGATCCCACGGCATAGGGACGGCCGGTGAGGAGCACCAGCACCACGGGCACGCCGGTTTCGATCAGCCGGTCCAGCAGTTGCTGCTGGACGCCCGGAAGCACCAGGGATTCCACGTCGCAGCCTTCACCGCTGGTTCCCCTGCCGAACAGGCCGGCGCGGTCACCCAGAACCGCGATGACGACGTCCGCGTCGCTGGCGGCAGCAACGGCGTCGTCAAATCCTTCGGTGGAAGCGCTGTCAATGGTGCAGCCGGCCGTCACGGTGATGGCGCTTTCGGGGAATTCGGCCCGCAGGGCCTGGGCCACGGTGGGCAGCTCAATGCCAACCGGGACGTCGGGGTGCTGCCCGCCGACGTGTGCCGGGAAGGAGTAGCAGCCGAGGAACGCCTGGGTGTTGTCCGCGTTGGGTCCGACGACGGCGATCCGGCCGGGATTGCGCAGCGGCAGGATCCCGTTGTTGCTGGCCAGGACGATGGACTGTTCGGCAATCCGGGCGGCCAGCTCCCGGTTGGCCCCGGTGTCCAGGGTGATGCTGCCTTCCAGGCCTGCAGCGTCCTCCGGGTCGGCGTTCTGGAGGGCCGGCGGAACAGCAGACCAGTCCTCATCCAGCAGGCCCAGTTCGATTTTCTGCACAAGCACCCTGTGCAGGGCGCGGTCAATGAGGCTGACAGGGACGCGGCCGGCCTCGACTTCGGTGATGAGGTGCTCGCCGAACGCGTGCACCGTGGGAAGTTCGACGTCGACGCCGGCGGCAAGGGCGGCTGCCGCGGCCTCACCGAAGGAGCCGGCGACGCCATGGAGGTTTTTCAGGAAGGCAACGCCGAAGTAGTCAGCCACGACCGTGCCGCTGAATCCCCACGTATCGCGCAGGAGGTCGGTGAGCAATGAAGCGTCGGCAGCCGTGGGCACGCCGTCCAGGTCAGTGTAGGCATGCATGACGGAGCGGACGCCGGATTCCCGGACGGCCATCTCGAAGGGCGGAAGCAGGACGTCTGCCAGCTCCCGGGCGCCAACCGAGACCGGGGCAAGGTTCCGGCCCGCCTTTGAGGCCGAATAGCCCACAAAGTGCTTCAGGGTGGCAACAATGCCGCTGCTTTCCAGGCCCTGGATGTATGCACTGGCGAGGGTTCCGATCAGGTAGGGGTCCTCGCCGATGGTTTCCTCCACCCGGCCCCACCGCGCGTCGCGAACGACGTCCAGGACGGGGGCGAGGCCTTGATGTACGCCAAGTGAACGCATGTCGGCTCCGATTGCCGCACCCATCGTCCGGATGAGGCCGGCATCGAAGGTGGCGCCCCAGGCGAGCGGCACGGGGTAGGCCGTGGCCTGCCAGGTGGCGAAGCCGGCCAGGCATTCTTCATGCACCAGGGCCGGGATGCCAAAGCGGTTGGCAGCAGCAATGCGCTGCTGGGTCTTCTGAAGCGACAAAGCGCCCAGGGCCGGGTCCACCGGCGCGGTGCCGAACGGCCTGGTGAGCTGTCCCAGGCCGTTCGGAAGGATCTCGTCGAGGTCCACGGGCGGGTTCATCTCATTTTGGTGCGGTGCTACTTCGCCGCCCTCACTTGAAGCTCCGACCCAGACACCATAGAGTTGCGCGGTCTTCTCCCGGAGCGTCATGGCTGCGATGAGGCTGCCGGCGCGCTCCTCGGGGGTAGCGGCGGCGTTCCGCCAGGGGGCACTGTGGGTTCTTGTTTCTGTCATGGTTACTTTCCGCCAGCGCCCATGAGGCCCTGGACAAGCGCGCGGCGCGCGAAGAGGTAGGCGAGCAGTACCGGCACCATGGAGAGGGTCACGGCTGCCAGAAGTCCGGGGATGTTGACGCCGAACTGCGTCTGGAAGTTGAACAGGCCGAGGGTGACCACCCGGGTGGATTCGGACTGGGTCAGAATCAGCGGGAAGAGGAATCCGTTCCAGGCCTGGAGCGCGGAGAACACGGCGATGGTGGACAGGCCGCCCTTGGACAGCGGCAGTACCAGGCGCAGGAAGGAACGGGCGGGGGAGGCGCCGTCCATTGCCATGGCCTCGTAAAGCTCCGGGGTGATGTCCCGCATGGTGCCGCTGAGGATGATCGTGCAGATCGGCAGCGCGAAGGCCGCCGTCGGGAGAATGACCCCGAGCAGGTTGTCATAGAGGCCCACGGTATTGATCAGGTAGAACACCGGAACGATGACCGCCTGGGCGGGAATTGCCAGGCCCAGCAGGAACAGGCGGAAGATGGCCGTGGCCGCGCGGCTCTCGCTGCGGACAATGGCGTAGCTCAACGGGGGCACCAGGAGCAGGACCAGGCCCACAACCCCGGCAGTGACGATGATGGTGTTGAGGAAGTACCGGCCAAAGCCGCTGGTGACGGCATCCACATAGTTCTGCAGCGTGAAGCTGGTGGGGAAGGACAGCGGCCCGTTGTCGCCGAACTCGGCGCGGGTCTGGAAGGTCGCGGACAGCATGACGTACAGCGGAACCGCGACGATGGCCAGCCAGATGAAGGCGCCGATGCCGGCGAGGTAATTCGGACGCGTTTTCATTTAGAGCCCCTCCATGGAACTGCGCATCTTGTCGTATCCGGAAACGCGCACCACCGCGAAGGAGATTGCGGTGGAGATGACGACGAGTACGAGCGCAATGGCGCTGCCGGTGCCAAAATCGAACCGGCGGAACGCTTCCTGGTACATGTGGAAAGCGGTGATGGTGGTGCCGGTTCCCGGTCCGCCGTTGGTCAGGATGAGGACTGTTTCAAAGGTGGTCAGGCCGCCCACCACCATGAGGATCACCGACGTGATGATGCTGTTCTTCAGCTGCGGCAGGGTGATGCTGACGAACTGCCTGACTGTCCCGGCGCCGTCGATGGACGCGGCCTGGTACAGAACCGGGGGGATCTGCCGTGCTGCGCCCTGGTAAATCAGGGTATGGAACGGCGTGAACTGCCACATGCCGACGAAGATCAGCACGGCAATGGCGCCGGTCTGGGTGCCCAGGACGTTTCCGTCCCCAAACAGCCAGGACATCTGGCCGGGGATGCCGAAGTTGGGGTCGAGCAGGGCGCGCCACAGGACGGAAATCGCAGCTGAGGACAGGAGCAGGGGAACGAAGTAGATGGCGCTCAGGATGGCACGGTTTTTTTGGTTGCCGGCCGCCCAGACGCCCAGCAGGATGCTCAGCGGAGTCTGGGTGACGATGCCGAGCACAATGAAGAGCAGGCTCAGCCAAAGGCTCTGAAGCATGACCGGGTCTGCGAAGAGGGCTTCCCAGTTCTTCAGACCCACGAATTTAGGGTCGCCGAGCCCGCTCCACCGGGTAAAGGACAGCACGGCCACCGCGATCAGCGGGACCAGCGCGAAAAGTCCAAAGAAAATGCTGGCAGGAAGGGCCCAGACAAAGCCGGGGCGGCTCGCGGAGGAGCCGCTCCGACCTGCCGGGCGGCCCCGTTCGGGGCCGCCCGCACGTGCCGGGCGCCTGCGGTTTGCAAGCGTCGTCGTCATGGTTATTTTTCCTAGAGGCTCTGCATGGCCTTGATGAAGCCGTCTTCATCGATCTGTCCACTGAAGAACTGCGAGACGGCGGTAAGGATGGTTACGGTTGCTTCCGGCGGGTACGCCTGGTCCCAGGAAAGCTGGAAGGACGGAGCCTCTTTCACCAGGTTGAACTGGTACTTGGCGTATTCAGGATCTGCTGCCTTGTCCAGGAACTTCTCCGTGTTGGTGGTGGTGGGGAGGTTTCCGATGGCTACCTGTTCCTGCACAAACTGATCCGAATACATGAGCTTCAGGAAATCGCGGGCCGCTTCCGGGTAGCGCGTGTTCTTGTTGATCGAGTAGAAGTTGTTGGGGTTGCCTACCAGGTTGTTCGCGTCGCCAAGTCCGCCCTCAATCTTTGGGAACTCGCTGTAGCCAAGGACGTCCGCCGCGAACGCGGCGTTGTTGCTCTGCTGCGTGGAGTACTCCCAGGACCCCATGAGTTCAAAGCCGGCCTTGCCGCTGGCCAGCAGGGCAGGCGCTCCGCCGTCGGTGAACTTCACGGAGTCGAAGTTGGTGCCGAAGGCACCTGCATCAACAAGCTCGCGAATCATGCCGAGGGCCTTCCGGCTTTCCGGCGATGCCCAGACGCCCGTGTCGCCCTGCAGCGCTTTCTGGAACAGGCCTTCGCCTGCAACGCGGTCGTAGATGTACTCAAACCACATCAGCGTGGGCCACCGGTCGCCGGCACCCAGGGCGATGGGGGTGATGCCCTTGTCCTTAAGGATCTTCACGTCCGCCAGCAGTTCCTCCCAGGTGGCCGGAGGCGCGGCGATCCCCGCGTCGGCGAGGACCTTGGAGTTGTTGAAAAGCATGACCGGCTGTGTTCCGCGCATGGGAATTCCATATGCTTTGCCGTCGATAACCGCTTTTTCGAATACTGAGGGCAGGAAGGCATCCTTCAGCTGGGGATCTTCCTTAACGAAGTCGTCCAGGGGCAGGACCAGGTCGGCATCGACAAAACTCTTAATGCTGCCGCCGCCCCAGTTGAAGAAGATGTCCGGCGCGGTGGGGGTGTCAATGATCGTCTGCAGCTTGGACTGGTACTCGGCGCCCGGGATCTTATCGAGGACCACCTTCACCTGGGACGTAGCGTTAAAGGCGTCGATCATCTTCTGTTCAACGGTGTTGCCTGCATCGCCGTACATGGCGACGTGGATTTCGTTCTCCGGCCGGCTTGACGCGCCGGACCCTCCAGAGCAGCCGGCCATGGTCAGGCCAAGGGCAAGAGCCGCACCGCCGGCAATACTGCGGGCGACCCATCCGTGCTTGTTCATCTTCGAACGCCTCTCGAAAGTTTCGATACTTTGACCGAAAGTTATGTGATGCCTGCCAGTGTAAGTTGCGTTACACGGAGGGCGCAAGGCGAGGTGATTTCTTGGCGCCAAGGAGCGAAACTGCGGCTATGCTGGTCCTCATGTCCAGCCCTGCATCGTCCGACGCGCGCGTTACCCTCGCCCAACTGGCGGAGGAGGCGGGCGTATCGCTGTCCACTATTTCGAAGGTTCTCAACGGACGCTCCGACGTTTCTCGTAAAACACGTTCGAAAGTTGAGGAGCTCCTTGAGGAGCACGGCTATAAGCGGCGAAAGGCGTCGGCGTCTAAATCGGCACTCCTGGAGCTTGTCTTTCATGAGCTTGAAAGTGCCTGGGCGCTGGAGATCATCCGCGGTGTCGAGAATGTTGCGAAGGCAAACGGCTTGAGCGTCATCCTCACTGAGAGCGGCACCAGGCATGCGCCCGGAGCGGATTGGGTCGAGGGCGTGATGGCGCGCCGGCCTGCGGGAGTGGTCCTTGTCTTTTCCGATCTGCCGCAGGAGTACCGGCAACAGCTGGACGCCCGCTCCATTCCCTTCGTTATCATCGATCCCGCAGGCGACCCCGCGCCCGATGTGCCTTCGGTTGGTTCGGCCAACTGGGCCGGAGGCATGATGGCCACCCGCCACCTGATAGAGCTCGGCCATACCCGCATTGCCGCCATTTCCGGCCCGGAGGACATGATGTGTTCACTGGCACGGATCGACGGCTACAGTTCCGCCCTGAATACCGCCGGCATTCCCATCGACCGGACCCTGATCCGGTACGGCGACTTCCGGGTGGACGGAGGCCGAAGCAATGCGCTTGAACTGCTGCAGATGGAGCACCCGCCAACCGCCATTTTCGCCGGCAGCGACCTGCAGGCCCTCGGAGTGCTTGACGCCGCGCGCCAACTGGGGATTCCCGTCCCGGCCAAGCTGTCCATTGTGGGATACGACGACCTCCAGGTGGCCCGCTGGTCCAGCCCGGCGCTGACCACCGTCCACCAGCCGCTGATAGAAATGGCCGAGGAAGCCGCACGGATGGTCCTGCGCCTGCAGGACGGGGAGCGGCCGAACAACCTGCGCCTTGACCTCGCAACATCGCTGGTGGTCCGCCAAAGCACTGCCATCTGCCCCGGCTGATTGTCCGGGCACCACTTTCCCGAAAGGAATGCCATGTCATCCATTACCGGGCCCAACGGAGAGCTGACCGTCCTCAGGGCGGGCGACTACCAGGCAACTCTCGCCAGCGTCGGAGCGGGACTGGTGAGCCTGTCCTTCCAAGGCCGGGACATCGTCCTGCCCTTCGCGGTGGATGAACTGCCCCCGGCGTATGCAGGAAAGGTGCTGATGCCGTGGCCCAACCGGGTTGCCTCCGGCGCCTACAGCTTTGACGGGCAGCGTTACGAGCTGCCGGTGAACGAGGCAGCTACCGGCAGTGCCCTGCATGGGCTTGCGCTGTGGAACGCATGGCAGGTGGAGCGGCGCGGGGATTCTGAGGTGGTGCTCACGCACTTGCTGCACGGAGAGCCGGGTTATCCGTTCCAACTCGCTCTCTCGGCGCGTTACACGTTGGATGCAGACACCGGGCTGCACGTGGAGCTTGGTGCCACGAACTGTGGCACCGCGGCGGCGCCTTACGGCACTGGCTCCCACCCCTACATCACCGTAGGCGGTGAGGACATCTCCACCTGTGAATTGAGTTTCCGGGCCGGCAAGGTTCTCCTGACGGACGAGAAGCTTCAGCCCACTGAGCTCCTGGAAACTACGGAAACGGACTTCGACTTCTCGGAGCCCCGGGTACTGGCGTCGCAATCGCTCGATCACGCCTTCACGGACTTGCCTGCGGGCACATGGGACGTCACGCTCCGCAACCCCGTCCTCCAGCTTTCGGCAGTCGTGGAATCCACGGGGACCCAGGCGCCATGGATGCAGCTCTACTCCGGAGAGCTGCGCGGCCGGAGGGGGCTCGCTGTTGAACCCATGACCTGCCCGCCCGATGCCTTTAACTCGGGCCAGGACCTGGTTGTCCTCAAGCCCGGCGAGTCGCACTCGCTCACATACCGGATCCACGCCCTGCAGGGTTAGCGGCAGGAAGCAGTAAAGCGGCCCGGAACCAGATGGTTCCGGGCCGCTTTGTCAGTATTCGGGAAGTTTGCTACTGCTGGTAGGCGGGCTGGTGGACGTCTCGCTGCTCTCCACCGGGGCTTGCCTTGAGGAGGGTGGACTGCAGCGCGTAGTAAGACGGCTTGCGGGTGTAGTCCTCCCACATCACCGTCGCCTCGCCTTCCTGGGCGAAGAAGACGGGGACCCAGGAGTACTTGTCGTTGAAGCCCCAGATGGTGAACGACTTGCAGTCCTCCACATTCAGGCATGCTTCGAGGGCCCGCTGGTAGTAGGTGGCCTGCTTCTCCAGTTGTCCCGCGGTGGGCTTGGTTCCCGCCGGGACATCCATCCGTACGTCGATCTCGGTGATGGACGTTTCCAGTCCCAGATCGTCGAAACGCTGGAGGTTGGCCTGCAGGTCTCCGGGGAAGCCGTACCGCGTGCTGAGGTGTCCCTGCACCGCGAAGCCGTCCACCTGGACACCCTCGGCCCGGAGCTTGGGAATGAGCGCCAGGTAGGCATTGCTTTTCGCGTTGACGCTTTCCACTCCGTAGTCGTTGAAGAAGAGCTTGGCGTTCGGGTCTGCCTCGTGGGCCCAGCGGAAGGCGTCAGCGATGATTCCCGGCCCGAGTTCGCGGATCCAGATGTTGTCTGCGGTCCTGAGGGTGCCGTCGCCGTTGAAGATTTCGTTGGCGACGTCCCATTGCTGGATCTTGCCCGCGTAACGTCCAACGACGGTTTTGATGTGGTCCTCCAGGATGGAACTGAGTTCTTCCTTGTTGAAGCCGCCTTTCTCCAGCCAAGCCGGGTTCTGGCTGTGCCAGAACAGCGTGTGGCCGCGGACCACCTGGCCGTGCTGCTGTGCGAACTCGACGATGGCATCCATCTCGGCGAACCGGTACTGGTCCCGCTGGGGGTGGATGAATTCCCACTTCGCCTGGTTTTCCGGCGAGACGGAGCTGAACTCCGCGGCCAGGACCTCCCGGTACTGCTGGTCATAGGTAAAGGGGTTGGGGTAGGGCATGGTTTCGTGGTGGCCGCCGCCGGCAACCGCGGTGCCTATCCTGACGTCCTTTGGTGCGGCCCAGCGCAGGGTGTCCTGTTTTTCCAAGCCAGGGGGCTGCGGGTGGTCATTCCCGTCTGCGAATGCCGGCAGTGCCGTGGGAAGGACAAACGTCGACGCCAGGACCGCGGCGGCGACAAGTTTGGCAACCTTCATTGAGAGCTCTCCTTTGAGGTACGAGTAATCGGTCGACAAGCCAGACCGAGCACGTTCCGGAACTTTCCGGAAGGTGCTCGTTGTAGATTAGGAAGGTTCCGGAGCGCGCGTCAAGGGTTTCGGTAAAAGTTTCGCGCTGGGGCTCGTTGCGGAGGCGTAAACTTGCAGCGAAACCAGGAGGAATGCGTGCACGAGGCCCAGCGTCCGGCAATCACAATTTCGGCAATTGCCGCCGAAGCGGGTGTGTCGGTGCCCACCGTGTCACGCGTGCTTAACGGTCGCGGTGACGTTTCCCCCCGGACCCGGGAGCGGGTGGAAACGCTGCTCCGGGACCATGGCTACCAGCGGCGGGGCGCCCGTCCTTCTGTGCGGTCAGGGCTCATTGACCTCGTTTTCAATGATTTGGACAGCCCCTGGGCCGTGGAAATCATCCGTGGCGTGGAGGAGGCTGCCAATGAAGCCGGCGCTTCCACGGTGGTCTCGGCTATCCACCGCAGCGCAAATCCAACATCCACCCGGCAGTGGCTCGATAACGTCAGCGCCAGGGCCAGCGATGGCGCCATCCTCGTCACCACGGACCTGGATTCCTTCCTGCGGGCCGAACTGCAGCGGCTGGACGTGCCCGCCGTCGTGATTGACCCTGCAGGCGTGCCGGAGTTGGACGTTCCCACCATTGGGGCCACGAACTGGACCGGGGCCGTGGGGGCAACCGAGCATCTCACCGGCCTCGGTCACCGGCGGATCGGTTTCGTTGCCGGGGTGCCTGGCCTGTGGTGCAGCAGGGCCCGGTTGGACGGCTACCGTGCAGGCCTTGATGCGGCCGGTATTCCTTTCGATCCAGACCTGGTGGTTGAGGGCGACTTCGACTACCAGTCCGGGTTCCGCGCCGGTTCGACCCTGCTGGAGCTTTCCGGGCCGGTCACCGCCGTCTTCGCCGCCAGCGACCAGATGGCCCTGGGAGTGTATGAAGCTGTGCGCAAGAAAGGCCTGCGCGTGCCCGAGGACATCAGCGTTCTGGGTTTCGACGACCTTCCGGAGGCTCGCTGGGCGTCTCCTCCGCTGACCACCGTCCGGCAGCCGCTCGCCGAGATGGGCAAACTCGCTGCGCGCACTGTGCTTCGGATGCTGCAGGGCGAGGGCGTCGCGAGCCCCCGCGTGGAACTGGCCACCAGGCTCGTCGTCAGGGAGAGCACCGCAGCCCCCCGTCAGGCCTGATCCACCCGTTCCGCACCCCTTGACGCGGCACCGGGCACAAGCCTACGCTGAAGCGCATTCCGGAAAGTACCGGAAATTTTCCGCGACTACAGTGAGGTAGCCATGAATTTCCCATTCCAACGCTCTGCAGTTTTGCGTAAGGCGGCGTTGCCGGTCTCTGCCACCGTGCTGGCATTGGGCGCGGTCATCCCGGCCGGCCTTGCCGGCGCTGCACCCGCCCAGGCCGACCAGGCAACCACCGCCATTGTGGATTCCACCCGGCACGAGGGCAAATACGTGAGCCTGACGTTTGACGACGGTCCCGACCCCGTCAACACGCCCAAATTGCTGGCCGTTCTGGAGAAGCACCACGTCAAGGCAACCTTCTGCCTCTGGGGGGACCACGTAAAGCAGTATCCGGAGATCGTTCGCCAAATCGCGGACGCGGGACACCTGCTGTGCAACCACACCATGCACCACGACAACATGGCCACCTGGAGCGCCGAGGCTATCAGGGCTGATCTGGAAGAGACCAGCGCCGCAATCCGCCAAGCGGTTCCGGAGGCAGAGATCAACTACTTCCGGGCACCCTATGGAAGCTGGGGCCAGACTCCGCAGGTGGCCGCGGACATGGGGATGCAGCCCTTGGGGTGGGCCACGGTCATCGGAGACTGGGAACCGCCGGGAACGGCAGAGCTGGTCCGGCGCCTGAGGGAGGGCATCACGCCCGGAGGTGTGGTGTTGATGCATGACGGCGGCGGGGACAGGACCCAGACCGTTGAGGCGGTGGACCAGATCATTCCCGAACTGCGGTCCGAGGGGTGGCGCTTCGACAAGCCCGCCCGCCGCGGCTGACTGTCCGCGCCGGTAGCAGGCGCTTCTCCCTCTTGACCTTCACGCACCCGCGCTCATATAGTTCAATGCATAAACTAATTGGCCCTCGGGCCGTCACCAATCCGATTGCAAGGACGCATCATGACTCTTTCCCCCACCACCGCTGACAAGTTCACGTTTGGTCTTTGGACTGTTGGCTGGACCGGTGCTGACCCGTTCGGCGTCGCCACCCGTGCAGCCCTGGATCCGGTGGAGGCCGTGCACCGCCTCGCTGAGCTCGGCGCGTACGGCATCACGTTCCATGACAACGACCTGGTCCCGTTCGATGCCACCGCCTCGGAGCGGGAGCTGATCCTGAAGAACTTCAAGGCAGCCCTGGCCGAGACCGGCCTGAAGGTCCCCATGGTGACCACCAACCTGTTCAGCCACCCGGTCTTCAAGGACGGCGGCTTCACCTCCAACGACCGCTCCATCCGCCGCTTCGCCCTGTCCAAGGTGCTGCGCAACATCGACTCCGCCGCCGAGTTCGGCGCCGAGACGTTCGTGATGTGGGGCGGCCGCGAAGGCTCCGAATACGACGGGTCCAAAGACCTCGCCGCCGCGCTGGACCGGATGAAGGAAGGCGTGGACACCGCCGCGGCCTACATCAAGGACAAGGGCTACAACCTGCGCATCGCCCTGGAGCCCAAGCCCAACGAACCCCGGGGTGATATCTTCCTGCCCACCGTCGGGCACGGCCTGGCGTTCATCGCCCAGCTCGAACACGGCGACATCGTGGGCCTGAACCCCGAAACCGGGCACGAGCAGATGGCCGGGCTGAACTTCACCCACGGCATCGCCCAGGCCCTCTGGTCCGGCAAGCTCTTCCACATCGACCTCAACGGCCAGCGCGGCATCAAATACGACCAGGACCTCGTCTTCGGCCACGGCGACCTGACCAGCGCCTTCTTCACCGTGGACCTGCTCGAAAACGGCTTCCCCAACGGCGGCCCCCGCTACGAAGGCCCGCGCCACTTCGACTACAAGCCCTCCCGCACCGACGGCTACGACGGCGTCTGGGAATCCGCGAAAGCCAACATGGCCACCTACCTGCTGCTCAAGGAACGCGCCCTGGCCTTCCGCGCCGACCCCGAAGTCCAGGCCGCCCTCACCGCCTCGGGCGTCGGCGAACTCGGCGAACCCACCCTCGCCGCCGGCGAAAGCACCGCCGACCTGCTCGCAGACGCCACCGCGTTCGAGGACTTCGACGCCGACAAGGCCGCCGAGCGCTCCTTCGCGTTCGTCCGCCTCAACCAGCTCGCCATCGAACACCTCCTCAACGCCCGCTGACGGGAGGCATACCTTAGCCCCTGTGCCTTTGGGCCCGGACGCATCAACGAGAATCCGGATCGACCATGGTCGGTCCGGATTCCCGTTTTTCTGCACGGATTAAACGGCTCCCGCCGCAGAGTATGATTATCCCGCCGGCCAACAAACGAGGTCCTCGCCCGTCCGGGCTCGAGTCAACGGTTTGTCCCGGCGAAGCCTGATCCATCCAGCTGATTCAGCCTTGGACGCCGGCAAGCCAACCCTGAAAAACCCTCATCACCCCTGCCCGGCTTGCGGCCGGCAGACACCCCGAAAGGACACCATGGAACTGCTGTGGGAAATCGCCGGCTGGGCCGGCGCGGTTGCGATCCTCAGTGCCTACCTCTCCGTTTCCATGGGCTGGCTGAAGGCCGGCAAGGGGTTCCAGACCGCGAACCTGCTCGGCGCCGTCGCCTTCATCATCAACGGAACAGTCCACGGAGCCTGGCCTTCCGTGGTGACCAATGTGGCCTGGTTCCTTATCTCCGCCATCGCGCTTTTCCGGATGCGGTCGGCAGCTGCCGAGCCGGTGATGCCTGCCGAGGACCCGCAGGTTCAATTCCCCGGCGTCCCGGACACCACCGGCCAGCTCGCTGTTGTTGAGGTCCTCACCGGTTCCGTTCATGGTGAGGCGGACGGGCGCCGCCTGACCACGGAATGCACGACGGCGGTCAGGCCGGCTGGGGCGCCCTGCTGACCTCGGTGTCGCCTGCCGCCGCCGCGTGCAGCTGCGCCTGCCGGCCCAGCCAGTGCGCGCTCTCCTTGGGCGTCCGTTCCTGGGTCACCCGGTCCACGGCGATGAGGCCAAACTTCGGCACATAGCCGAACACCCATTCGTAGTTGTCGAAAGCCGTCCAGGCGATGTACCCGCGGACGTCGATGCCGTCCGCCAGGCAGGAGGCCACGCAGTCCACGGCGGCGCGGAGGTACTCCACGCGCTGGGGATCGTTCTCGGTGGACAGGCCGTTTTCCGTGACGATGACCGGAATACCGGCAATGCGGTGGGCTTCCCGGATGGTCGCCTCGAGTGCCTGCGGGTAGATCTCCTCGCCCATCTGGTTGGTCACCGCATCTTCGGGAGCGGGGGCATGGCCGTTCGGGCCGTAGACGGTGCGGCCGTAGGTCTGGATCCCCACAAAGTCGTCTCCGCGGGAGGCTGCCAAGAAGCGTTCGTTGACGTCGCGGCGCACTTGGGCAGCAAGTTCTTCGCCGCCGTCGATGGACTGGATGTCCGAGTTGGCGAGCGTCCAGCCCACCAGGAGTTCCGGCCGGTGTGCCTTGATGGCTGCGGTGCCGGCCCGGTGCGCTGCCAGCTTCACCTCGAACGCGGCCTCGGTGGAGCAGAACTGGAACGGGGCCACCGTGCTGGCATCAACGCCCAGGCGTTCGGCGGCTGCGGCCCACACCGGAACCGAACCGCGGTTTTCCGGCGCCTCGCCGCCGATGCCGAAGGACTCCAGCAGCCACGGCAGGTTGGGTTCGTTCAAGGTGCAGGCGACGCCGATGAGGTCGCCCAGGTGCGCCATCACGCGGTCGCAGTAACGGGCAAAGAGCTCCGGTGTCCGGTCGCCTTCCCAACCGCCCACGGCGAGGAGCCAGCGCGGGGAGGTGAAGTGGTGGAACGTGACCACGGGGGTGAGGCCGTGCTCGTGGCAGGCCTGGAGCATGCGGCGGTAGTGGTCCAGCTCGGCCTGTGAGAAGTGCCCCTCTTCCGGCTCGATGCGGGCCCACTCGATGGAAAAGCGGTAGCTGCTGAATCCAAGGCTGGCGATCAGGGCGATGTCCTCGCGGTACCGGTGGTAGTGGTCCGCCGCATCCCCGGACGGCTCGGAGAACATGCTGCCCGGCAGGTGCTCGAGGAACCAGGTGTCGCTGTTGACGTTGTTCCCCTCCACCTGATGCCCGGCGCTGGCGACGCCCCAGAGGAAGTCCTGCGGGAATGGTGATGCGGTGGTCATGTGGTTCCTTTCGGTTCAGCGCCTCAAAACAGCGCACGGGGCCGCTCTGCCCTGGCTTCCAATCCTTTCCTGCCGCGTGACCGGGGCCACAATACTTTTTCAATCAATGACATTCTCATGTGAGCGCCCCTTGCCCCCGGCTGATGCTGGTGGGGAGCCGGCGAGCAGCCAGCCCCAAGACATTCCTCCGTTACACATCAGAATGCAAAGGCGCACTACATGAAACTCCTGAACTCCACGGCCCGTGCGAGCTCCGCCGTTCTGGCCGGAGCACTCCTGCTGGGATCGCTGACCGCCTGTGGCGGCGGCTCCAGCCAGGCCACCGCCAAAGCGGACACCAGCTCCCTGACCCTCGCCATCGACAGCGACTCGGCCTCCTTCGGCTTTGACCCGCTGCGCGTTTCAGCTGCACAGCGGCAGTTCTTCGAGGGCCTCTACGAGAGCCTGATGACGCTGCAGCCGGACGGCTCGGCAGGTCCGGGCCTGGCCAAGGAGTTCAGCTACAACGCAGACAACACTGTCCTGACGCTGACGCTGAAGGAGGGGGTGACGTTTACGGACGGGTCCAAGCTCGACGCCGAACTGGTCAAGGCAAACCTGGACCGCCGCTCCGATCCCGCGCTGAGTGCCTACTCAGCCGTGGCCAAGGGCGGCGCCCAGGAAATCACCTCCGTTGACGTGGTGAGCCCCACCCAGGTGGCCTTGACCTTCGCTAAGCCCCAGCCCGGTTTCGAGAAGAACCTGGCGTCCACCACGGGCATGATCGTGGGCAAGAACGGCGTCACGGACACCGCAAGCCTCGGGGCCACCCCCGATGGATCCGGCCCCTACACCCTGGATCCGTCCACTGTGAAGGGCAACAAGTACGTGCTGGTTAAGAACGGAACGAGCCCGGAAGCTTCGAAGTACGCGTTCAACAAAGTCATTTTCAGCGTCGTTCTGGACCCGCAGGCACGGGCCAACGCCGTGGTTTCCGGCCAGGCGGACGTGGCCATGCTGACCTCGAACACCGTTGACTTCGCCAAGTCCAAGGGCGTGGGGGTGTCCCAGATCGGCGGCACCGTCAACACCATGATCTCCTTCGACAAGATCGGAAAGACCGCCCCCGCGTTTGCCGAGGAGAAGGTCCGGCAGGCCATCCAGTACGCCATCAACCGGCAGGCCCTGGTGGACGCGCTCCACAAGGGTGACATCCCCGCCTGGAACGCGCTGCCCAAGGACTCCGCAGGCTTCAGCAAGGACATTGAAACCACGTTCGCCTACAACCCGGACAAGGCCAAGAGCCTGCTGGCCGAAGCGGGCTACCCCAACGGCTTCGAATTCACCATCATCGCCGGCGCCCAGACCCAGACGGACCTGCAGGCAGTCCAGAAGGACCTCGCCGCCGTCGGAATCACCATGAACGTGAAGATGGCTGCCTCCACGGACGAAGCCTTCGCCGCCGTGGCCACCACGCCCCTGGGCTACGCGCCGCTGAACTGGGACAACCCCGTCGGCGTAATGTACGGAGCCATCCTCAACGGCTTCACCAACGTGCAGAAGGCTACCGATGAGCAGCTGAGTGCGGCCACCGGTGAGCTGGCTGCCGCCAAGGACGACGCCGCCATCAAGGCAGCGGCCACCAAGCTGAACACCCGCCTGGTGGAATCCGGCTGGATGATCCCGCTGTACGAGGCCCTCACCAACCAGGCCTACAACACCAAGAAGGTGGCGCCGGTGGAGTTCGCCGGCACCAACGCCTACCCGCTCCTCTCGTCCTACAAGCCGGCCAGCTAATACCCGCACCTGCCGGGCGGGCCCTCCTCACCAAAAAGGAGGGCCCGCCCGGCAAGGCCTGACCGATGGAGGTCACCATGGCACTATTCATCACCAAGCGCCTGCTGATGGCGCTGGCCACCGTGCTGGTGGTTGCAGTGCTGGCATTCCTGCTGGTGCACGCAATGCCCGGCAGCCCGGGCGCCGTGTCCCTCGGGGCCGGCGCCTCCCAGGAAGCCATCGACGAAGTCAACCGGCGCCTCGGCTGGTCAGACCCCCTCCTGGCCCAGTTCTTCACGTGGCTCGGCGCAGCAGTCCAGGGTGACCTCGGTATCTCACTGATCGACGGACGCTCCGTCAGCGCGGACCTGGCCAGCAGGCTCCCCGTCACCGCCTCCCTTGCCGCCGGCGCCACCTTGCTCAGCGGGATCCTCGGCATCGCGCTGGGCGTCACCGCCGCGGTCCGGGGCGGGATCGTGGACCGCATCATCGGCGGCGTCGCCGGCATGGCCGTTGCCCTGCCGGCCTTCTGGATCGGCATCATCTTCGTCTACCTGCTGGCCGTCCAGTCCTCCGTCTTCCCGGCCACCGGCTACGTTCCCTTCGAGGTCTCACCCCAGGACTGGGCACTGTCCCTGGCGCTGCCGGTGATCACCCTGGCCGTGGGCGGCGGCGCGTTCATCGCCCGCCAGACCAGGGCTTCCATGCTCGAGGCGCTCCAGCAGGAACACATCCGTACCCTCCGGGCCACCGCCACCCCCACCTGGAAAATCCTCTATGTCCACGCCCTGCGGTACGCCAGCCTCCCCATCGTGGCCGCCATCGCGCTGCAGTTCATCCAGCTTTTCGGCGGCTCCGTCATCGCGGAGCAGCTGTTCGCCATGCCGGGCCTGGGCCAGGCCGTCCAGAACTCCGTCAGCACCCATGACGCCCCGTCCGTCCAGGGCGTCGTAGTGATCGCCACCGTTGTGGTGGTCGCCGTGAACCTGGTGCTGGAACTCGCCACCAAGTTCCTCGACCCGAAGTTGCGTGCCTCATGATTCCCAACGTTGCCCCCGCACCTGCAGACTCCGCGGAGCCGACGGCGGCTGCCGTCCTTCCCAGGGCCCCGCGCCAAAGCGCGGCGAAGAAATTCTCCGGCAGCAAGCTGTTCGCCTCACCGGCGAGCATCGCCGGCGTGATCTGGCTGGCCGCGCTCGTGGTCGCCTCCCTCACCGCGCCGTTGTGGCTGCCCTTCAAGACAGAGGACCAGGACTTCACCGCCGTCCTGTCCGGACCCACCGCCGCCCACTGGCTCGGTACCGACGAACTGGGCCGGGACCTCCTGAGCCGCATCTTCGCCTCGGCAGCCGGCACGCTGGGGACGTCCATGATCACGGTGATTGTCGCCGTCGGCCTCGGAACCCTCCTGGCGATGCTGGCCGCAGCCGCCGGGGAACGCGTGGAAAACGTCATCAGCCGCGTCACCGAAATCATCATGTCTCTGCCCGGCACGGTGATCATCCTGGCCGTGATCGGTGCCGTGGGAACCAACATCCCGATGATCATGGGAATCCTGGGTGTGCTGATCTCCGCGGGCATCTACCGGGTGATGCTGGGCCAGGCGAAGTCACTGCAGTCCCAGCTGTACGTTGACGCCGCCAAGGTGGACGGCGTCAGTCCTGCCGGTATCAGCCTCCGGCACGTGCTGCCCGGCCTGACCAACACCATCGTGGTCCAGGCCGCCCTGATCTTCGCCGTCGGCATGCTCATCCAAGCCGGACTGGCGTTCATCGGCTTCGGCCCGCCCATTCCGCAGCCGAGCTGGGGCGGCATGATCCAGGGCGCCTCCCAGCACGTCTACGACGCCCCCTGGCTCATGGTTCCTACCGGCGCCGTGCTGGCACTGACGGTCCTGGCCGCCAACGCCATCGGCAACGCCCTCGGCAAGGCACCGAACGCCACCGCCTCGCACCTGCCCTCCGCCGCAGCGCGGCGGCAGCGGGCCAAGGCCGTCGCGGCGATCGCGGCTGCTGTCGCCGCGGCAGCTCCCGCTCCCCAGGATTCCGCGAAGGACACGCTCAGCGTCCGCAATCTGTCCGTCGGCGTTGACTCTGTGGGTGCAGGCAAGGGGGTCCGCCTGGTCACGGACGTCTCCTTCGACGTCGAACCCGGCACCGTCCTGGGCCTGGTGGGCGAGTCCGGCTGCGGCAAGACCATGACGGCGCTGTCCCTCCTGGGCCTGCTGCCCTCCGGGGTCTCCGTGACCGGCGGACAGATCCTCTGGAACGGCAAGAACCTGGCCGCGGCCACCGAGAAGGACATGGAAGGCATCCGCGGACGCGACATCGCCCTCATCTCACAGGAACCCATGCGCGCCCTGGACCCCATGTTCACCGTGGGCTACCAGCTCACCGCCGCGATCCGGCGCCTGCGGGGGATGGGCAGGGCCGAAGCGAAGGCCGAGGCCCTGACCCTGCTGGAAAAGGTGGGCATCGTGGACGCCGCGCGCATCCTGAAGACCTACCCGCACCAGATCAGCGGCGGCATGGCCCAGCGCGTGGCCATTGCCCTGGCGCTCTCCGGCCGTCCCCGCCTGCTGGTGGCGGACGAACCCACCACCGCGCTGGACGTCACCGTGCAGGCCGAGATCCTCTCGCTGCTGCGCAGCCTGGTGAAGGACACCGGAATGTCAGTAGTGATGGTGACGCACGATCTTGGCGTGGTGGCCGACCTCTGCGACCAGGTGGCCGTGATGTACGCAGGCGAGGTGGTGGAGAACGGCCGGACGGACAGCATCCTGGACAATCCGCGCCACCCTTACACCCTGGCCCTGCTGGCCGCCGACCCGCACGCCAACCACGCCGCGGACATGCCGGAGCGGCTGGCCACCATCAGCGGCCAGGTTCCCCAGCCCAAGGACTGGCCCAGCACGTGCCGGTTCGCCGCGCGCTGCCAGTTCGCCGGTTCTGCCTGCATGGTGCCCGTCCCGCTGCTGCCCTCCGGCGCGGGTGACGGCGTGGTGCGCTGCGTCAAAGCGGACGAACTCGCCGTCGAAGGCCTGGACTGGGTGGCCACCGATGTACCCAGTCACCATGTCCTAAACCTGGTGGAAGCTCCGGCTGTTGCAACCCGAACTGTTGAAAAGGATCCCGCATGAGCACCGCAACCTCGGTACGCCCGGAAGCACCGCTGCCCGCTGCCGCCCAGCCGCTGCTGGAGGTCAAGGACCTGGTGGTCCGGTACGGGCGGGGCCGCAAGGCAGCCGCCGCACCCGCCGCCGTCGACGGTGTCAGCTTCAGCATTGCTCCCGGAGAAACCGTGGGACTGGTGGGGGAGTCCGGCTCCGGAAAATCGACCATCGGCAAAGCCATCCTGGGCCTGCAGAGGGTCTCCGGCGGGTCCATCACCTACAAAGGCAAGGACATCACCTCGGCCGGCGCGTCCCAGCGCAGGGCCTTGGGCGGGGAACTGCGGGCCGTTTTCCAGGACCCCAACTCCTCCCTGAACCCCCGCAACAGCGTGGGATCCTCACTGGCAGAACCGCTCCGGCTCCGTGGTGTGTCCGCCGCCGAGGCCAGGCAGCGCGCCGAGGACATGCTGGAACGCGTGGGCCTGCCCCGCGAAGCCGTGGACCGGTACCCGAGCCAGTTCTCCGGCGGCCAGCGGCAGCGGATTTCCGTGGCCCGCGCCCTCATTTGCGATCCCAACCTGGTGGTCTGCGACGAAGCCGTGAGCGCCCTGGACCTCTCCACGCAGGCGCAGGTGCTGAACCTCCTGGCCGACCTGCGAGACGAGCGCGGCCTGGGCTACCTCTTCATCGCCCACGACATCGCGGTGGTCCAGTTCCTGGCCCAGCGCGTGGTGGTCCTTTACCGCGGGCAGGTGATGGAAAGCGGACCTGCAGCGGCTGTCACCGAGAATCCGAAGCATCCGTTTACCCGGGCCCTCGTGGCAGCGTCACCGGTGCCGCGCCCCGCGGAGCAGGCCGCGCGCCGGCAGGCCCGCGAGTCGCTCGGTGTGCGCACGGGCGCGGCCGCGGTGCCCAGGCCCGGCGGCTGCCCCTTCCGGCTGCGCTGCCCGTTGGCGACGGACAGGTGCGCCGCCGAACGCCCGGCCCTTCGCACGGTGGGCGGCTCCGACGTCGCCTGCCACTACGCCTCCTGACCGCCTTTCCTTAGCAACTGACCTTCCGCCACCTCGTGGCGGCCAGCAGAACGGAACACCACCACATGCCACTGGCACCCTGGCAAGCAGCCATGATCACCCCCGACGAAGACTTCGACGGCGCCCCGCTCCTGCGCAAGGAATTCCAGCTCGCTGAGGGGCACGGTGCAGTCGCCAAGGCGACGTTGCGGGCCACTGCCTACGGCATTTACGAGGCGCTGATCAATGGGGTTCCGGTGGGTAACGACGTGCTGAGCCCCGGCTGGAGCTCGTACGAGTGGCGGCTCCGCTACCGCAGCTACGACGTGACGGCGCTGGTGCAGCCCACCACCGTCCTGGGCGTCGAGTTGGGCAATGGCTGGTACCGCGGGCGCCTCGCCTGGCATGGCATGTCCAATCTCTATGGGAGTGAGCTGGGCTTCTTCGGGCAGTTGGACATCGAATTCGAGGACGGTTACGTCCAGTCCGTCGCTTCGGATTCCTCCTGGCAGTCCGGCCCCTCCGCCACCACCTTCAACGACCTCTATGACGGCCAGACCATCGACGCCCGCCGGAACCAGCCCGGCTGGGCGGAGCCAGGCTTTGACGCCGGCACGCCTGCCGGTTGGGCCGGCGTGCACACGCTGGAGTTCGACGTCGACCGGCTGGCCGAGCCGGTGGGCCCGCCCGTGGTGCGCACCGCCGTCGTCAACCCCCAGCAAATCTTCACGTCACCCAGCGGCAAGGTGCTCGTGGACTTCGGCCAGAACCTGGTGGGCTGGCTGCGGTTCACCGTGAAAGGCGAGGCCGGGCAGGTTATTACGGTGCGCCACGCCGAAGTACTGGAGGACGGCGAGCTCGGCGTCCGCCCGCTGCGCTCCGCCAAGGCCGCGGACACGTTCATCCTGTCCGGCGGCGAGGACTTCTTTGAGCCCACCAAGACGTTCCACGGCTTCCGCTACGCCGAGGTTTCCGGCTGGCCGGGCACGTTGACCGCGGACTCGCTGGAGGCCGTGGTGGTCCACTCCGATCTGGAACGAACCGGCACGTTCGAGTGCTCCAACGAGCTGGTGAACCAGCTGCACCGCAACATCGTCTGGGGCCTGCGGGGCAACTTCCTGGACCTGCCCACGGACTGTCCGCAGCGTGATGAGAGGCTCGGCTGGACCGGCGACATCGGTGTTTTCGCGCCGACCGCGGCGTTCCTCTACGACGTCAAGGGCTTCCTGCAGGACTGGCTGCTGGACCTGGCTGCCGAGCAGAAAGCGGCGGACGGCCTGGTGCCCATCACCGTCCCTGATGCCCTCAAGTACTGCCCGCAGCCGGCCGAGTTCCCGTCGCCGGAATCATCAGCCCTGTGGAGCGAAGCCTCCGTCTGGGTGCCGTGGGCGCTGTGGGAGGCCTACGGTGATGACACCGTGCTGAGGAACCAGTACGAATCGATGACGTCGCACACGCGCCGGGCGGAAGGCCTGCTGTCTCCCACCGGACTCTGGGACCAGGGTTTCCAGTTCGGCGACTGGCTGGACCCGGACGCAGATCCGGACAAGCCGTGGGACGCGAAGGCGGACACCGGCGTTGTGGCCACCACGTGCATGTTCCGCACCGCCTCCATCACCGCCAAAACGGCACGGCTGCTGGGACACCAGGAGGATGCCGAGTACTTCGAGCAGCTGGCGGCCCGGGTTCAGGCCTCCTTCCTGAAGCACTATGTTGCCGGGGACGGCACCATCCAGAGCGACTGCACCACCGTTTACGCGCTCGCCATTGCCTTTGGCATCCTGCCCAGCCCCGAGCACGTTGACTTCGCGGGCGAACGCCTCGCCGAGCTGGTCCGGAAAAACAACTTCCGCGTCTCCACCGGTTTCGCCGGCACCCCCTTCATCACCGGCGCCCTCACGGACACTGGCCACAGCGGGGAGGCCTACCGCCTGCTCCTGGAACAGGGCTGCCCGTCCTGGCTCTACCCCGTGACCATGGGCGCCACCACCGTGTGGGAGCGCTGGGACTCGATGCTTCCGGACGGCACCATCAACCCGGGCGAGATGACCAGCTTCAACCACTACGCCCTGGGTGCCGTTGCCGATTGGATGCACAAGGGAATCGGTGGCATCAGCCCGCTCGCACCCGGTTACAGCAAGATACGGATCGCGCCGGTGCCGGGCGAAGGCATCGACTGGGCGAAGACATCCCTGAAGACACCGCATGGAACCGTCCGCGTGGAATGGAAGCTCGACGACGGTTCGTTCCACCTCGAGGTGACGGTACCTGGGGGAGTGGAGGCCGGCGTCGTACTTCCGGGCGGCGGGCAGCACACCGTCGGCGGCGGCACGCACCGCTTCAGCTCGCCAGTTGCGCTGGCCGTTTCGAAGGGGTTGTAGGCGCTGTGGCAGCTGCGGCTAATACAGCCGGAGAACTGCTCGTGGTGGATAACGACTTCGGTGGCGATCCTGACGGCCTCGTGTCCCTCGCACATATCCTCTTGCGTTCCGGCCCGGATATGACCGTCCTGGTGACGACGTCTCCTCTGGATCCGGGACTGGCCGAAGCTGCAGGTGCTGACCCTGCAACCACGGCCGGCCGCGGTGCAGAACTTGCCGGGCAACTCCTGGAGTTGATGGGGCTCAGCGGTGTACGGGTGATCACGGGTGCGGAGGCCACCGGGGTCACGCCCGAGCAGGTGAGCCCGGCGGCACGCGCAATCGCTGAGGAGTCCTCACGCTTCGAGCGGACCACAATTCTCTGTGGAGGACCACTGACTAACATCGCTGCCGCGCTGCGGCTTGACCCGCCACTCGCTCGCAGGGCGATGCTGGTGTGGGTGGGTGGAACGCTGGCTGAAGCGGATCGGGGAGAGTACAACTCAGACACTGACCTCGACGCTGCAACGGAGGTCTTGGCGTCAGGGATCCCTCTTGTGAGGATCCCCTCGGAGGAGTACTCGCGAATGACCATTGCGGTGGATGCAGTCAAAAATGAGCTCGCAGCCGTGTCGGCAGTCGGCTCCTGGCTGGCGGAGCGCCTGCTCGACGTTCCGCCATTCGTGCAACTGGGCGGAACGCTGACGCTCGGTGACAGCGTTCTGGTGGCGTTCCTGCCAGGCGTCGATGCGCCTGCCAGGCGGGTTGCCCCAGGGACAGCAGTTCACGGCCAGGTGGACGGTGCCGCGCTGTGGGACGATCTGATGCGCCAGCTTGCGGCGCAAGGTAGTTAGCCCATTCGTTCAGTGGTTACGGTGGATTTCCACCTCTGGATCGCGTTGTTGCCGCGTGGTAATTTGACCCTCTTACGTCGCTTACAGGGAGCGATCCAGGAGGAGGACAAGCTCATGAGTGATACCAATTCCGCCGGAATGAACGTGGACGTCGTGGACATCCTGACCAGTGACCACCAGGACATGATTGCGCTGATCGGGCAGATTAAGAGTGCGCCCGGGGACGGCCAGCGCAGGGACCTGGCGGACACTTTGATCGCGGAGGTGATGCGCCATGCCGTGGCCGAGGAGATGTACGTCTATCCCGCCGTTGAGGACCATGTGCCCAACGGCAAGGACGAAGTGGAACACGACAAAAAAGAGCACGACGAGATCGTCAAGCTGATGAAGCGGCTGGAGAAGGTGGAGCCTTCCGACCAGACCTTCCTGGAACTGGTCCAGGAGCTCGAAGACCAGCTGAGCCATCACGCCAATGACGAGGAAACCGAACAGTTTCCCAAGCTCCGCCTGCACATCCCCCGTGAGAAACTCGTTGACATCGGCGAAAAGGTGGAGAAAGCGAAGAAGCTGGCGCCGACACGGCCCCACCCGAGCGCCCCGCATTCGGAGTTGTTCCACAAGACCTTGGGGGCGGGCGTCGGCATGGTGGACCGGATCCGCGACAAGCTCACCGGCAGGCACACGGACTCGTAGAGCGGGTGGCTGGGCAGCTGGTGGTAGCTAGCTGCCCGCTGAAAGGAGCCGCTGGATCTGCTCTGCCGCGTCGCTGTCCGGCGCGGGGGTGTAGACCACGATGTGGAGGTCAGGCCGGTCCGAGGGTGACACCTGATGGTGTTCGAGCCGGAGGACGCCCACCGCCGGGTGGTGGAACAAGCGTTCACGGGATTCGAAGCCGAGGATGTCGTACCGGTCCCAGCCCTCCTTGAACTCCGGGCTGGTCGCCTTGAGCCGCTCCACCTGGTAGGCCACGTCCGGATCGCCGAGCCGCTGCCCTGCTTCGGCCCGGAACTCGGCAAGGAACCGCCTGCTGGTGACGTCCCAGTCCGGGAGCAGCTCCTGGACGTACGGGTCCGTGAAGACCAGCCACAGCAGGTTCCGCTCCGGGGCGGCAACATTGGCGATGTTGGGATACAGCGCGGCGTAGGCCCTGTTCCAGCCGGTGACGCTCCAGTCCGGTGCCAGCGCGAAGGCGGGGTTGGGGCCGAGGGCGTCGAGGAGCCGTTGGATGTGGGCAGGGGCGTCGGCAGCCACCGGACCGGCGGTGACGGGCGCCGAATAACCGCCCAGTGACAGGACATAGGAACGCCCGGTCTCCGAGAGGTGCAGGGTCCTTGCCACGGCCTCCAGGACTTCGCGGGAAGGCCTGATGTCCCGTCCCTGCTCCAGCCACGTGTACCAGGTGACGCTGACCCCGGAAAGAAAGGCGATCTCCTCCCGCCGCAGCCCCCGCTCGCGCCGGCGGGCGACGGGCGGCAATCCATACTCGGACCGCAGGGCCTGGTCCCGGCGTGCCCGCAGGAACAGGCCCAGTTCCTTGCGCTTCTCGCCTGCCTCTTTCACGGCATCTAACACTAGTACCCGGGTACTCCTACTACTAGTATCAGCACTGTCTTCCGCCCTTTGGCCGGGTACGGCAGGATCGGTAGCATGCCTCCTCTTCGTTCCCGCACTGTCACCCATGGCCGCAACATGGCCGGAGCCCGCGCACTGCTGCGGGCCTCCGGCGTCGCCACCTCGGACATCGGCAAGCCGATCATCGCCGTCGCCAACTCCTTCACGGAGTTCGTCCCAGGGCACACCCACCTCGCCCCTGTGGGCCGGATCGTCTCTGACGCGATCCTCGCCGCCGGCGCCGTGCCGCGCGAGTTCAACACCATTGCCGTGGACGACGGCATCGCCATGGGCCACAGCGGCATGCTGTACTCGCTGCCTTCGCGTGACCTGATCGCCGACTCGGTGGAGTACATGGTCAATGCCCACTGCGCCGACGCCCTGGTGTGCATCTCCAACTGCGACAAGATCACCCCCGGAATGCTCATGGCCGCGCTGCGCCTGAACATCCCCGTAGTGTTCGTCTCCGGCGGTCCCATGGAGGCCGGCCGCGTGACCCTGACCGACGGCTCCGTGCGTTCCCTGGACTTGGTAAACGCCATTGCCGACGCTGTGGACGAGTCCATCTCTGATGCTGACATCAACCTCATCGAAGAGAACGCGTGCCCCACCTGCGGTTCCTGCTCCGGCATGTTCACCGCCAACTCCATGAACTGCCTGGCCGAGGCGATCGGCCTGGCCCTGCCGGGCAACGGCTCAGTGCTGGCCACCCACACCGCACGGAAGGCGCTGTACGAGAAGGCCGGCGCTACCGTCGTCGAGCTCGTAAAGCGCTATTACGACGGCGACGACGACTCGGTGCTGCCCCGCTCCATCGCCACCGCGAAGGCGTTCGACAACGCCATGGCCCTGGACATCTCCATGGGCGGCTCCACCAACACCATCCTGCACCTGCTGGCCGCTGCCCAGGAAGCGGGGGTGGACTACGGCCTGGCCGAGATGGACGCCAAGTCCCGCCAGGTGCCCTGCCTGGCAAAGGTGGCCCCGAACGTCGCCAAGGACAAGACCTACTACATGGAGGACGTGCACCGGGCCGGCGGCATCCCCGCCCTGCTGGGTGAGCTGAACCGCGGCGGGCTCCTGCACAAGGACGTCCACTCTGTGCACTCCGCCGACCTGGATGGCTGGCTGGATGACTGGGATATCCGCGGCGGCAAGGCCACCGAAGAAGCGAAGGCCCTGTGGCGCGCGGCTCCCGGCGGCGTCCGCTCCTCCACCGCGTTCTCCCAGTCGAACGAGTGGACTTCCCTGGACACCGACGCCGCGGAAGGCTGCATCCGCTCCGTGGAGCATGCCTACTCCAAGGACGGCGGACTGGCCGTGCTCCGCGGCAACGTGGCCATCGACGGTGCCGTGGTGAAGACCGCCGGCGTGGACGAATCCATCTGGACCTTCCAGGGCCCGGCCGTGGTGTGCGAGTCCCAGGACGAAGCCGTGGAAAAGATCCTGAACAAGGCCGTCAAGGAAGGCGACGTAGTGGTCATCCGCTACGAAGGCCCCCGTGGCGGCCCGGGCATGCAGGAAATGCTCTACCCGACGTCGTTCCTCAAGGGCCGCGGCCTGGGCAAGAAGTGCGCCCTCATTACGGACGGCCGCTTCTCCGGCGGCACCTCCGGCCTGTCAATCGGGCACATCTCCCCGGAGGCTGCCTCCGGCGGGACGATCGCCCTGGTGGAGAACGGCGACATCATCAGCATCGACATCACGACGCGCAGCCTCCAGCTGGAGGTCTCCGACGAGATCCTCGCCGAACGCCGCGAAAAACTGGAAGCCAATGGCGGTTACAAGGCCAAGAACCGGGACCGCCAGGTTTCCCCGGCCCTGCGCGCCTACGCCGCCATGGCCCTGTCTGCCGACAAGGGTGCGGTGCGGGACGTCTCGCTGGTCGAGAACCTCGTGTAGGCTGCGCTGGAACTTCCCAGGAGGATCCGTTGGCATACACCGTTGATTTCAAGAACGTCTCCACCGCTGGTTTGGAATCCTCACCCGTGGCGGAGGCGCTGGCCGGGCTGCGCGCCAACGAGGCGCGGTACTACAAGAACAAGTACGACCACGATTTCACCGTCACTCCCGCCGACGAGGCGCCTCAGACGGTCGAGTATGTGAATAACATCCTCTCCGCCGAGCGCAATCTCGTCATCTCGTCCCGTCCACTCGAAGTGTCTTCCTTCGAAGTGGACGGGCTGCGGATGGCGTACGTGTTCTACGAGTCCGGCCTGGCGATCAACGTGATGTACGGCCTCGAGGACGGGGCGAAACGGGCTGTTGGTTTCAAGCTCTCCGACGGCATGGACGTTCCGGAGGAACTGGCATCAACCTTCAAGTTCGCGCGCCAGAAGTCGAAGCTTGCAGGCGTGATCCGGGGTTCGTACTTCATGATCAAAGGTGAGTACTGAGGCAGGGACGGCCTGGCTTTATGGTCAGCGGTGTCCGGTGGTTCTCCTAACGGCCATCCATCAGGTTAGGGTCTTGACCGTTCACTGGTGAGCGTAAGAAAGGGCCTGAGGGACCCTATCCTGACGATGTTCGAGTCAGCTGCCTGACGTCAGGTTGGGGTGTAGTTCCGGCTGACACCGGCAAGTCTGACGGCGATAGGTGAAGGTTCTTGGTTCAGCGAGGCAGGAGCAGCCGGATCTGGGTCCTGATGTCCTGCACAATATCGTCGATGCGAGTAGCGGGGTTCGCACTCGCTGCCATGCTGAGGAACATGATCGCGGAGACGGTCCGTGCGGTTGTTGCGGCATCATTGGCACTGACAAATTCATCCCGGCCCAGGACGGCGGCGGTTGCTTCCTCGGTCTGCGCAACGATGGCGAGGGCTTCACTGTGGCGTGGCTCCGTCGGGTCCCCGAAGACCATCTCGCGCAGGTAGGTGCGCCCGTTGTCGACCTGGACGCGGTTGCACTCCACGATCGGCCGCACGATGGCCATCACTGCATCCAGTGCATCCGGGATAGTTTCAGCCTCGGCCCGGCCCCGCTCCAGTGCTTCCGCGTAGTGCGCGTTCTGTACGAGCAGGAGGAGTTCTCCCTTGGTCTTTGCGTAAAGGAACAGGGTTCCGGTGCCGATGTCGGCCTTGTCCGCGATTTGCTGGGTTGTGACATCCTCGACCCCGTGTTCCGCGAACAGTGCACTGGCCGCGGCGATGATGCGGTCGAGCTTCTGCTGTTTGTTCCGCTCGCGTCGTCCGAGCGGCTGGGGTGCGACGGGCATGAAGGTTCCTCCGTAAACTGACTGAACTCAGTTATGAGTATAACGACTAGGGAGAGTCAAGGACCCCGGCCTGTCTACTTGTAGCGGTGGGAGGGCTGGACTGTGTCTCATGTTGGGGAGCGCGGCGCCTATGTCACAAGGGTGAGTTTCCGAAGCCACCGGTATCACCTGGTGGGAAGGCTGCTTGACCGAACTGCTGGTAAAGAAGCTATCGCGGCCACGGTGTTGGCGAACTGTCGATGATGAGACGTAGAAGTTCTGAGCGTGAGTCAGTTGGCGAGGAATTCGACGGCGGCGGGTGCGAACTTGTCGTGGTGCTGAAAGATGCCGCAGTGGCCCGAGCCGGGGTAGATGATCAGTTCGGATCCCTTGATGCGCCGGTGCAGATCTTCAGAGAGGGCGGATGGCAGCATACGGTCGTTGTCGCCGTTTGCGATGAGGGTGGGGTGCGTGAGCGTCGACAGGTCCGAGGGTGCGGAGCGGCCGAACGCCTGGATTGCCTTCAGCTGCGTTTGGAATGCGCGGGTGCTGATCGGCTTGTCCCGGTCGATAATGCGCTCCTGAAGGCGCATGGTGAATGCCTTCGCTGCTGGTTTACCGGTGACGTTACGGTTGAAGAAGAGGAACTCCTTGGGATCTGACCGTGTCAGGGTTGCCCGGAGGATGTCCCAGTAGGTGGTGCCGACCACTTTTTCGATATCCTTTCCGCCGCGCGGGCCGGTTCCGGTGAACACGAGCTTGCGGACGAGGTCGGGATGTTTGAGGGCCAGGTCCTGGGCGATCATGCCGCCGAGGGAGAAGGAGAAGACGTCGATCTTGTCGAACCCGAGGGCGTTGATGAAGGTGTAGGCGTCGTCCGCCATTGCTTCGATGTTGTTGGGAACCTGCCCGGTGGAGGCGCCGACGCCGGGCTGGTCGAAGGTGATGACGTGGCGGTTCTTCGCGATGGGGTCGATGATGCGGGGATCCCAGCTATCCAAGGTGGCGGCGAGGTGCACGAAGAACACGACAGGAATGCCGCCCCTGGGCCCCAGCTCGCGATAGGCGTAGGTGGTGTCACCGGCGGTGAGGGCTTTGGTGGGTGCCTTCGCGTACGAGGTAACGAGGGTGCCGTGCGGAGTGCCGGTGTTGTCCATGGCGGTTCTTCTCCTACATGGTTTGTGAGGGGGGAAAGACTGGTTGGGGTTAGTGGGTCAGGGCGACCACTGCTTTGCCGCGGATGCTGCCTGCGGCCAGGGACTGCAGCGCTTCCGGGGTCTGGTCGAAGCTGAAGACCCTTCCTACGGTGGGGCGCAGCACGCCGTCGTCGACCAGGGCGCTTATCTGGCGCAGTTGGTCCCCGCTGGCGTGCATGAAAAGGAACTCATAGCTGACGCCGAGCTTCCTGGCCTGCCGCCGAGTCTTGCTGCTGAGTAGAGCGATTGCCAGGCGGAGCGCGGGATTCAGTCCGGCTTTGCGAGCGAATGCCGGATCCGGCGGGCCGGAGATCCCGATGGCCTTGCCGCCGGGCTTGAGGATGCGCAGTGACTTCTCGAGGTTCTCCCCGCCGAGGCTGTCGAGCACGAGGTCGTATCCGCTGAGGAACTGCTCAAAGTCCTGGGTGCGGTAGTCGATCATGATGTCCGCCCCGAGGTCACGCACGAAGCCGGCGTTGGAGCTGCTTGCGGTGGTTGCAACGGTCGCGCCGAGGTGCTTGGCGAGCTGGATTGCGATCGAGCCGACCCCGCCGGCGCCGGCGTGAATTAGAACCTTTTGTCCGGGTCGCACGTTGCCCCGGTCGATGAGGGCCTGCCATGCGGTCAGCGCCACGAGCGGCAGTGAGCCCGCTTCCTCCATGCTGGCCGATGCCGGCTTCAGTGCAAGGTCTTCCTCGGCGACGGCGATGCGCTCGGCGAAGGTGCCGATGCGGTCCTTGTCGGGGCGGCCGTAGACCTCATCGCCGGGCTTGAACCCGCGCACCTTTGCCCCGACCTGCAGCACGGTGCCGGCGACGTCGTTGCCAAGGATCAGCTGGAGTTTGTAAGGCAGGATCTGCTTGAACTCACCCAGCCGGATCTTCTCGTCCAGCTGGTTCAGGCCCGCGGCCTGCACCTGAACGAGAACATCGCCGTCCCCGACGATTGGCTCGGGGACGTCCGCCTCGCGCAGCGGCTCCCTGTATTTGGTGACGACGAATGCTCGCATGCCGTGATGCTCCTTCTGGGCGTGGTGTTGATAGCTGATGCCATTGGTGCAGCGACGGGGTCCCCGCTGCCGCGCGGGCACGTGGTCTGCACCGGCATTTCCTTCGGTTAGCGGGACAAATAATGACTGACGACAATCAATAATGACCGCACTCATATACTTGTCAAGGGGAGGCCTGCTCGGGGTAGCGCATGGCGTTTGATGACCCTGGTTGGGGAAGCGCCGTGGTCATGTGCGGTGGTTTCATGACCACGGCGCCACGCGTGTTCTAGGCGGTCTTGGCGGCCAACTGGGGGTAGAGAGCCTCGATGGGGGCGCTGAGTCCGGCTTTGAGCTGAACGGAGGTCTCGTCGGCCAGGACCTCGTATTCGCCGGCTTCGACGGCATCCATAACTTTGCGCACGAGATCGGCCGGGTCCATCTTGGGGTCGGTGGCGTTCGCAGCCATCGCCGTGTCGACGTACCCGACGTGGACGCCCACCACATGGACCCCTTCGGGGGCGAGTTCCAGGCGCAGCGAGTTGGTCGCGGACCAGAGGGCGGCCTTGGTGGCGCTGTAAATGCCGCCGACGGCGTACCAGCTCATTGCTGAGTGGATGTCGATGATCACCGAGTCATCCTTCGCGGACAGGATCGGTGCGAAGGCGCGGGCGAGGAACAGTGGGCCGAGGAAGTTCGTCTCGACGTTGTTCCGGATTTCCGCGTCGGTGTGGGTAAGGATTCCCGGGCTCGCCACGCTGGCCCCGGCGTTGTTGATCAACACTGTGACGTCCCCTGCGGCCTCGACGGCGGCCTGAATGGAGGCGGAGTCTGTGACGTCGAGGGTGAGCGAAACGATGCGCTCGTCCTCCCAGGTTCGGGGGGTGCGCGCGGTGGCGTAGACCTTGCTGGCGCCGCGGGCGAGGGCGTCGTGGACGAAGTGGGTTCCGATGCCGCCGTTTGCACCGGTGACGAGGACGACTGCTTCTTTGAGTGGGGGCATTTCACGAACTTTCTTATTATGGGGTTGCATCCGCACCCGGCCGATGCGGTGGTGCTGAGGTTGCTTGTGGGGCTGCCCTCGCCTGACTCCCGGGGGAGCAGGCAGGATGGGCAAGCTTGGGGGCAGCCGGTCAGGCGTGGGCAAGTGTCGGGTAGTTGGTGTATCCGGCTGCTCCGCCGCCGTACACAGTGGCGGGGTCCACCTCATTCAAAGGGGCGCCGGAACGCAGGCGCTCGACGATATCGGGGTTGGCCAGCGCGAAACGGCCCAGCGGGGCAATGTCAGCAAGGCCGGCCTCGATGTCACCGGCGATCTGCTCACGGTTACGTCCGTAGCGGACCACCAGCACCGCCGTCGGCCAAAGATCCCTGAGGGAGCGGAGGAGTTCGTCGTCGTCCACATGGTGAAGATGCAGGTAGGCCAGGTTCAGGGTGGCGAGCTCACCGACCAGGTGCCGGTACTGAGCGCGCACGCTTTCGGTGTTGCCCTCGTTGATTCCACCCAGGGGCATGGATGGGGAGAGGCGGATGCCAACCCTGTCGGCCCCTATTTCCTCGGCCATAGCCTGGGCGATCTCGATCACGAACCGGGAGCGGTTTTCTACCGATCCGCCGTAGGAGTCGCTGCGGTGGTTGGCGTTGGGGGAGAGGAACTGGTGCAAGAGATAGCCGTTTGCGCCGTGGATTTCGACTCCGTCGGCGCCGGCTGCGATGGCAGAAGCTGCGGCGTGACGGAACTCAGCCACTGTGGCCCGGATATCCTCGATGCTTAGCTCTCGCGGCGTCGGCGTCTTCTGCAACCCTGTTGGCGTGAAGATTTCCTGGTCGGCGGGGATCGCCGAGGGTGCCACCGGCTGACCGTGATGGGGAGTGTTGTCCGGGTGCGACATCCGGCCGACGTGCATGAGCTGGATGAAGACCGCCCCACCGCCGGCGTGCACGTTGTCGGTGATCTTTCGCCAGCCTTCGATGTGCGCAGGGGTGTAGATCCCCGGCGTGTTCATATAGCCCTGCCCATCCGCCGACGGCTGCGTTCCCTCGGTAATGATCAATCCCAACGACGCGCGCTGCCCGTAGTACTCGACGGCCAGGTCCCCCGGCGTGCCATCGGGGTTCGCTCGGTTTCGGGTCATCGGTGCCAGCGCCAGCCGGTGGGAAAGATCGAGGCGGCCAAGAGTGAACGGTTGCCAAAGAGGAGACGACGTCATGGGTTTAGTCCTTTGCATTCGATATTCCAGAGCATCACCGCCGCGACGAGATGTTCGGCCGCTGAGGGACAGTAGCTTTACTGCTACTTCTGCGGCAATGACTACACTCATAACTGATCGTAGTCAGATTATATTCCCGGAGGAAATCCACCGCCGGTGACTTCAAGGTCGAACGCTCCATGCGGCACAACATCCCCCTGCCGCTGCCCTGGATCACGCCGATCCTGGCAGCAGGAGGCGCCCTGGTCGCCGCCGCCACGGTGAACCCGCTGCGGCGTTTGTTTTGCGGGGTTTTTGTGGCGTCTGTCAAGCGACGGCCACCTTCATGTTGCCGGACTTCTCCAGGGATGCGGCCATGTATTCGACTACGACTTTTTGGGAGATGGCCACGTCGAGGACGAAAACGCCGGTGTCATGTGTGGCTAGCCAGTCGTCCAAGGTGGTCAGGTCGGCTAGGGTCCGGGCTTTTGTTCCCTCTGCTCCGAGTGCATGTCCGATGGCGGCGAAGTCCACTTCATCGATGAGCATGGCCTTGTCATCCAGACCCTTCGAGGCGTATTGGTGCAGTTCGGCGCCGTAAGCGGAATCATTTAGCACTACGACCACGCCGCGGCGGGTGGTGCGCAGGAAGGTTTCGAAGTCGGCCAGGCCCATGAGTCCCCCGCCGTCCCCGGTGATGAAGACGGTGGTGCGGTCCGGCCTGGCTGCGGAGACGCCTGCGGCGGAGCCGAATCCCAGTCCGATGGACTGGAAGGCGGTGCCGACCGTGATCATGGCCTGGGGGTCCGGCACAGACATGTACATTGGGGCCCAGCCCATGAAGTGGCCCCCGTCCATGACCACTGAGCGTTCCTTGGGCAGGATGTCCTCGAGGGCAGCCACGACGGTGCGGGGATTAAGCCGGCCGTCGGGGCCGAATTCGGAGGGGTCTTCTACTGGTTCAGCGGAACGAAACCTGGGGCCGGCAACCTCTGGGGCACGCTCTCGCCACACGCCTTGCGGCTCAATGCTCTCGATGCGGGAGTTGAGTTCTTCAAGGAAAGGACCCAGATCCGCGCGGACGCAGTCGGTTACCTGAGCGTGGGCAGCGTCGGGTTCGTTGTCCACCCGGATAACCTTGGCGTCCGGCCCGAACAGGGTTCCGTAACGGAGCTGGAAGGCGTTCATCGATGCCCCGGCCACCAGCACGACGTCGGCGGCTTGCGCGAGTTCCAGTCGGTCCGGCCCTGGTGAACCCGCCGGCGATGCCCAGATCCCAGGGACTCGCGAAGGCGTTCGCGGCCATGACGGAGGTCATGAACAGGGCTCCGAGCCGGTCTCCCGAGTGGAGGCGGACCAGGACGGTTTGGCTGGCAGCGGGTCCAGGCTAACCGGATCTGTGAGCGGGGCAGACGACGAGAACGAGTGGGATTCTTGCCAGACGGGCCTCGGCCAGGGCGGTGTAGGCGTTGGTGAAGCCAGCCCCGTAGGTGGTGGTCGCTGCCCCGATCCGGCCGGTGGAGCGGTGATAGGCGTCCGCCATGGTGACTGTTGCCGCCTCGTGCCGGGCGGACGTGTAGGGGAAACCGGCCTGGGTGAGGTGGCTGATCAGGTGGGCGTTGCCGTTGCCCATCAGCCCGAAGAGGTGGCCAGTGCGCTCTCCCAGCGCCTCGGCTACGGCAGTGGAGACGGTCGGGGCTGCCGGGGTGAAGTAGGAGGAGGTGGAGACTGTCACAGTAGTGGTAACGGCGTTCTCTTCTTTGAAGGGCTGTCAGGCGGGGTGACTGCTAGCTGTCGGCGAACACTTTTCCGGGGTTGAGGATGTTGGCCGGGTCGAAGACCGCCTTGATTTGGCGCTGCAACTCGTACTGGTCGGGCCCGAGCTCCTCGGCGAGCCAGGCACGCTTGAGCAGCCCGATACCGTGCTCGCCGGTCAGAGTGCCGCCGACTTCCAAGGCGTAGGTAAACAGCTCCCCGGCGGCCGTCCAAATGGTTTCCGGGACGGTGGTGCCCTCGAAAACAAAGGTAGGATGCAGGTTGCCGTCACCGGCGTGGCAGGTGGTAGGGATGATGAGACTGTACTTTTGCTCCAGTTCACGGATCTTGGCGAAGGCAGCGCTCATCATGTCCCGGGGCACAGCGATGTCCTCAACAAGCATGGTGCCCATTGCTTCGAGGGCAGGGAAGGCTTGGCGGCGCAGGCCCAGTAGGTGTTCAGCCTCGGCTGGATCGACAGTTGTTTCTGCTCTGCCGCCGGCGGTTTGTATGAGGTCGGTAATTAGTTGTGCGGTCTCTGCAGCGTCGGGCCCGTCACACTGGACAAGGAAGTACGCCCCGCCCCGGGCAAGCAAATCAGTGCCGGTATATCGGGCCACGCACTCCAGTGTGCGGCGGTCGATGAGTTCCATGATCGCCGGGACGTGGCCGGCGCCTGTGATGGCAGCGGAGGCACGTGCACCTTCTTCGATGCTGTCGAAGAAGGCTCCGATGGTGACGATGTCACCGCGGACGAGGGGCTGCAGCTTCAGGGTTGCCTCGACGATGATGCCGAGTGTTCCTTCCGAGCCGATCATCAACGCGCAGAGGTCGTAGCCGGTGACACCCTTGACCGTGCGGTGCCCGACGGACAGCAGGCGCCCGTCTGCCAGAACGACCTTGAGGGCCAGCACCGATTCCCGGGTCACCCCGTACTTGGCGCACAGCAGTCCGCCGGCATTCATGGCGATGTTGCCACCGACGGTGGAGATGTCCCTGCTGGCGGGATCCGGGGCCCACCACAGGCCGTGCTGCTCGAGGGTACGGTTCAAGGTTCCGTTGAGGATCCCGGGCCTGACAACGGCCAGTCGGTTCTCGACCGAGATCTCCAGGATCTGGTCCATCGCCTGGGTGGAGAGGACAATTTCCCCGGGGCTGGCAATGGCGCCGCCGGCGAGGCCAGTGCCGGCACCACGGGTGACGATGGGGGTCCGGGTTTCGGAGGCGATGCGGCAGGTTTTCTGCACGTCCTCGATCGTGCGCGCGTGGACTACCGCTGCCGGCACGCCGTCGGAGCGGTGGCCAGAGCGGTCAGAAGTGTAGGCCAGCAGGTCACCGGGTTCGGTTTCGACGATCCCGGGAAGGGCAGCCCGGAGTCGTTCGGTAGCTTGCGAGCGTTCAGCGACGTGCATTGTTCCTCTGGTTTCTTCATGTCAGGGACCGGGCGGTGCGGAATCCGCAGTTACCGCTGGCAGAGTCAGCGGGGGAGAAGCTGCGGGCGGCGACGCGGTAACGGTTGCAGTAGGACTCATGGCACAGGTAGGAGCCGCCGCGCATAACACGTCCGGCACCGATGGTCGGGCCCTGGGGGTCGTTGTCAGGTGAATTTCGGTAGTACTTGGGCAGGAACCAGTCCTGGCACCACTCCCACACGTTCCCGCTCGTGTCGTACAGGCCATAGCCGTTGGGCGGAAAGCTGCCGACTGGGGCTGTGCCCAGATAGCCGTCGGCCTCGGTGTTGAGCAGTGGGAATTCTCCCTGCCATATATTGCAGCGATGCTTGCCGTCCTGGGGGTGCAGGTCATCGCCCCAGGCGTAGCGCTTACCGGCCAACCCGCCCCGTGCCGCATACTCCCACTCGGCTTCGGTTGGCAGGCGCCGTCCACCCCAGGCGCAGTAGGCCATGGCGTCATTCCAGGACACGTGGACCACCGGATGTTCTGCGAAGTCCTTCCAGGCTGAGCGGGGGCCGTGGGGGTGCGCCCAGTCAGCCCCGCGCACTGTCAGCCACCAGGTGGCGCCGTTCACAGGGCCCAGGATGTCTTCTTCCTTCGCCTGCACGAGAAGATGGAACACGGCCGAGGAGCCGAGTTGTTCGGATTCAGTCCGATATCCGGTGGCCTCGATGAACTTGGCGAATTGCGTGTTGGTGACAGACGTGGCATCCACGGCGAAGGAAGATACTGCCACTGTGTGGACCGGGGTCTCCCCGTCGGCGGGATAGCCCTCATCGAATGCATCCCCCATCTGGAAAGCCCCCGCGGGAATGACCACGTCCTCACCCGTTTGAGTTTCCCTTCTCCCGCGTGGCATTTCCGCGCGAGACAGGAGAGCTACGGCAGGGGGGAGGAATGTCGTGTCGGCAGAGGTGGTGCGGGGTGTGCAGCAGCTGCCGTGCGGGGCACCGGCAGTCATGAGAGCTGGGTCTGCTGAATGCGGGTCGCTGTCACCTGCCGGCGGCCTGACCGGACGGAGCGCAGGAACAGCAGCGAAACGAGGGTGACGGCGCCGCCGGCGGCCAGGTACAGGGACACCGTCCAGGACTGCCCGCCGGAGCCTTCCATAAGGAGGCTGGCGATGAAGGGTGCCAGGCCGCCACCGAGGACAGCGCCGAGTGAGTAGCCGACCGAGACTCCGCTGTAGGCGACCTTCGTGGGAAACAGTTCTACCAGGAATGCGGCCAGGGGCCCGAACACGGCCGAGGCGCCGATGAAGCCGATGACCATCGCTGTCATGACCACCGGAGGTTGGGCGGTGTTGAGCAGCCCGAACATCGGGAAGGGGTACAGGACAAGGAACAGGGCTCCGGCGAGCATGACTTTCATCCGGCCGATGCGGTCAGAGAGCCAAGCGAAGAGGAGGATTGAGATGATCATTGCCACCGATCCGATCTGGGTGCTTTGAAGCATGAAGTCCCGGTCGAGCTTCAAATACTGGGTCCCGTAGGCCAGTGAGTAGCTGATGAGTACCCACACGAAAGCGTTGAAACCCAGGTTTACACCGATGGATACCAAGACCAGGCGCCAGGATCGTTTGATGACCTCGACCATAGGTGCTTTTGCGTGACCCTCGGTTTTTTTCAGCTTCTGAAACTCCGGGCTTTCGGTGACGGTCGCGCGAATGACAACACCCACTCCGAGCAGGATGAAGCTGATCACAAAGGGCACGCGCCAGCCCCAAGTGAGGAAGTTCTCACCGGTGGTGGCGATGGTGATGCCCATGACCCCGGCCGCCAGCAGGGTGCCTCCGGGGCTGCCCAGGAAGGCCCAGCTGCCGTACCAGCCGCGGCGGTGGGCCGGTGCGTGTTCGACGGCCATCAGTACGGCGCCGCCCTGCTCGCCTCCATGGAACAGGCCTTGGAGCAGGCGCAGTGCGACCAGCAGGATTGGTGCCCAAAGCCCGACCTGGGCATGGGTGGGGAGCAACCCCATCAGGGTGGTGCATCCGCCGGCTCCCATTAGGGAGATGACCAGCAGCTTTTTGCGTCCCAGTTTGTCCCCATAGTGCCCGAAGATCATGGCGCCCAAGGGGCGGGCCAAGAAGCCTACGCTGAGGGTGGCAAAGGAAAAGACAATGCCCAGTGAGGTAGGGATGTTGGAGAAGAAGACGGTGCTGAAGACCAGGGCTGAGGCTACGCCGTAGATCTGGAAGTCGTAGGCTTCGATTGTGGTGCCGACGGCGCTGCCGACGGCGGCCCTGCGCACCATGTGCAGCTGGGCAGGAGAGGTTTCGGTTGTTGCGGACATTTGCACACCTTTGTGATTAGACCGGCTGGAATTCGGTTGGCTGGGTAGGCCGGGGCTTAGGAACTGGCGGCGGGTGAGTAGGCCATCAGAGGCTTCTTGAGGACGTTGGCGACTCCGCCGTATTCTTCGATCCGCTGCCGCTGGCGTTCCCGTACCTGCTGGTCTACCAGATCTGGGTCGCAGATCTCGCGCATAGCCGCCCGGCACTGCTCCAGCTGATCGGCGTAAGCCGGTTCCGGGGCAAGATCGTGCTCCTCCCACTGGTCGGACTCCAGGTTGTACAGCCGTTCCTCGAAGCCGGTGTAGTTGACGTACTTCCAAGGGCCGCGGCGGATCATGAACGAGCCCGTGTAGGAGTTGGCCGAGTGGTACTCGCTGAAAACAGTCCGGGTCGTATCATCCGGCTCGTTGGCGATGCCCAGCAGCGATCGCCCGGGCAGATCGGCGTCTTCAAGGGCGGGGGACAAGCCGAGGGCGTGGAGGACCGTGGGGAAAACGTCGATCAGGCTGACGTTGGTGCCGCAACGGTGGCCGATGGGGACTCCTGGCCCAGAAAGAATGGTCGGGATGCGTACCGAACCCTCGCCCATGGTTCCTTTGAACCACAATCCGTCGGTGCCCAGCAGTTCTCCGTGGTCCGAGACATAAAGCACGATGGTGTTATCGGCCTGGCCGGTCTCCTCCAGAGCGTCCAGGACAATGCCGACCTGCGCATCCATGAAGCTGACCAGCCCATAGTATGCCTGCACCGCCTTCAGGGTTTCCTCTCGGGTCAGAGGCTGGTCTAGGCCACAGGCCTGCCGGTAAATATCCACCGCCGGATGCCGGTCCCATTCCTGTGGGTCGTTCCGCCGAGGCAGCGGCAGCGTTTCGAGCGGATACAGATCCAGGAATTCCTTCGGAACAGTGAACGGATAGTGCGGGGTGACAAATGAGACTTTCCCCAGCCACCGGTCCTGCTGTGAGGACCGCTCCTGCAGCCAGTTGGCTGCCTCAGAAGCGACAGAACGATCGAAGCGGCTGTAGTCAGACTCGCCAGGCCGGGCGTCAACGACGGCGGCCCGCAATTGCAGGGCGGGAGGCTGCAGGCTTCGCAGGGTATGGAACAGGTCCCCCATGCCGTCCCGGACGTGAAGTGGCCGGCGCTGATCAGGGAATCCGGTGTCATCCTCAACAGACCTGTAGTGCAATTTGCCGATAGTGGTGGTTGGGATGCCTGCCTGCGTCGCCCGGTGGCCCCAACTGGCAGCCTCAGTACCTAAATAAGGGGAAGCATTATCGGGATTACCGGTCTGATGAACATACCGACCCGTGGCCATGGCAGCCCGGGACGGAACGCAGATGGGCGAGTTGCAGTAGGCAGCATCAAAGACCGTGCCGCGCTCAGCCAGGGCGTCCAGATTCGGTGTCCGAGCCATGGTGCTGCCGTAGGCCCCACACGCGAAAGGAACGTGCTGATCAGACATCACGATGAGAAGGTTCGGCCCCGAGGACTTAGTGGAATCCGTCATGTGATCCACGTTACTTGCGCGGCTGTATAGCGTCCAATGATAATTTTCTAGGAAACCGATAGCTTTTCTCTATGGAGGCTCCAATGGAACGGCGACAGCTTGAGTACTTCCTGGCCGTGGCGGAGCACGAAAGCGCGACGGCGGCCGCTGCGCAGCTCCACGTAGCGCAACCGACCATCTCAGTCGCCCTGCGTTCGCTGGAAAAGGAATTTGGGGGCCAGCTGTTTGAAAGGACGTCAATTGGGCTCGCTTTGACTGCGGCGGGGTTGGCCCTTTTGGAACCGGCCCGACAGGTGCTCCGTGACTTCGCCGTGGCGCAGGAAAGCGTCCGTGATGTCTTGGGACTGGCGGCCGGGCATCTGGACATAGTCGCCGTTCCCGCGGTTGCCGCGGGATGGCTTTTGGAGGCGTTGGTCGGCTTCCGCCGGGCATATCCTCAAGTCGGCGTGAGGGTCTACCCCGAAACCGACGATAATGCCATCGCCGCCGAAGTCCGCAGCGGGCGTTACAACCTTGGCCTAACGGTCTCTTCCCCGGTTACGGCACAGTTGACGAGTCAACAGGTGGGAACCCAACGCCTGAATGCCCTCCTTCCCCCCGGCTCATCAGATGCAAGCGAACCAATCGGGGTCGAGGAGCTCGCGGCCATGAGTCTGGTCACCATGCACCCCAGCCTGTCGACCTCCAGGCGGTGGCTCGAAACTCAACTAAGCCAAAGAGGGACCAGCCCCAATATCCGAATCGAACTGGGCAGCACTGAAGGAATTATGCCCCTGGTTACCGCAGGAGCAGGCTACGCGCTCTGGTGGACGCCAATGATGGGATCAGACATAGGCGAATGTGTGCTTCGGCCCATCCTGCCCTCTCTGGAACGACCTATCATCATGTCTCACCGCAGCGGTGCCCTCTCT